>JBNMJW010000042.1:0-15356 GCA_050874025.1 Candidatus Ornithospirochaeta sp.
CTATTTTTCCAACCATCGACGTAAGCCTTTCTTTGTTCTTTTGTGTAGATGTTAACGTTTGTCATTTGTTTGTTTCTCCTATGACTTAATGATAGATCATAGGGAGATAGAAAATCTGTATCGATTTAAATGACGCTTACTGAAGATGTATTAAAGACTGTTACTGCATCTGTCTTTACAAGTATTTATCTGCCTACTGCCGGAGCCAATACCGAGGCCCTAAGAAATACATACAAGACAGTAGGTGTTACGGATGAAGAGCTGATACTTATTTCAAGGTTATCTCCTAAACGTGATTATCTCATCAAACAGGACAATAAACACTTTATGTGTGTTGATTTTTGCTTTACGGAAGATCAGCTGAAGCTCTTCAAAGAAACAAGATGGGAGGTGAAGTCATGAAGAAAATACTGTTTATCATCCTTATTCTGATTGTATCAACATCTCTCTTTGCAAACGGATTGCAGGAAACAACTACCCCTGAAGAATTGCCAGCAGAAGCTGCAGCAACAGGAAGTGCAATGGTAGTTGCAGGCCGTTTGGCTGATAGTGTCACAGAGCAGTTTAGATCTTCATTTATTACTGGATTTCTTAATATTCATAAAGGTGTCATTCCAGCTCTCATAACAGGACTTTTGATCCTTGAGATAACGATTTTAGGTTTAATGATGATTACTCAGAATAGGGGAGCGATGCCTAACAGTGAGATTTGTTGGCGTATTATCTCTGTATTCATAATCATAGAACTTATAAACCTTTTGCCATGGATGACATCCATGATAGGAAACTTGTTTGCAAAGGCAGGTTTTATTGGTGGAAGTGGTACTTCTACAAATCAAAGTCTGCAGCCAAGCATGGTCGCTGAATTTTATGATTTGGCTATAGCACCACTTGAGCATTATATCGATAGCTATGATACAGCATACGAGTCGATAGTTTCACAAATAGATTTTGGAATAAGCAAGGTCGGCGATTGGCTTCCTTATTGGTTCCATCTTGTAATGCTCAGAACTGGTACACATTTAGTTTATTCAGCTCTCAAGTTCATAATGCAGTTTCTGTTTATCTTTGTAATGATATCTTTCTCCATTGCAATCATAGAGCTTTACCTTTTGATGGTAGTTTCTTGTTTTGTCTTACCATTCAAACTATTTAAACCGACTTCCTTTCTTGGAGAAGGGGTATTCAAAGCTCTTTTCGGGCAAGGTATCAAGATATTTGTAATGGCTTTTGTCGTTACTGCTTCTGACGTGATTTTCAGGAGTACAGAGGCCTACACCTGGGGTGTTGCAATGTACCAATACCCATCTTCCATCTGGACAATCATGCCGACAGTAATTTTAAAGTCCGTAATGTTTGCATACTTGGTTTTACGTGGGCCAGAGATAGCTAAAGCTGTAATAGTTGGTCAGCCAACTATGCATGATGCAGCAGGAGAAGCAGTTAAGTCTGCAGGTGCTGCAATGATGGTGATGTCCAAATTCCTATGGAATCATCGTCCTACGATGCCTCATAGAGGAGGTGGTGGAAATGATTTTCCAAATATCAACTTGGGTGGATCATCTGGTACAGGAATGCCTTCTCCTGGACAGTCATCAATAGCTAGTGATACTGGCAATAACCTTCTGGGGGAATAAATGAATTATCTGGACCAGGAATACCTCAGATGGGGAAAGAACAACGATAAAAATCCTACAAAGAGATTAAGACCGTTAAAAATTTACTACAATCCATATCTCATGGCAGAAAAGGATAAGGGGGCAAAAATCCTTGTAGATAGGGACGGTTTCATAAAAAACGGGAGCTCTGTCTGCTATAAGCAAAAGGTTACAATCAAGGCTTCCTATACCCGTTATGGATCCAAGTCAAAGGTTAAGTCAAATACGGAATCATCGGTTGCTTATGCCTTTAAATACGATGGAATCGTTGGTTATGGAAGTAAAAAGGGTGAGATTGATGAGAAGACTGCCCAAGAGATGATGAAAGGAAAGAAAGTATTCAAAATCATCATCTCTCCTGAAGATTCATCGCTTACAGGAGAAGATTTTACAAGAAAAGTTATTTGCACACTAGAGAACATGCTTGGCAGAAAGCTTGTATGGTTTGCTGTTGAACATCGAGATACAGATCATCCCCATACTCACGTTGTCATATCTCGTGAAGATGGTGAAGGTCTGTCTTTTGATACTCCTTTATATATCAGTCCAAAGATTATTAAGACTGAACTTAGAGAAAAGGCTGAAGAACTCGCAACAAGAATCAGAGGCTATGTGTATCCGAATGATCTTCTTAAGAAAATGCTTGAAAACATTGATGTAATTGGTTTTACAAGTCTCGATGCCATTATCGAAAAACAGACTACACTCAATGGGTTTTTATCTTTGGATGCACTTGGAAAAATACAACAGGAAAAGAGAGACCTTGTTAGAAAAAGACTGGAAAAACTCTCTTCTATGGATATCGGTGTAATCAAGGTTAAGAGTGGATACATTATCGGTGAAAACTGGAAGAGCAAGCTTTTTGATGCATCAAAGATTAGAAAAGTTGATCCATCATTCAATGTTGGAAGCGATAAGATAAATCTCTTCTCAAGCAGTAAAGGTCAAAGAACTGTCATCACAGGAAAGATTGTAAAGAAGTCTGTTATTGATGAACTAAATGATAGGGTAGGTTTTATTGTTGAGTCTGATGATGGAAGACAGTTTTATCATGAGCAGGTCCTAGACTATGCCCATTACTCAAAACTTAATGTAGGAAGCAGGGTGAAACTCTCATGGAAGAGTCTCACAAACAGACATAACAAGGCATATGATGTTCCTCGCATTGATACTGAGGAGTATGGCCTATGATCGGATATGTACTCCTTTTTTTAATGCAAATACTCTTTTCCTGCATTGTGATGGGAGCCTTGAGTTATTACAGCTATGGCTTTGTTTCATTGGATGTATTGCGATACATTAAGTTCCTGAAAGTATGGAGAACAAAACTCTCTCAGGACTATTATCTATTGCTAATAGTGCTTGCCGGACTATACATCATAGAAACTGCATTCTTCATTACTCTCCTCGGAAAATATCATCGTCATTGGATAAACCGTAATCATCATTCTCATGGAACTGCACTTTTTGCAGAGGATAATGAGATGAAGGATCTGCAGCTCTTCATCGAAAGGAAAAAACTGCCAAATAGAAATATAGTTCTTTTGGCTCAAAGCTATGATGCTTCTCTCTATGAAAAGGCTCCTGATAGATGGGCTTATAAAAAACAGGGAAAGTATATGGTTGGTTATGACTTTGATAGTACACAAAACCATCTCACTCTTATTTCTTCAACCAGAGGTGGTAAAGGTACAGGAACTATAATCAGCACGCTTCTTTCTTGGAAGGACAGCGTAATAGTTTTTGATCCTAAAGGTGAAAACTTTCAAAAGACAGCAGGGTACAGAAGTAAGTTTTCCAAGATAATCAGAATTGATCCTTCTAATCCTGAGTATTCACATTTCAATCCGTTAGATTTCATAAGGCCAAGAGAAAATCTTGTAAGTGATGCAATAAACTTTGCAAATATTATCCTTCCTCCAAATCCATCTGAAAGCCAGCCTTATTTTGCAAACTCTGCAAGAGTAATCATCGCTTTAGGTATTCTTTATGTAATTCTTTTTGAAGAACAAAAGACATTGGGACAGGTTTATAGGGTATTAACAGGAGCAGAAGGAGAGAGGTTTTCTGAAATGGGAACAAAATTCAGCTCTCTCAAAACTGATGATCCTGTAATGCAAAGGACAATTGATAAGTGCATTTCAGACTGTAACGGCTTTGCAACTCTTGCTGGTACTACACTTTCCAGCTGTGTATCTTCTGCAATAATTCCTCTTGAGATCTTTGCTCGTCCGACCATTGATATCATTACATCAGATTCATATTTTACTATTGATGAGCTGGTAAACGGAAAACGTCCAGTGAGTATTTACCTTACAGTTTCTGTAACTGATATCGTTGCAACTTCTCCTCTTACAAGAATGATCTTCTCTGTCATAAACAAGAACCTATCATCAAACTGGGCTGGTTCAAGAAACAGAAAGCTTTTGATGATGATTGATGAATTCTCTCAGCTTGGAAACTTTGCGGAGATTCAGGAATCCATATCCATCATGGGTGGTTATGGAATATGTTATGTTCTTGCAATTCAGTCTCTTTCTCAGCTTCAGGCAATTTATGGTAAAGAAAAAGCAAAGGTTTTCATTGATAATACTATTCTTAGCGTCCTAAAGATTCAGGATCCTGAAAATGCCAAATATTTTTCAGATATTCTTGGTACAACCACTTTATTGATGAGAAAGGCTTCGAAATCAGGAAAACAGAGTGTAGCTGGAGCTGAATCGTACTCTATTAACGCATCAGAAGTTGCAAGGCCATTAATGACTCCTTCTGAAATATCAACAAAGCCTGGTGATGAAGTTCTAGTAATCATCCCATCAAAAAAGCCATATAAGGCGAAGAGAATTCTTTATTATGAAGAACCTGAATTTGCAAAGAGGTCTTCGATTGTATTTTCTTTATCGACTGAAAAAGAAGTATTCTCATCTCCACATAAGGACATCCTTCTTGGATTTAAGAGTGTAAAGGAAAGTCCTAAGAGCGATAAGCCTAAATCTGCTACAGATTCAATCCTGAAAAGCGATAAGAACACCACAATTGATCCGTCTCTCACAAGCTTCATAAGTGCAGATGAGGAGATCTTGGAGAGTATAGATGATGGATATGTTCCTGATTCATTGGATGAAACTGATGATTTGGTTCAAACGGAGGTTATATGAAGTATGAAGGATTAAAAGTAATCGAAGAAAGAGTAAAAGTATCCGTAGAGACAATTCTTAAGCCTCTGTTTGAAATCATTGAAAATCCACTGATAACTGATTTGCATGTAAATGCTGATGGAACCATCTATACAAAAGGAATAGATGGTAACAGACGAAAAGTAGACCTATGTTTTGAAAATAGGGATATAGAGACAGTTGCTGCACTTTTGGCGTCAAGTACAAACAATGATGCATCAGCATCGTCCCCTGTAGTACCTGCAGCTTGGGATAATCCAGCACTAAGATTTCAAATATTTCTTCCTCCTGTTGTTGATGCTCCTGCAATATCCATAAGAAAACATGGAATGCTCGATGTATCCCTTGATGAGCTTGAAGAAGGTGGAGTCGTTGATGACAAACAGCATCTCCTGCTTTCTGCACTCGTAAAAGGAAAGAAAAATATCATTATTTCTGGAGGAATGGGATCCGGAAAGACTACACTTGCTAATTCTTTAATCAGAGAGATTCCTTCAACAGAAAGACTATTTGTTATTCAGGATACCAAGGAGCTTAATCTCTCCCCATGCCCAGATAACATACAAATTGTTGTTGATAGTACCAAGTTTACAGCTCGTGATGCTGTCTTTTCATCAATGAGGTCTGATGCTGACAGAATTATTGTAGGCGAAGTAAGAGATGGAGCTGCCCTTGAGCTTCTTAAAGCCTGGAACACAGGACACAGGGGAGGAATAGGTACTATACATGCAAACAGTCCAGAAGCCGTTCCTCTTAGATTTAAAACACTGATTATGGAAGTTTCAACTTCACCTCTTCCCGAACTGGTTGAAGAGGCTTTGGATGCTATCGTCCAAGTCTCAATGACTCCAAAAGGGAGAAGGGTGACACATATAAAAGTAATGCACAAGGAAGGAATTGATGGAGGTCTTTTATGAAAAAGTACAACAATGAAGAGAATAGGCCAATGGCATCAAAGTACAACATGATTGTATCGAGGCTTTCTGTTAAGGCAGCACTTTGGAGGACTTTTTCTGTTTTTCTCCTCCTTATTGTTGCATTGATGGCTGGAATCATTTGCTATATCGGCTCTCGTCCAAGACAAGGTTATGTCGTTGAGGTTTCAGCATCATCCGGCCAGGTATATTTGAATCCAAATGGTTTATACAGTGCTGAGGACTATGAGCCTAACGATTTGATAAAGAGGCAGATACTTTCCACTTTCATTGAGAATTTAAGAAGTGTTTCCACTGATAGGAATGTTAATTCCAAGCGTCTTCTCTCTGTTTACTCAATGATGGATCAGAGTGCTGCAGATCAGATAAAAAACTTTGTCCTGGAGACCGATCCTGTCAACAGAGGGGCAACAGAGAGAGTTATGGTGGATGTTTATAACATCTCAAAACTCAGCTCTGACTCATGGCAAATTGACTGGAGAGAAACTGTTACTGGCGTACAAACAGGTGCTCTCATAAGCGACAAAAGATACAGAGCAATCCTAGGAACAACAATCTACAAACCAAGAAATGAAGATCAAAGAGAGAAGAATCCTCTTGGATTCTATGTAACTGACATATCCATTTCAGCCATCAAGGAGATTTGAAAATGAAAAAAACTATGATGATAACAGCTTTCTGTATCTTATTGCTTACAGGATGCACAACAAAACTCAGCCAGGAACAGCTTCAGAGTATGGTTGAAGTCCAACCTATGATAAGTGAGCCGGAAAAGGTTTATATCCCAATAGAGACAATCAGATATGTATTTCCAGATAAAGGAATGATTGTTGATGAGAGTACTTTGAAGACCCCTATGAGCGATGAGGAATTGGTTGAAAATGCTGCTGAAGAATCGGTTCAGAGTGTAAAAAGTGTTTTTGACTTTACAAATACAATTGCTGAATATGACTTCCAAGATGGTGAGATATATACAATTATTACCAGTCCGACTTCTGTAACAGACCTAAGACTTGAACCGGGGGAGGAAATATCAGGGGATGCAGCAATCGGAGATCCCTCCCGCTGGCAGTTCATGGTATCCATTTCCATAGAAAACGGTGAGCCTGTAACGCATCTCTTTCTGCGTCCAAGTGTTGAAGGCCTTTCTACCACAATGGTAATCCCGACAAATAGAAGAACATACTATCTGACTCTCAGAAGTACGGAAAAAATCTACATGCTGGGTGTTAGATTCCGTTATCCATCTTCATTTACATTCTCATCGGGAACCAGTAATTCCCAGTCATCTGAAAGTCAAAGCAAGCTGTTTGTCTCAGCTGATAAGATTGATTTCAACTACAAGATAGAAGGTAAATCTTCCTTGGTATGGAAACCTACAGCAGTTTATTCAGATGGAAGCAAAACATACTTCCAGATGGATCCACGATTCTCCACTTCTGCAGGGGCTCCTGCTCTCTATCTCCTTCCTTCAAAAAACAGCTCCGATTCAAAGCTTGAAGTTACCAACTACAGAGTCCAGGGGAATATGTACATCGTAGATTTCGTACTTGAAGACAAACAGGCCTTCCTCCTGATGGCATTCACTGACAGCAGCAATAAAGAGAAGGTTGTTATCACAAGGAAGTGACTATGACGAAAATCAATATCAAGGCACTCAGAATAATAGCACTTTGTGTAGTTCTTCTTCTGATATCAGGATTTATACTATTTGAAGTTGCTGCTGGACAGGAGAAGAAAGAAAGGCAGAAAAGAGAAGTGGAACCAGCTTTGGCTCCAGCTTCCATTATGTATCCTGATGTATTCAAACCATCTGAAACAGATGATGATATATCGTATTCTCTGTCCTCCTCGGGATCTTTCATCATCAAGGATAGAACTCGAAACAGCGATTATGTAATTACTCCTGAAGGTGATGTCTACAGACTTCTTGAAGATGGATCCATGACTGAAGTCGATAAGGAAGAAGAGAAGAGAATAATTGCAGTTGCAACACCAATTATCAATGATGATCCGATTGTAGGTTCCATATTTGCCAATACCCCAAAAGGAATGGATAAACAGACAAAAGAAGAGAAGACTTTTGAAAAGACAAATGAAATTTCTTCAGGTCCACAGACAGTTGAAGAGATCCCTGTCCCAACTACTTCCGTCATGGCTTCCAACACTAATCCTGCTCCAAACATAACAGGTACTGCCATGAAAGAAATGACTCTTCCTGGAATAAAGGCAAATATCGAAGGTTCTGCTATTTCAAACTCTGTACCCAAAACCAGCAGTTCATCTTCAAATTCTTCTTCCACAGGACCTTATGAATCTACAGCTGCACTTGCTGCTGCAATTGCATCTCAATCAAAGACACAGACATCATACGAAACACAGAATATGCAGGACTCGAAGAAAAGCTTTATGAGCAGTTTCTCATCTTCTTCAGGTTCCAGTCAGCTGACTACAAATGATCTTGCTTCTGGAACTGTAATTAACATGACTCTTATCACAGGCCTTAATTCTGATCTTCCAGGGCAGATAGTTGCTCAAGTGAGCCAAAATGTCTATGACACCTTGACTGGTACAGTTCTTTTAATCCCTAAAGGAACAAGGCTCATTGCTACTTATGATAGTTCTGTTTCATGGGGACAGAGCAGGGCACTTGTTGCATGGACTCAGATGGTACGTCCTGATGGTTTTGTTCTTAAGCTTCCAGGTCTTCCAGGAATTGATGCGCAAGGTTATTCAGGATACCAGGACAAAGTTGACAATCATTTCTGGTCTATGCTTGGCGCTGCAATGCTTGCATCTCTTTTGGATCTTACAGTTGATGAAGTGATAATCCAAAGCCAGAATGCAGGAGTTTCCAACGCTGGACTTACTGCTATTGATTCCTTTACAGGCACTGTCCAAACAGCAGGACAGAAATATCTCTCTAAAGTAATTGAAAGACAACCGACTTTAAGAGTCAGACCAGGAAGAAAGATATCTCTTCTAGTAACAGACACACTCACACTTACACCATACAAGGAGGTTAACAGATGAAAAGATTACCTTTGATAATCTTATCTATATCAATTTTGCTTCTAACATCATGTGCAATGCCTGATTTATATGGAGTTAAAAACTGTCACAGATTGGAACTTTCTAAAAGCTCAATCATGACAGATCTTGATGATAATGAAATATTTACGATTTCTGCCAAAACTTACCAGAAGGATAATACTGAAAGAAATTCAACAAACATAGTGTGGTCCTTCTCTCCATCGGAAAGTGTGGAAGTAGTATCATCAACAGCAAATCAGGTTTCTTTCAGAGTAAAGAAAGTAGGCGATATAGTTCTTACAGCTTATGATACATCAAACTCTGATATTAAAAAGACTGTAGTGATTACTGTAAATCCTGGAGCTATTGAAGATATTTCTCTTTCCAAGACAACACTTACAATAGGGCAAAGGGAAGAAGCTAAGATAAAGGTAAACATCTACCCTGAAGGGGCAAAGCTTAAGTATTCTGTTTGGGAAAGCTCTGATACAAATGTTGTTGATATCATCCAAAGCACAGAAACTGAAGTGTCAATCAGAGGGGGTGTTCCAGGAAATGCCACAATAACGCTTAAAGTCACTTCTGATGATGGCTCTACAAAGACTTCAAGCTGTAGAATAACTGTTAGTGAAATGGAGCTTCCAAAAACAAGTCCAAGATATATTTCTCTTTCTTCTTCATATCTAAAGCTTGCTCCAGGAGGATCTTCTGCAGAAATAAGTGCAATAGCCTATGATGGGTATAATCTTGAATATAATGAAGGTTATTTTACATGGTCCAGTTCTGATGAGGAGATTGTTTCAATCCGTCCCAATGGAAGGAGTGTAACAATAGTTCCAAACAAAACAGGATATGCAGAAGTAAAAGCTAAACTTGAAGGTTATTCCAGCTATGATCCTGCAAATGCAATTGAGGAAGTATGCAGAGTCTCTGTCGGTAATGCCATCTCGGATATTCTAATTTCACCCTATACACCTCCTGTTGCAGCAAAGGCAAGAAGTCTTTCCTATGATGCTGAAGAACCGCAGATGACCAATTCCGTGCCTATTGGGAAGACTTTATGGTTCAAAGCAGATTACCTTCCTTCTGAGACGACTGATAAGGGAATCTCCTGGTCAACATCTTCAGATGCAATCGATATTTCTTCAAATGGGGAAATAGTTGAAGTCAGAGCTAAAAAAGCAGGAAGTGCAGACTTGATAGCAAGAAGCTCTGTTAATCCTGAGGTTTCTTCATATGTTCGAATAGCAGTCTTCGATCCATATTTGGAGCCGGATTTATCAATTCAGAGAATAGTTCTTGACCCATCTTCATTATCTCTTGAGGAAGGAAAGTCTACAGGAATAAGTGCAAAAGTAATCTTTGCTGATGGAACAGTCGGAACATCACCTCTTGTTTGGTCTTCGAGTGCTTCTAACGTGGAAACGAAGGTTTTAAACCATGAGGGAACAGAGATAATTGTAAACGCAAAGAGTGCAACTGAAGAACCTGTTTTGATTACTGCTACAGCTCTTTCTAACCCGTCTGTCCAGACAAGTGCCTATGTGATGATTTATAAGGCAGGAGAAAAGCCTGGCAGTGAAGTAAAATACATTGTTCCTTCATCAACTTCTGTTTCAATGAGAATTGGAAGGACAATAGATGTACCGATATCATTCCTTCCTTCAGATACAACAGAAAAGGATATAACAGTATCAGTTACAAATGATGTTATCTCTGCTGTGGGAAATAGCTCCACTATATCGATTACAAGTAACAGAGAAGGTAGTTCTGAAGTAATCATCAGAAGTTCCAATAACCCTTCTGTATCTTCAAAGATAAACGTGAATGTGCTTAGTGATTCTTTGGTTGTTCCTTCCTATATCAAACTTTCTGAAACATCGATGGAGCTTGAAAAAGATGAGACAAGGAGTGTTTCAGCAACTATTTATCTCACAACAGGCGAAGTAGGGGATGGAAGTCTTACATGGAGTACATCAGACAATGATAAGATTATCCTCTCTTCTGATGGAAATAGTGCAGAGATCAAAGGTTTATCTCCTGGTGTCGCAACGGTTACTATCACCGCAGATGAAAATCCTGCTGTTAAGGCAGAACTTAAAGTATGGATATATGATTCAGGTAATATCCCAGGAGATGATAGCATAAAGTATATTTCTCCTGAGTATTCATCGCTTTCTGTTGCAAAAGGCTCTAGTGTTACATGTGGTATTTCCTATCTTCCAACTACAACAACGGAGACTGGATATACTGTATCACTTTCCAATGCCAACATTGAAGTTTCATCTTCAGAATCAGAATTAGTCATCACAGGTAATGCAGTAGGCTCTTCTGTAATTACACTGACAAGTACATCAAATAGCAGTGTGTCTGCAACGATCAATGTTAATGTTGTGGAGGAAATGGATAATCCTTCATATATCACACTATCAGAAGGTTCATTTGAAATACTTGAAGGGGAGTCAAAGAATGTAACTGGAGCTTTGCATAATGCGAGTGGAGATGAAATTGAAGGCACGATAAACTTTACTACATTAGATACTACAGTTGTTTCTTTAAATTCATCTGGTAATTCTGTAACAATTAATGGACTTTCTTCTGGCGTTGCTACTATAAAGGCAGTGTACTCTTTGGATCCTTCTATCTCTGCTGAGTTGAAAGTTTGGGTGTATAAAAAAGGAGAAACACCTGGTAGCAAGATAACATATATAGTTCCTGATTATTCTTCTGTATTCACTACTGTAGGAGGAAGCGTTGAATCCGGAGTATCCTTCCTGCCAACAGGGACATCTCAGAAAAGAATAAGTGCATCCTCTTCATCTTCGAATGCTTCTGTAACGATTCGTGATACGACAGTTATTACCACTGGTGTTCAGCCAGGTTCTGCAGATATAACGATAACAAGTTTGGATAATCCTGCAGTTACAGCAAATATCAGTGTAACTGTTCTTGAAAATGAAGAGCCAGCACCAGTTCCTTCTTACATTACACTCTCAAAGAGCTCAATAGAGCTTCTTGTAGGCACCACGGATGCCGTGAGTGCAAAAGTATATATGTCTGATGGTTCTTCAAGCAGCAGACTTGTAAACTGGAGTACATTGGATACAGACATCGTTTCGATCAATGCAATGGGAAATGATATTGAAATAACAGCTCTTAAATCTGGAATCGCAAATATCATAGCTGTATCTGCTGATGATCCATCGATTGTAGCCAATCTTAAGATATGGGCTTACAAACAGGGGGAGAATCCAGGAGCTACGCTGAGAAAGATATCTCCAGAGTCATCAAGTATAACAATGGTTGAAGGCAATGATGCGGAAATCTCTATCATTTATTATCCTTCTGATACCATTGATAAAAGCCTAAATTGGATAACTGACAATGGTAATGTGAAAGTTGTTTCAAAGGAGGGAGGTGCGACTATTACTGCACTTAGCAAGGGGCTTACAACTGTTACAGCCACAAGTGTAAACAATGCATCTATCCAGACTTCAGTAAACGTAAAGGTTGTTTCATCATCCGATGCTGCTGCCCTTGTAAGAAATATCACACTTACCACAACCAAACTTGTAATTAATCCTCCATATCCTACAGGAGAAGCTTACAGTATCACTGCCAGAAGTGAGGATGCATCAGGTAATGCGATTGTGGACCAATATATTTGGACTATCGAGAATACAGGTATAATTACAGGACGAGCAAATCCAGATAACCAGAATCAGTATCTTTTGACTGTTAAGGCTCCTGGAAGTACAAGAGTTACTGTGCAGAGCAGGAACAATCCAAATATTTCTGCAAGCTGTGTTGTTGAAATTACAGGAGGTCTTGAAGAGTTGTTGACAACGGGATAAAATAGCCATTTTCCATCGGTAAAAAGCAACCAATTTTCATCGGAAAATAATCGCCAAATTAAGCAATAGACATACAGAAGAGAACATATAATAGAATTTCATATACAAGGTCTACTCGATAGCAGAGGAAGCCTATTCTAATTGAAAGGCCCAAAACGAGAAAAAGCATTTTCACACTTGCAAGAATCTTCTAAAACTAAAACAAGCACAGATTAGTCGAAGGAGATTAAATGAAAGATGAAAATGCCATTATTGAAATATTAACACATGCAGCAAAATTGTTTAATGAGAAAGGTGAAAAACCGAATCTTGCAGAATTGGAGCGTCAGACGGGACTTTCACGAGGAAAGCTGAGAGTCTGGCAGAAACACTGTTACATATGGATTGTTGACGAGGCACGGGGAAGAAAGAAAGGGAGTAAGAAACTCTCGGGGTTCACGGGTGTAATAGACAGTAAACTAATGAATAATATTACAAATGCCGTTGTAATTTACGAGGAACTCAAAGGTGTCGGCTATAATGGAGGAATTTCGATTGTTAGAGACTATATTGCTGAACACAAGAAAGATCTTGTTCCATCAGAAAGAGCAATAGTTAGCCAAAACGAGAATAAATCTAGAGGGATGCGTTACACAACGGATCCCGGAGAATGTTTTCAGATGGACTGGGGTTTTGTTAAAGTGGTTTCTGCCGATGGTAAGGAATGGCAGTGTGCATGTTTTGCAATGGTCTGTCACCATTGTGGCATGCGCTACGTCGAGTTCTTTCCTAATGCAAAACAGGAAAATCTCTTCATCGGTATGCTCCATGCTTTCAGCGTAATGGGAATACCAGAAAAAGTCCTCACCGACAACATGAAGAGTGTGGTTATTGGTCGTGATGTATTAAGTAATCCAATCTTCAACCACGACTATAATGAGTTTCAGAAAACATTCGGCTTTAATACCCGTTTATGTAAAGTAGCACATCCATTTACAAAAGGTGCAGTAGAACGACTAGTCAGATACGTCAAAGAAAACTTTATACAGGGCCGTTGTTTTGTTAACCTGTCAGAACTTAACAAAGCTGCACTTGAGTGGTGTTGTGAGAAGAACCGCATTATATACAAGGATAGAGATGCTGCTGCTATTGATGTACATTATACTGAAGGCTGTGCTTCCCTGACTAAGGATATGTCTCTTCTTTTGAATTATCTTGCTCCGGAGAGAAGCATCAGTTTTGACGGCTACGTTAACTATGAAGGCAGGAAGTTTGGAGTGCCACTCTCTTACCGTAATAAAAAAGCGAGAGTAATGAGGGAAGGAGAAAAACTCTATGTCATGAACAAAGACACATTTGAGAAGCTTTCCTCTTATGTAGTTGATTGGAGCAAAACTCCAAAAAGCTGTAAAGGTCAGTGGAACATTGCAAATATTACAGACCAACCGGAAGAGCATCCAACAATGCCTGTAACAGTAGTAATGACGCAAGTTGCTCAGCCAGCTAGAAACTCTCGTTTCGCTCGTTTTAGCATCTGTAGTGAAGAGGAGTCAAACTATGGTAGATGAGAAAGAGACAAAGTTTGAGAGAATTGAGACTCTTTTAAAAAGGCTTGACGATGATTTCTCTTCAAGTGAGGTTGCCACATGGGCATTGAAAAGCCAGGCATCAGAAGTAGCACTTGATACAATTATTTCATTTCTCGAAGCCATTGATAATAAAGAGAATGAAGCATCGGTAAGATCTCTTAAGAAACGTTCAGGACTACCAAAGCATGATGAGAAGAGTTTTGATAACTTCGATACATCGCAACTGACAAAGGAAGGCATCGAAGCGCTTAATTCTCTGAAGACACTGTCGTTCTTAACTGCAAAGAAGAATGTCATCCTTGTTGGAAACGTCGGCAATGGCAAGACTCACATTGCAGAGGCCATTGGCTACAAGTGTTGTGAAGCACGAAATGCCACATATTTCATTACGGCTAATGAGTTCAAGTCAAAGGTTGAAAGAGCTACAAAGCTTGGAACAAAGGCGAATCTCATCAAAAATCTCGCTCGTTACACCTGTCTTATAATAGATGAAGTTGGCCATGATACCTTCAATAGAATTGAAACTCAGGTTCTATTTCAGGTCGTCAATAGTTTCGAGATCAAGGACAAAGGAAGCATAGTGATTACCACCAATAAAGATCTTGATAAGTGGGATGAGTTCTTCGAGGATAAGGATTCCCTTGAAAACCTCTTAGATAAGCTTGAGGATAAGGCAATTTGCCTACACTTCACCGGTAGTAGTTACAGGGGAAAAGAGAGAAAAGTTGTAAAAATGAACAAGGAGAACGTTGTTCTCTCGCTAGGTAACTAACCTAGAATAACCGAAGAAAGACTAATCTGTGGTTGTTATTTTTCATTTTTATGTGGTTCTTTTTTCCCGTTGCTCAGTGGCCCTTATTTCCCGTTGTTTAATGGCTCTAATTTCCCAGTGCTAACAATAGTAACGTTTGGGTTAGCATTTTCATACATAGTCTTGATTGTGTTGAGTGTCTCAGTCATTGACGCAGCTGCAAAAACGATAATCTCTGTCTTTGAACTAGATGCTGCTTCTGCTGCTCCTTGAGCAAAAAGACTCACAAGAGAGAGAAGCGCGACAAGAAATACTGTTAAAGCTTTCTTCATAATATGTTCCTCCGAATCTTTTATTTATCAAGTTTTTCACCCCTCAAAA
>JBNMJW010000043.1:0-15165 GCA_050874025.1 Candidatus Ornithospirochaeta sp.
AAATGTCAGAGAAAAATGAAAGAAAAATAGGAAATTAGAAGAAATGTTTTATTAAATGATTAGAACTAAGATAAATCTTATGCACTTTGTGTGATTACTTAGGTTTTTGTTAAAAAAATAGGGCCATTGTTTTTTTGCAACAGCCCTAGGTATATTCTTTTATTTCTGGATGAAGTGGATAGCAAAGCCTCCGATTTCTTCGTTTATATAGAAGAGCTTTACTTTACCCTTTGCATCATAAGAGAAGGAGCTTTCATTAATTGTATATCCAAGCTTTTTTACATATGCCATTGTTCTATCGATATTGTTTACTTTGTATCCAATGTGGCCATGTGTGCCAGGACCATTAAAGTTCATTAGTTCGATAGATTTATCCATAAAATAAGACTTAGATGTTTCGCTTGTAGTCATTCCTAATGCTTCAAATGACTTTGTCATTCTTAGTGAATCATCTTTATTACTAGCGTTAATGCCCATATGAGCAAATTCAAAGCCTTGCATCTTCATTACTGCTTCTCTGCAGAGAGCTTCAATTTCATCCCATCTATCGTTATTGATTAAATCAGCTTTTACCATCCAACTTCCACCAACAGCTAAGACAGTTGGGCATTTTGCGTAGTCGGCAAGGTTGTCTGGATTAATGCCACCTGTTGTCATAAAGCGAACAGAAGGGAATGGTCCAGAGAGATCCTTAAGCATCTTTACTCCACCTGAAGATTCAGAAGGGAAGAACTTTAGTGTCTTAAGGCCAAGGTTGACAGCTTTTTGTACTTCGCTAGCTGTGCATACGCCCGGAGTGATTGGAACTTCATGTTTCTGACACCATCTAACTGTATCTTCATCTAGGCCTGGAGATACTATGAATGAAGCGCCTGCTTTAACTGCTCTTTCTGCAGTTTCAGGATTAAGAACAGTTCCAGCACCAATGACCATTTCAGGATATGCCTTTACCATCAAGCGGATAGCTTCTTCTGCCGCATCTGTCCTGAAAGTTACTTCTGCACAGTTGATTCCTCCACGAACCATTGCTCCGGCAAGTGCTGTAGCTTTTTTACTGTCATCAATCTTGACAACAGGAACGATACCTAAAGTATGAAAAAAGTTGAATAATTCGGTTTCTTTCATTTTTATACTCCTATTTTTACGTTATTATAACATTGAAAAGCGACTTAATCAGTGAAGATTCAGACATAATGTTGACTCATTGAAACCCAAAAAGCAAAATAAATAAAAAAATTTAAAGGGAGAAATATAAATGCCTGATAAAAAATATGTTACCTTTGGCGAAATTATGCTTCGCTTAAGAAGCCCAGAACACGAAAGATTATTCCAGAGCCCACAGCTTGAGGCTACGTTCGGTGGTGGAGAAGCTAATGTCGCAGTTTCTCTTTCAATCTTTGGTGAGAAGACAGAATTTATAACTGCATTACCAGATAATGCTGTTGGTGAAGCTTGTAAGAGAGAACTCATGAAATATGGAGTTGGAACAAACTATATTAATATGGTTAAAGACGGAAGACTTGGTATCTACTACCTTGAAACAGGTGCTGTTCAGAGACCTTCTTTAGTCGTTTATGATAGAGCTGACTCTGCTATTAGCAAGGCTACTCCTGAAGATTTTGATTGGGAAAAGGCTCTTAGTGGAACTACTTGGTTCCATACAACAGGAATTACTCCTGCTATTAGCCAGAATGCTGCTTCTTGTGCACTTTGCGCAATGAAGGCTGCTAAGAAGATGGGTGCAACTGTTTCAATAGACCTTAACTACAGAAAGAAGCTTTGGAAGTATGGCAAGAGCGCTCCGGAAGTAATGAGAGAGCTTGTTAAGTATGCTGACTGTGTTATTGCTAATGAAGAAGATATTCAGAAGTGCCTTGGCATTGAAGCTGATAGCGATGTTACAAGTGGCGTCTTAAATACAGATACTTATAAGACACTTGCAGAAAAGGTAAAGAGCCAGTATCCAAATGTTCAGTATGTTGCAATTACACTTAGAGAGAGTAAGAGCGCTGACCATAATGGATGGAGTGCTGCACTTTCTGGAAAGACAGGTTTCTATCTCTCAAGACATTACGACATTACAGATATCGTTGACCGTGTTGGTGGAGGAGATAGCTTTGCCGCTGGAATAATCTATGGTTTAGGCCACTATGATGATGAACAGTATGCAATCAACTTTGCTGTCGCTGCTTCATGCTTAAAGCATACTATTAATGGAGACTTTAACCTTTCTAGACTCAGTGAAGTAGAAGCTCTTTGCAAGGGTGACGGATCAGGAAGAGTTCAGAGATAAGATGAGAAAGCTAATATTACTTGGTGATTCAACATGTGCAAGTAAGAAGAAAGAGGCTCGCCCTGAAACAGGTTGGGGCGAAGCCTTCTTCCAATTTTTAAGTCCATCTTGGATTCTTTGTAATAATGCTTTTAATGGATATTCAACTGTCTCTTGCTTAAAGAGTGGAGTCTTTAGTAAGGCTTTATTAGACTCAAAAGAGGGAGACAGTGTAATTATTCAATTTGGTCATAATGACCAAAAGACAGATCAGAGAGGCACCAAACCATTTGAACAATATGTTGCCAATTTAAAATATATGGCTACTGAATTCAAAGAAAAAGGAGTAAGTGTTTATTTCATAACCTCTGTTCCAAGACGAATATTTGAAAATGGAAGACTAGTAGATACACATAAAGATTATATAGCAGGAATGAAATATGCTGGTTATCTTTCCAATACTCCTGTTATAGATATTACTCTTCCTTTAATGCTTGATCTTACGCTATTGGGAGAAGAAGAGAGCAAAAAGTATTATATGAACTTCTCCCCAAATTTCTATACTAATTATCCTGATGGAAAAGAAGACAATACCCATCTTAGACCCGAAGGTGCTCTTTGGGTTAGTCGAACTATTTATGATTCTCTTAAAAAGTTAAATCCCGATTTTCTTTGTTAATAAAAAATAACTTGAAGAAAAGGTTTTGAAGTTGTATAAGTTAGATGTGTCTAACTCTTGTTAAAAGACCAATACACTTCAGATTGGGAGTAGAAAGTGAAAGAGAGTTATATTGCATCAGCCTTTAAGAAAACTGTCGAAAAATCATATCCAACAAAAAAAGAAGAACTAATTAATATGTTCAATACTCGGCTCAAAACGCTTAGCGATGAACATAAAGATGCTAGCAAGGAAAAACAACGTCATTTACAGAGTCAAATTCTACCAGGAATAGCTAGCTACGAAGTTCTTCAAACTGTTATGCCTAAAGAAGAAGCGCTGAAAACAATACATAGTTATGTTGAAGGAAAAGCCATAAAAGGGCATAAACAATTTGTATTGCTATTGCATATTCCTTTTCTGTATCGCCTTGTACCGTCTATTTTTACAAAAGCAACACGAAGCCTTTTTGGTACGAGTGCTGGCTTTTCTATGAAAGAAATAGAGACTACTAGAGGTGTATGGCGTATAGATATGATAAAGTGTCCATACAATGATACATGTGCATTATATGGTTGGCCTGAACTTTGTCGTTGTTTTTGCGATAGTGACGACATAACATACAATCATGTGCACTCTAGACTCCTTTGGAAACGTACAAAGACGCTTGGCAGGGGAAATGATTGTTGTGACTTCTGTCTAAAGATTATCAAGAAATAAGGAGATTCTTCCTTGATAGATGTAATAATTCATGATGAGTCAATTACTTCTTCTTCTCAAATCGGACAAATAGGTGGACTTAAGAAAGCAAATGGAAATGGAAAAATAGATGTTTTTCATTTGTTTGATGGGGCAAATGCACTTCTGATGAAGCTCGAAATGGACTCTTATACAGAGCTTCGCACGGAAAAAGGACTACTAGAGATTAATTATTGTGTAGAGGGTCGCTTTGAGACGAGTTTTTCTTCCCATAATAATGTCATCTTAAAACCTGGTGACATGGCGCTTAGCTCTTATGACGGCATTCATGGTAGTAAATCTGTATCTCATTTTCCGCTAGGACATTATGAAGGAGTATGCTTAGAACTTGATCCAGTTAAGGCCGAAAATTGGATAAAGAAAAACGTTCCGGCTCTTTATATTAGCTTTTCTACTTTGAGAGAAAATCTACTAGGGAATAAGTGGTATACATTTATATCTGCAGGCCCTCACTGTGAACATGTCTTTGGTGAGCTCTATGAGAGTTCTTTATATATGGACCTAGAGTTTATTCGGCTAAAGGTTCTTGAGTTATTAATGCTACTTGTTCGTATTCCTCAAAATGAAAATAAAGTTGATTATTATTCTTCGTCGCAGGCTAGAATGGTCGAACGTTTACGTGATCAGATTCTAAAAAGACAAGAAGACTATGTATCACTGCAACAGATAGCTAGGGAAAACAATATCTCTGTATCATATTTAGAGAAACTGTTTAAAAAGATATATGGAGTTTCTATCTATCGATATATCAAAGAATATAGGCTAGAACAAGCAGCTGTCGAATTAACACACAGTGCAAAAACAATCACCCAAATTTCAGAGAAAATAGGTTATGAAAATTCAAGTAAATTTAGTGAGTGTTTTAAAAAACGCTATGGCCTGACTCCGTCAATGTATCGCAAGAGCACAAAAGAAAGAAGCAAAATAGAGCATTAAAATCAAAATGGAGTAGTTTGCATAAATAATGTTTGTTAAAGTACAAGCAAGTTAGCTAAAACTAACTAAGTTTGTATTTTATTAAGGAAGAATTGTTTATGAAAAAACAATCCAATTTATCACGATTGCTCGGCTATGCTGGCTCATATAAGCTACTTACCTATGCATCTTGGATTTTATCATCGCTCAGTGCATTTTTAGCACTTGTTCCATTTTGGTATATTTGGAGGATTCTTAAAGAGGTTATCGAAGTATATCCAAACTATGAGAGAGCTGTTAATTCAACACAATATGGCTGGGCGGCTGTTATCTATGCTATTGTTGCACTACTAGTCTATATTCTAGGCTTGATGTGCTCTCATCTTTCTGCTTTTCGTATTGCTACTAATTTGCGTATTAAGATGGCAAAACATATTGCAACCTTACCATTGGGAACAATTGAAAAATTTGGTAGTGGTAAATTACGTCGTACTATATCAGAAACAGCAGGTGCAACTGAAACATACCTTGCTCATCAATTGCCAGATAAGGCAAAAGCGATTTCAACTGTTATAGGACTCTTAGTCTTGCTTTTTATTTTCGATTGGAGGCTTGGGCTTCTAAGTCTTGTTCCTGTCTTCCTTGGCATGGTTGTCATGACACGTATGACAGGGAAAAAATTACAAGACAAAATGACTCAATATCAGAATGCTTTAGCAGATATGTCTAATGAAGCAGTGGAGTATGTAAGAGGCATCCCAGTTGTTAAAACTTTTGGTCAAACTGTTTTTTCTTTTAAAAAGTTTAAAGGTACTATCGACAATTATGAGCATTGGGTTATTGCTTATACAAAAGAACTTCGTTGGCCAATGACACTGTATACATTAGCGATTAATAGTGTATTCGTCTTTCTTATTCTTGGGGGCTTTCTACTATCTAAAAGTGGAGTAAATCACTCAATTCTGTTGAATTTGCTCTTCTATATTATCATTACCCCTGTCATATCATTAACACTCACAAAGATGATGTTTATGAGTGAAAACGGAATGATTGTGAGTGATGCCATTTCTCGTATTGATAGTGTCTTAAACTCTACGTCCTTAAAAGAAACAGAGAGACCCAAACATTCAACAGATAGCTCTGTTAAATTAGAGAATGTCACATTCAGCTATGATGGGATAAAAAACGCCATAGATAATGTCACGCTTTCTATTATGCCAGGGGAGACTGTCGCATTTGTTGGCCCATCTGGTGGAGGTAAATCTACTCTTGTCTCTCTTATCGCACGCTTTTTTGATCCGAGGAGTGGTTTCATTAAAATTGGTAATGTAGATGTTGCGGACATTGAGAAAAAAGAGTTGATGGATACTATCTCTCTTGTTTTTCAAAATAATCATCTTATAAAAGGGACTATATTAGACAATGTTCGTCTAGGTAAACCTAGTGCTACAGATAGTGAAGTCTTGGCGGCACTTAAAGGTGCTCAATGTATGGATATTATTGAAAAGCTACCTGATGGAGTGAACACAGTTATTGGTTCGGAGGGTGTTTATCTATCGGGAGGAGAGACTCAACGTTTAGCAATTGCTAGAGCCTTGCTAAAAGATTCTCCAATTCTGCTTTTAGATGAAGCAACAGCTTTCGCTGATCCTGATAATGAAACAAAAGTTCAAACCGCACTTCATAAATTAGAGAAAGGACATACTGTAATTATGATTGCACATCGCCTATCTACAGTTGTTGATGCTGATCATATTTTTGTTCTCGATAATGGGCATATAGTCGAAGATGGCACATTTGATAGCCTATTACAAAAAGGTCAGCTTTTCAAAAAAAAGTGGGATGAATATCAAAAGTCAGTTGAATGGAAAGTTGAAAAGGAGGCTAATAAATGATTAAGTATTTGCAAAGACGTTTTGCACTTTCTTATAAAGGTGCAGTTGATACAATTAAAGGCATTCTATCTTGTGCGTTACAGAATATTTCTTTTATGGTGCCTACAGCCTTACTTTTTTCTCTAGTAGGGGAGTTAATTAATAATACTCTTAGCTCTGATAGAATTTTATTTTACGCTATCAACTCTTTAGTTATGGCGGTCTTTATCGTCATTTGTACGCGTCTTGAATATAACAACACATTTCTCTCAACTTATGTTGAGTCTGGAGTCCGTCGTATAAATCTTGCAGAGAAGTTAAGGAAAATCCCTCTTTCATTTTTTGATAAAAAAGATCTTGCAGATTTGACTTCTACTATCATGAATGATTGTGCTGTATTAGAGCAAAGCCAATCTCATTTTGTGATGCCACTCTATGGTGCAATTTTATCTACAACAATAATCTCTATTGTGATGTTTTTTGTTAATTGGCGTATGGCAATTGCCGCTATTTGGCCACTACTAGTTGCTTTTTCTATTGTAGTTTTAGCTTCTAGTGTGCAAAAGAAACTTTCTTCTAAGGCTATGACTGCTAAGATTTCTTGCGAAGAAGCTCTGCAAGAGTGTATGGAGACTATGCCTGACTTAAGAGCCAATAATGCAGAAGAAAAATATTTGGCAGGTTTAGAGAAAAAGATTCGTGCAATCGAGAATAGACAAATTAAAAGTGAATTAGGAACAGCTATTTTTGTTGTATCTGCAAGTCTTGTATTACGTCTTGGTATTGCTACAACCGCACTTGTTGGTACTTCTATGTTGGTAGCTAACAAATTAGATCTTCTGACATTTTTCATGTTCTTATTAGTTGTTTCTCGCTTATATGATCCATTAGAAGGAGCATTGCAAAATCTTTCTGCAATTATTGGAACTAATACAAATATTAAAAGAATGAATGAAATTCTTGACTATCCTGTTCAGACAGGAAGTGAAGAGTTAACAAACAAAAATTGTGATATTAAATTTAGCCATGTTGGTTTCTCATATGGAAATGGAGAGACTATCTTAAGAGACGTCTCATTCATTGCAAAGCAAGGAGAGGTTACTGCCTTAGTTGGACCTTCTGGTGGTGGTAAAACAACTGTCTCTCGTTTAGCCGCTAGGTTCTGGGATATTAATAAAGGAAAGATTACTGTTGGTGATATGGATATTTCAAAAATTGATCCAGAAAAGCTTATGAGCCTTTTTTCAATTGTTTTCCAAAACGTAACGTTATTTAACAACAGCATTATGGAAAATATACGTATTGGTCGTAAAAATGCTACAGATGAAGAGGTTATAGCTGCAGGAAAATTAGCTAATGTAGATAGCTTTGCTGAAAAATTTCCTGATGGTTGGAATACAAATATAGGGGAGAACGGCTCTGAACTTTCTGGAGGCGAACGTCAACGTATCTCAATTGCGCGTGCTTTCTTAAAGGATGCTCCTATCATCTTACTAGATGAAGCTACAGCAAGCTTAGATGTTGAGAATGAAACAATAATTCAAGAAGCATTGTCTCGACTTATTAAAAATAAGACTGTTCTTATCATTGCTCATAGAATGCGTACTGTTTCTAGTGCAGATAAGATTGTCGTGCTTAAAGATGGGAGAGTTGCCGAAGAAGGTTCTCCTAAAGAGTTAATAGAGAATAATGGCATCTTTGCTCATATGATGAAAATGCAAACTGAAAGCCAAAAATGGACACTTAAGGGTGGGCTTAGGTAGATAAAAGAAGGGGAAAGAGCCTTTAAAAAGATTCTTCCCCCTTTTATTAAAGTCTAAATGGGTTAGACAATTGAGACATCAACAAACTTAAATTGTGTTACATCAAATAGTCCGCAATCTGTAATCTTATAAGCAGGAATGACAGGAAGGGCCATAAAACAAAGCGTCATAAATGGATCAATTTCAGGGTTTAATCCTTCCATTTGCTTTTCTGTAGCATCATGTAGTTCATCTAAGCACTTTACGACTTCACTAACAGGCAAGTCTGTCATTAGACCACCAATTTCGAGAGGATGTGAACTGAGCTCTTTTCCATCTTTGAAGACGGTTATGCCTCCTCCCATTTCAACAAGATGTTCAACTGCCTTAAGCATGTCGTTGTCATTGGAACCTACTACGATAATGTTATGTGAGTCATGAGCAATGGTGGTTGCAATGGCCCCATTTTTAATTCCATAGCCCCTAATTAAAGCTGAAGAATGGAAGCCTGTTCCATGATGGCGTTCTATAACTGTTATTTTTAAGATATCTTCATTATCATCATGTACCCATTCTCCATTTTCATCTCTCTTAACAGTGGCTTCTCCCTTTCCTGTAACAACTCCTCCAGGAAGAATATCGATTACACGAGCCTTGTTACTCTTTAAAGGTAAAGAGAATGTTTTTAAAGAGAGATCCTTAACTTTAACAGAGCCTTTTACTCCGAATGGATCTACATGTGGGGAGAGCTTAAGTGTCTTTCCGTTTTCGGCAACTTTTTCACCCTTAACAAAGACAGATGTAGGTTTTATTTCTTTAAGTGATTTTGTAAGGAAGAAGTCTGCTCTTCTACCAGGCACTATAGCTCCCCTGTCATCAAGATGATAACATTCGCTTGCGTTAAGAGATGCACATGCAATAGCTTTTAGCGGATCCATTCCATGGCTTATTGCTAAGTTTACACCGTAGTTTATATGGCCTTCTCTAGTTATAGACTGAGGTTGTCTATCATCAGTGCAGAACAAGCATCGTTTGTAATTGTTATCATTTACTCCAGGTAAGAGTTGTAATACGTTTCTACAAACTGTGCCCTGTCTAAGAAGAACGTACATTCCCTTTCTTATCTTTTCTTGTAATTCTTCTGGCGTTTCGCATTCATGATCGGTTTTAATTCCAGCACATAGATATGCATCTAAGCCCTGTCCTCCAATTGAAGGAACATGACCATCGATGATTTTCTTTCTTGAATAACATGTTTCTAGCTTATCAAGAATCATTTCATCAGCGTTAACAACGCCAACATAATTCATCATCTCTCCAAGACCAAGAATACGATCGTTGTCAATTACTTTCTCTATTTCTGGTGCATTAAGAATTGCTCCTGAGTGTTCAAAAGAAGTACAAGGTACACAAGAAGGAAACATGTAATAGATGTCTAAGACCGCATTTTTTGCGCTCTTAAGCATGTAACTTAGAGCATCGAGGCCTGCAACATTACAGATTTCGTGTGGGTCAGCAACAACCGTTGTTGTTCCACATGGAAGAATTGCGTTGGAAAATTCACTAGGTGAGAGGTGAGAACTCTCAATGTGACAATGGCTATCAATAAAACCAGGTACTAGGTATTCGCCTTTTGCATCAATTTCCTCTTTTGCCTTTCTTTCTCCGTCAAAACCAACAATATATCCATCTTTAACATATACATCAGCTTTGTAGGTTGTTAATCCACAAACATCCACAACTTGAGCATTTCTAATTACTAAATCTGAATACTCTCTTCCCATTGAAGCATTAATGAGATTGCGCGCAGTTAGTTTGTCCATTTTTTCTCCTTTTTTTATAAATGATGATAAATCGTCTTTTGAAAAAAGCTAGAAAAATGTTGCTTTTTGTTGCAATTTTCTTTTTTTTGAATAAATTTGTATAAAAATAGAGACCTTTAGCTAAAAAACAAGTAAGAATAATGAGGTAGACCACAAAAAACAATATTTGTTGCTTTCTGTTGCATTTTTTATTTTGCAAATCAAAGATATGGGTCTATGATAAGAAAAGGTATTTAATTACACTTCAGGAGGTGTGAAATGAAATTAATTCAGGTCTCGTTCAAAAAGTCTGAGCTTGAAAAAGCCGGAACGAATCTAAAGACCGAAATTGTTGCAGGTATTACAACATTCCTAGCAATGGCTTACATCCTAGCTGTTAACCCAAGCATTTTGAGTGTATCTGGTATGGACGGCGGAGCTGTCTTTACAGCAACTGCTCTTTCTGCTGTTATTGCTACACTCGTAATGGGTTTCGTAGCTAATTTACCTTTTGCTCTTGCTCCAGGTATGGGTCTTAATGCTTTCTTGACATACACAGTATGTTTAACAATGGGCTATAGTTGGCAGTTTGCTTTAACAGCAATCTTCTGCGAAGGTATTATCTTCATTCTTCTTACAGCATTTAACGTTCGTGAGGCAATTGTTAACTCTATTCCAGCTAACCTAAAGAAGGCTATCAGCGTTGGTATTGGTATGTTTGTTGCATTTATCGGTCTCCAGAATGCTGGAATCATCGTTGATAACGGATCAACTCTTGTTGGCTTAAATATCACAAGCAACACAGCAATTCTTGCTCTTATTGGTCTTATCATCACAGCTGTTCTCGTTGCATACAACGTAAAGGGAAACATCCTTATTGGTATTATCGTTACAACAATTATCGGTATCCCAATGGGCGTTACACAGTTCGGTGGATTTGCTTCAATGCCACCAAGTCTTGCTCCTACATTTATGAAGTTTAACTTTGCTGAAGTTGGTGCACACTTTGCAGACTTCCTCATTGTTATGTTCACATTCCTCTTTGTTGATATGTTCGATACAGTTGGTACTCTTATTGGTTGTGCTACAAAGGCTGGTTGGCTTAAGGATACAGATACTATCCCTAACTGTAAGCAGGCTCTCTTTGCAGACGCAGTTGGTACAACAGTTGGTGCTATGCTCGGTACATCAACAGTTACAACATTCGTTGAATCAAGTACAGGTGTCGTAGAAGGTGGAAGAACAGGTGTTACAGCTATCACAACAGCTGTTATGTTCCTTCTTTCTCTCTTCCTTTCTCCTCTCTTCTTATCAATCCCAAGTGCAGCAACTGCTCCAGCATTACTCCTTGTAGGATTCTTTATGATGAGCCCAGTAAAGGATATCGACTTCGAAGATCCAACAGAAGGTATTCCAGCGTTCCTTTGTATCCTCATGGTGATTTGTGCTTACTCAATCAGTGATGGTATCATGTTTGGTATTCTTTCTTATGTTATCCTTAAGGTTTGTACAAAGAAATTTAAGGACGTTACACCTACTACATATGTTCTTGCAATTCTCTTTATTGCAAAGATTGTTGTTAACAACATCTAATTAGAAACATTTAAATAAAAGTGTCTATTGCTCAAATAATAAGATGGCAATAGCGTTTCTAAAAAAGCAAATCACCTTCAATGAAATCTTGAAAGAGAAAGTTGAGGGTGATTTTTTACTGTCTTTTACGATGGTTATTTGTATATTTCACACCTGATAAAATTCTATGCCTTTTGATAGGAAAACTTTTTGCATAGATAGTTGGTGAATCGAATAGCCTCTTTAGATGGCGAATAAATGTGTTTCACAAGTCTTAATATTTTTAAATGAGGTGTATAATCATGATAACCATTGAAGATTTTGACGAGGTTCAAATCTGTGTGGGAACAGTCACTTCCGTTTCTATCAATAAAAAAGCCCGTAAGCCAGCATACAAGGTTACTTTAAACTTTGGCCAAGAGTTAGGAGAGAAGACCTCTTCTGAACAACTGACAGAACTCTATAAGCCAGAAGACTTATTGGGTAAGCAACTCATTTGCTGTGTTAACTTAGAGCCAATGCACATTGGAAGCGTCAAAAGTGAGGTTCGAATTCTAGGGACAAAATCAAAGCAAGGAGTTGTGTTAATTACTCCAATGGAGAGCGAGGAGAACGGAGATAAAGTCTTCTAAAATGTTGGCAAATTTCAACAACCAAAGTAAAAATCACCTTCGACTTTTTTTGTCAAAGGTGATTTATCTCTTACCAAGTGTAGCGATTAGCCTTCAAAATATTTCTTTGCATTGTTGAATGAAATATCGCTAACAATCTTACCAAGCATCTCTTCATCATTAGGTAGTAGACCTTTCTCCGTCCAAGTACCAATGAGATTACAGAGTATTCTTCTGAAGTATTCATGACGAGGATAAGATAAGAAAGATCTAGAGTCTGTAAGCATACCGATAAATGAAGGAAGAGAACCAAGAGAAGCAAGAATTCTCATCTGTTCTTCCATGCCATCAATGTGATCACAGAACCACCAAGCAGAACCAAGTTGAATCTTTCCTTTCATTCCATCACCCTGGTAGCATCCCATTAGAGTAGCAAGAGGATAATAATCCTTTGGATTAAGAGAATAGAGAATTGTCTTAGGAATGCTGTCGCTATTGGAAAGAGATGCAAAAAATTCAGATGCTCCAAGGCTTATTGTTTCATCGTATGTTGCGTCAAAGCCCGTATCTGGTCCAAGTAGTGCATACATTTTCTTATTGTTATCTCTTATAGATTCAAAGTGCAACTGCATAGCGATGTTTCTTTCTTTGTAGAGCTTAGCAAGCTTTGAGAGCACATATGTTCTGTATCCATCTGCTTCTTCTTTTGTTGGCTCAACGCCATTAAGTTTGTTCTTGAAGATTTCGTTAACCTTATCTTTCGAAAGGAAAGTATGAGGACATGTCATAAGTGCATGGTCAGATGCTTTGCATCCTAAAAGAACGAAATAATCAAGTCTTGAAGCAAGTGCATTAACAAGGTCCTCGACACTTTCAATCCTTATTGTTGCGCTTTCGCCTAGCTTAGCTATGTAAGAGGCAAAGTCAGGCTTTTCAATATTAAGAGCCTTATCTGGTCTATATGATGGGATGACCTTGCTTGGGCACTTTCCATCTTTAAGAATCTTTTTGTGCCATTCTAGTGAATCAGCTGGGTCATCTGTTGTTCCGACGGCATAGACGTTGAACTTCTTCATTATTCCATAGACAGAAAGTTCAGGGTCATTCTTGAACTTGTCATTAGCTTCGTTATAAATCTTTTCAGCATTCTTTCTATTGAGTATATCATTAATTCCGAAGTATCTTCTGAGCTCTAAGTGTGTCCAATGATACAAAGGGTTTCCAATTAAGTTTTCCATTGTCTCTGCCCAAGCATAGAACTTCTTATATGGATCACTGTTTCCTGTAATTAATTCTTCAGGAAAACC
Source organism: Candidatus Ornithospirochaeta sp. (assembly GCA_050874025.1). Taxonomy (GTDB): domain Bacteria; phylum Spirochaetota; class Spirochaetia; order Sphaerochaetales; family Sphaerochaetaceae; genus Ornithospirochaeta. The sequence goes on from JBNMJW010000043.1 coordinate 13,513, forward strand.
ACATGTTCTCATCTGTCTCCATTTGTAGTGGTCTCCTCCAAGCCAAGCATCTGTGATGGTTGTGAAGCGAGTATTCTCAGCAATTTGCTGTGGAATTAAGTGGCAGTGATAGTCAAAGATAGGCGCATTCTCAGCATATTTATGGAAAAGAGTAGAGGCTGTCTCATTTTCCAAAAGAAATTCTTCATTCATGAATTCTTTCATTTGTAAAACTCCTATAAAAGGTCAATAGTTTTTTAACAGAAACCATTGACTTGTTTTCTTGTAACAGGAGAACTTAGCAGACCTCCTGTATTTTCTTGTCAGGATCATCATATTCACCATTCATCAAACGATATGGATCAAAGTCTGTTCCTGTCTTAAGCATCACGAAGATGATGCGACTCAGTTTTCGGGCAAAGGCTATTATGCTTACCCCTGAACCCTTGACTCGTTTCATCTTCTTGTATTTCGAGATGAGATTCAGTTCTCCAATGGATTTCTGCAATCTCAACATTCCCATTACCGCCTGGACCATCGCCGTTCTAAGCTCTGTCGGTCCATTTTTTGTTATGTGCCCGGTGAATCCCTTATTGTTCGAGAACCGCACAAAAGGAGTGAGCCCGCAGTATGCTGCGAACTGCTTGTACGTTTCGAACCTATCGATGTCACCGATGTAGGCTCTTATGGTCGATGCCGTGATCTTCCCGATCCCAGGCACTGTCTCCAGCCTCTCTACGACTTCATCATCCTCTATGAATTCATCGATAAGGAGCTCTATCTCATTGACTTGCTCTTCCAACGCGGATAAAGTGCTAAGTAGCATTTTTAATGTTTTGGCAGCATGTTCCGTATATAGTTTGTGGTCCTCGAGATCGTTCAGGAGCTGCTGCCTTTTCTTTTTGCTCTGGAACTGCGCACCCGTGGTGCTTATCCCATATCCCCTGAGCATGTTGTGGATCTTGTTCTTGGTCTTCACGATAACGGTAATCAGATCCGATCTCTCAGAGAGCAGCTTCCTGAGCTCCTCCGTCTCTTGGTCACACAGGTAGCACTCCGGAAGCATATCCTTCGAAAGGTACCTTGCTATAAGCTCTGCATCATGCCAATCCGTCTTCTTGCTGCTTTGCACGACCACCTTGAAATGCAAGGTGTTTATCACTATCACATGAAAGCCCTCTTGCTGCATCATGTTTCGGACATATCTGGCACTGCCTGTTGTCTCGATTGCCATCTCGACCGCAACCCCATGCTCTTCCTCTACATCATGGCACCACGATATGAAGCTCTCATACCCCTCATCTGTTGTCTGGTACTGATCTTCTTTCAGAACATCACCTGCTGGAGTGATAGCACATACAGTGAATTGGGTTGTATGCAAGTCAATCCCTACGCTAACAATCTTTCTCTCCCAGCTAACCATCCCTTTCTCCTTTGACATTGGAACAAGAAATGGTTTCTGTGTGGATGTCTCTCCATTCTCCTATCCGGCCTCCTTGGACCATTGATTGATGCGGTCAATAACTCTTCATTCTCCTAAGCAGCCTCCAAGGACTAGTAAAGATGACGAATTAAAGCCTTGCCACTTCCTGTTGTAATGTCACTTTTATTGTTTCATTACCGGAAGAAATAGTGCAACATCCTTTCTATTTACCTTTTTATCACTCCTCCTAA
>JBNMJW010000044.1:0-14801 GCA_050874025.1 Candidatus Ornithospirochaeta sp.
CCGTTATACAATACTGGTATTAAACCATCTACTAAATCAGGACTATTTGCACCACTTTTATCTAAGTTACCTACCTTTAATGTTAAACTGCATTCTTTATTTTCAGTTATATTATTTATTGTATAAATACCTGTACTTGAATTTAATATTCCTTCACAAGTTTGACTTTCTATATCTAATATATATCCATCACTAGCAGTTATATTAAATATAGCATTTTCTCCTGAAACTACTTTTAATGTATTATTATCACTTGTACCATTTGTAACATTTAATGTTACATTAAACTTTTCTTTTGAACATACTTCAATATTACCTGTTATACTTCCATTTTGCATACTTATTGGGTTTTCCATATTTCCATCTATATAAATAATTAATTTATAATATGTTGTTTTATTTATTACATAATTACTTATTAATTCTAATGTGTCATTACTATTTATATTCAAGAAATTACCTTTAATTACTTCATTATAATTAATTTTATCTATACTAGATAATAATATATATTTAAAAGATTCTTCCTTTAAATTATCTGTAATACTTGATAAAAAAGTAAAAAATAAAAAAATATTGAATATTTATTCTATAAATTGGAGTCTTCAAAAAAGCATAAAAATACTAAAACAAGCTTTTTTATCCTTTAACCACTGTAGATAAGATAATAGATAAAGAGTCATTTTATTTTTATCATTTTTTCATTTTTTGTATTTTATAGATAGATATTGATATTAAAATGGTGCACCAAAAATAGAATGTGTGTTAATGTTTTCTTATGGATAGGCACAATGTGACAATAAAGGACATAGCACTAAAAACTGGTGTGTCAAAAAGTACTGTTTCGAGAGTACTTTGTAACGATATTCATGTTAGTCCTGAAACAAGAGAGAAGGTGCTTGCTTGTGCCAAAGAATTAGACTTTGAGCCTAACTACTTTGCAAAGGCATTAAAAACACAAAGGAGCAAAACTATTGCATTCTTTGTTCCTAATATTGAAATTATGATCTATTCGGCAATTATCCAGGCTATAGAAGATGAGGCCTTAAAGAGTGGATATACAATTCTTTTATGTGATATCCAAGAAAACAAAGAGATTGCCAAAGAGTACATAAGAAAGCTCAAAAGTGGCAACGTTGATGGCTTTATATTTGCAACAGCATTTTGGAATGAAAAAGACAATGAGGAAATACTAGAAGCAAAAGAGACAGGTCTTCCTTGCGTAAATTTATTAAGAACAGATAGTTCAAAAACTCCATCTGTTTGTCTAAATAATGCAAAAGGCTCAGAAATGGCTGTTAATTATCTTGTATCAAAGGGAAGACGTAGAATTGCTTACTTGCAAGGTCAGGAAGAATTAAAGCTCTATCGCGATAGATACAAAGGTTATTTGGATGCATTAAAGAAAAATAATCTTGTTTATGACAAAAAGTTAGTATGGCATGGAATTGAAAACGCCAATGTTGTTGTTTCAAGGGAACTCGCTAGAGTCCTTAATGAAGGCATCGAATTTGATGCCATACTTTGTTCAAGCGATAACCTTGCAGTTGCAACAATACATACCCTTAGCCAATTGGGCAAAACTGTCCCAGATGATGTTGCGATTATTGGTTATGACAATGTTCCAATTTCTGAACTTCTTGTTCCACGACTTACTGCAATTAGCCAGCCTTTCAAAGAGATGGGAAGAAAGGCTGTAAATGTTTTAGTCGACATGATAGAAGGTAAGTTAGACGATAATGAAAAGAGTTTTATTTTTGATCCTACTTTGATTGAAAGAGACACCGTAATATAAAAAGAACCAAAAAAATGTAAAAAACGGCATTAATACGATATTTTTTTCTTTACTTCTCCTAAAAAGTGTGTAATAAAGAAGTCATGGGAACGGTTCCATGAATTGTTCTTTTGTCAAAAGGAGAAAAAATGAAGAAAGCAATTGCTATTGTGATGGCTTTATTGGTCATGTGTTCAGCATTCGCAAACGGTTCTAGTGAAAGTGCTGGAAGCGGAACAATTACTATTGGTATTCTACAAGACACAACAGGTGCTACAGCTACACTTGGAAAATCTGTACAGAAGGGTGTAGAGGATGCTATAAAAGATATCAACGCTGCAGGCGGAATCAATGGAAAGACTGTTAAGTACATTGAATATGATACAGCCGCTAATGTTGATACAGCTATTAGTGCATACATTAAAGCTGTTACAGTTGATCAGGTAGATTTCTTATTTGGACCACCTATTGCAAATATTGTATCTGGACTAAAGGCAACTACAGCTAGCTATGGTGTTCCTATGATTACATTTGCTGTTGACCCACTTTGCTATATGGATAACAGTGGTAACATCTATGAGTATCTCTTCTGTTCTCAGCCATCAACAGTTGTTCAGGGTCAGATTATGGCAGAATTCGCAATGCAGAATGGATTTAAGAATTTTGGTGTTTTCTATACACAGGACAATTCTTACTCTGTTTCTCTTCTTGATCCATTTGTATCAACAATAAAGGCAAATGGTGGAACAATTGAAGATAAGAACATCATTGGTTACAACGCATCTGAAACAGATATTAAGACTTTAATTCAGCCTATTATTAAAGCTGGTGTTGATGCTATTTATTGTCCAAACTACACAGCTCCACTTGTTCTCATCAAGAAAGCTTGTGATGAGTTAGGATTTAAGGGTGCAATTATTACAGGTCTTGATGGTGCTCCTGCATTCAATACTCAGGTTGGCGCAGATTGTTCTAATGTTTACTTCATCAACAACATCGACATCTATGAGACAGAAACTGCAAAAGCAATCAGTGAAAGATGTCAGGAAGTTGGTGCTCCTAATAAGTACTTCTTAGGTTATGACTCAATGCAGATGGCTGCAAAGGTTATGAGTGAAGTAGGAACAGATGGAAAGACAGTTGCTAAAGCTCTTGCTACAGCAGAATATACAGGTTTAACAGGAACTATTAAGATTGATCCTGCAACACACATGCCAGTACTTGGTACACCTATGTTTATGTATAAGTATGATGGAACAACTCCTGTAATGTTACAGAAGTACCCAATCGACTAATCATATTTTATAATTCCCCCCGAAAAAACCTCATGGGCTTGCAGTTTTTGCGAGCCCATGTCTAAAGGAAAATTCAATGTCATTTCAAACGCTTGTAAATGGTATCTCAACAGGTACTGTCTATGCATTAATTGCAATAGGCTTTGCTTTAGTTTTCAATATCTTGAAATTTTCAAACTTCTCATATGGTGCAACAATGACAGTCTCTGCATTTATTGCTTATTTCTTGGTTGCATCGAAAGGATGGGGTCTCTTTCCCACTTTAGTTTGTTCTGCACTTGCAGGAGCTATAATCAGTCTAATTGGCGAATTTGTTGGTTTTAGAAGAATATTAAAGAACCATTCGCCTTCAACATACTTCTTTGTTTCTTCAATTACATTAGGAACACTTTATGAAGGAATAATAACACTTAAAACAGGAACAAATTTCTATGTTTATCCAAACTTCTTTAAAGAATCTTCGGTTTCTTTATTAGGTGCGGTTATTTCAAAAGAAAACATCATAATGCTTATAATAAGCATATTAGCACTAGCAACACTCGCTTTTATCCTTCAAAAAACTAGCATTGGTAGAGCAATAAGAGCTGTTTCTTTTGATCGTGATACAGCTCAACTTATGGGTATAAATGCAACACTTGTAATACAGGTTGTTTTTGCAATATCTGGTGTATTTGGTGGACTTGCTGGTTGTTTCTTAGGCATTAAATATACGCTTACTTCAACTTTAGGAAGTCTTGTTGTAAAAGGCTTTATTGCCTCTGTTATTGGAGGCTTGGGAAGCTTAACAGGTGCAGTAATAGGAGCAATGCTTCTAGGTATTATGGAAGCATTCTTCCTTAGCACAATAGGTTCAGGTTGGGCAACAATAGCTTCCTTTGCTGTAATGCTTATATTCCTTCTTGTTCGTCCTCAGGGAATTGCTGGCAGCAACGTTCAGGAAAAAGCATAAGGAGGAAAGCATGAGATTATTTTTATATGTATTGACTCAAGTATGCATAACACTCGTTTCTGTCTGTGGTATCTATATTCTCACAGGTTTAACAGGAATGTTTTCTCTTGGTTCTGCTGCTTTCATGGCCATAGGTGCATATGTTTCTGGACTTTTAGTTCTTAACTTTGGCATGAATATGTACTTAGCTTTCTTACTAGCGATAATTTTTGCTGTAGCAGTAGGTTATATCATAGGATTCCCAGTTGTTCGTCTTAGAAGAGACTATATCTCTCTTGTTACATTGGGCTTTGGCGAATCAATTGCACAGCTTATTCTCTTACTTAGCCAATACACAGGTGGAGCGTTTGGATTAATTGGTGTACCAAGAAAGGTAAATGTTTGGTTTACTCTCGTTGCTGCTATAATTGCAATAACACTTACTGCTCTATTTAAAACTAGTAAGTATGGTAGACAGTGCATTGCCGTTAAGAGTGATGAACTTGCAGCAAAAGCAATGGGCATAAATGCTTCTAAGGTTAAAATGATTGCCTTTTTGCTCTCCTGTGCTATGACAGCCTTTGCAGGATGTATGTATGCTTTCTACGTTGGTTATGTCGGTCCTACAGATTTTGGTTGGAAAAAGTCTGCCGATTGGGTAATTATGGTATTCTTCGGAGGCGTAAACAGTTTAACTGGTTCTATCTTCGGAGGCGCTTTCCTTACATTCCTCCCTCAATACATGCAAGCTTTGAATAAGTACAGATACATAGTATATGCAATACTTGTACTCTTCATCTTAAACTTTAAGCCAAATGGACTATTTGGCGAATGGGAGTTAACCCCACGAAATATGAAGCGTGCTCTTCGTAGTTTCGACAGAAAGATAAAAAAGAATAGGGAGAAGTAATATGGCATTGCTTGAAATAAAAAACATTAGTAAAAGCTTTGGTGGAATAAAGGCCATTGTAGATTTCTCTCTTGAAGCGAATAAAGGAGAGATTCACGGTATTATTGGTCCAAATGGAGCAGGAAAAACAACAATCTTCAATACTATATCTGGCGTATATCAAGCTGATAGAGGAAAAGTAATATTAGATGGTGAAGATATTACAAACTTGCCTCAATACAAAATTACGCACAAAGGTATTGGTAGAACCTTCCAAAATATTAGAATTTTCAAGGGGCTTTCAATCTTAGATAACGTCTTATGTGCTTTTGACCCTAAATCTAGATACACAGTTTTTGGCAGTTTGTTCCCAACGCCTGCAAGAATTAGAGAAGAAAAGAGAGGCCGAGAACTTGCTTTATCTTATCTTGAAGTTGTTGGCATGGCAGATAAGAAGGATGAAAGACCTGAAAACCTATCATATGGTAACCAAAGAAAGATTGAGATTGCTCGAGCTTTGATGTGTGAACCAAAGGTCCTTCTCCTTGATGAACCTGCTGCAGGTTTAACACCTACAGAAGTAGGTGAGTTAACAGATTTAATTAAGAAAATCTCTTCAGAGTTTGGTTTTGCAATTCTTCTTATTGAACATAGATTGGATTTGGTTATGAGCATATCAGATCTAATACATGTGCAGAACTTTGGAGAAACAATTGCTGTAGGAACAGCTGAAGAAGTTCAGCACAACAAAGCTGTTATTGAAGCATATTTAGGAGCTGAAGAATGAGTGAAGTAATGCTTAAAGTAGAGAATCTGAGTGTTAATTATGGACACATTGAGGCTCTAAAAGATGTAAGTGTCGAGGTTGTTAGAGGCCAAATATGTTCAATAATAGGTGCTAATGGAGCAGGAAAATCAACTTTATTAAAGACTATTAGTGGCTTAGTAAAACCACTAAGTGGGAAAATATACTTTGAGGGGGAAGAATTACCTAAAAAACCTTACAAAGTAGTCATGAAAGGAGTTATTCATGTTCCAGAAGGGCGCAGAACTTTCTCAGGTCTTACAATAGAGGATAATCTTCTTGTTGGTGCATTTAGAGCAGACAAGAAGCAAATAAAAGAAGATTTAGAGCGCCAATATGAGATGTTTCCAATCTTAAAAGAAAGAAGAAACCAATTTGCAGGAACTCTTTCTGGCGGTGAGCAACAAATGCTAGCAGTCTGTCGTGGCCTTATGTCTCATCCCCGTATTTTGCTTCTAGATGAGCCATCAATGGGACTTGCTCCAATTATTGTTAACCAAATATATGAGCTTATTCAAAAGATTAAAGACTCAGGAATTACGATTCTTCTTGTAGAACAGAATGCTAAAAAGGCACTCTCTATATGTGATTATGCCTATGTCCTAGAGAATGGAAAGATAAAGCTCAGTGGAAGCGGTGAAGATCTTTTAAAATCTGATGAGGTAAGAAAAGCATACCTTGGAGGTTAAAATGGAGAAAGGCAATCTCTTTGAAATTACCCCAATGGAATTTCCCTCAGGAAGAAAAACCCGTGTAATGATTGGGAAAAATGGCCTAATAAGTGGCTCTAAGTTTTGCCAAGGCTATGTGGAAATCGAGAAAGATGGTTCAATTCCTGAGCATAATCATGAGACAGTTGAGTCTTATACTATTCTAGAGGGAATGGGGATTTTCACTCTTGATGGAGAAGATGTTCTTCTTAAAAAAGGAGATTTTGTCTTTATCGAGCCTTGGCAGAATCATAGTTTGAAAAATGTAGCTAATGAAAAACTGAAGGTTATGTTTGTCTATGCTCCGCAGATTATTGTTGATCATTGGGAAAAAGAGAAAAAAGGAATTTTAAGATGAAACACGAAAAGTTTCACTATAAAAGCTTAGAAGAAATAAAAGATAAATGTAGAGAATTAGGGGTTTATATTCCTTTTTCAAATGATACATCAATATTAGCAACTCCAATAAAAATTGGACCATTTGAAGTTCCTAATAGACTAGGAATAGCACCAATGGAAGGTGCGGACTCTACTGAAGATGGTAAGCCTACTAGTTATACAGAAAGGCGATATATAAACGAGGCTAGAGGTGGGGCAGGTATTATATGGTATGAAGCTATATCAATAGTAGAAGAAGGCCGTTCATCTAAAACTCAGCTCTTACTTAATGAGAGAAACTTGGATTCTTTTAAACGTCTTAATGAAAAAGTAAAAGAAGAAGGGTTAAAGAGAAATGGTTTTGCTCCTCTATTAATAATGCAGTCAAATCATTCAGGTCGATATTCGAATCCAAATAATAGGCCTTCGCCAATGATTGCTGAACACAATAGTTTTCTAGAGACCTTTCGCTCTGCCGATGATAGCGATGTAGTCAGTGATGACTATCTAAAAAGGATGGAAGATGTCTTTGGACATTCAGCACTACTTGCAAGAGAAGCTGGATTTGATGGAGTTGATATAAAGTCGTGTCATGGTTATCTTTTTCAAGAGGTTATTGCTGCTTACAATAGACCAGGCGAATATGGAGGAAGCTACGAAAATAGAGTAAGGCTACTAAAGAATTCTATACGTTCTGCAAAGGTTTACGAAACACCTTCATTTTTTGTTACGTCTCGCATTGGAATTTATGATGGTTATCCTAAAGAGAGCAGAGGCTTCGGTCAAGATGAAAATGGAAAGCTTGATTTATCTGAACCGAAAAGACTTGTAAAAGAACTTAAAGATGAACTAGGTTTGAGCTTTATAAACATAACAATGGGAAACCCATATGCCACAACCCATGTAACAAGACCTTTTGATAGTGGTAAATACATTCCTGATGAACACCCTTTTGAAGGAATTCAAAGAATGTGTTTTGGCATTGGTGAGATAAAAAAAGAAGTTCCAGGTATGACTATTTATGGCTCTGCGCCAACATACTTAAGAGAGTACTCAGATTTGTATGTTGCTGGTGCCATAGAGGAAAAATTAGCAGATGGTTTTCTTTTTGGCAGATTGGCTTTTGCTAACTCAAATTTTCCAAATGACATAATCAAAAATGGAAGAATTGACAAGAATAAAGTCTGTCTTACCTGTGGTAAATGTGGAGATCTAATACGTTCTCACAAACCTACAGGTTGTGTTATTCGTGACAACAATACTTTTATGCCATTTTATAAAGAATGGCTTATTGAAAGGAATAATTTACCTGAAAATTTTAGGGGGTAATTGAAATGATAAAAAAGGTTGCATTGATAACTGGTGCGAGCCGTGGAATAGGATTTGCTATTGCAAGAAGATTAGGTAGTGATGGCTTTCGTCTTGCTCTTGTTGCAACTAGTGATATTGAGAAAAACAGAGCTAATTTAAATATTCTGGATGAAGAAAAAATTGAATGGTTTTATATTCAAGCTGATATATCTTCATCAATTGATAGGGAAAGAATTGTTAAAGAAACTCTTTCTAAATATGGAAGAATCGATGTCTTGGTTAACAATGCTGGTGTTGCTCCAAAAAATCGTGCAGATTTATTAGAGATGACAGAAGAAAGCTTTGATAGAGTTATCTCAATAAATACAAAAGGCAATATGTTCCTTACTCAAAAGGTTGCAAAGGCTATGATAGAGCAAGAAAAACTCTTTAAAAAGAGAGGTACAATAATAAATATTTCATCTTGCTCTGCTGAAGTTTCTTCGATTTCTAGGGGAGAATATTGCGTCTCAAAGGCTGGAGTAAGCATGCTTACTTTACTTTATGCAGATAGACTCGCAAAAGAGGGCATATTAGTTCATGAAATAAGACCAGGTGTTATCGCAACAGATATGACAGAGGTTGTTACTGATAAGTATGATAAATTAATTAAAGAGGGCCTCTTTCCTATTGCTCGTTGGGGGCAGCCTGAAGATATTGCAAATGCAGTATCTGCCTTTGCTGATGATCACTTTTTATATACAACAGGTAACTATATTGATGTGGATGGTGGTTTCCATATTAAGAGACTTTAGAGTAACTGCATTAAATAAGCTCCTCATTTCGAGGAGCTTTATTAAAACTATAAATTTTTTATTCTTGTTTTATATACATAAACATAGAGCACAATGGAGACGATTAGTCCAACAGCCTCTGCAACAGGAAATGACCACCAAACACCATCTAAGCCCCAAAGCTTACTGAATAGATATGCAATTGGTATAAGAACTAATAGTTGTCTAATAATAGATGTAATCATAGTTCCGATACCAAAACCTGTTGCTTGGAAAGTTGATGAAAGTCCAATGGAAATAGCTGCAAAAGAGAAACACAAAGAGATTATCTTTAATGCTGGTATTCCTATACGATACATCTCATCTGTTGCAGAGAATAGCGAGAGTAGGCTAGTTGGAAAGATATTAAAACAGAGTGTTCCGAGTACCATAATACATAGTCCAATAACAGATCCATCTCTAACAGTTTCAATCATTCTTTCTTTTTTCTTAGCACCATAGTTATATGCAATTATAGGTACCATACCAGATGAAAGTCCAAAGATTGGCATAAAGACAAATGACTGGAGTTTAAAATAAACAGAAAACACAGATACAGCTGTCGTAGAGAATGCTATGAGAATGCCATTAAGAGCGCTAGTCATTACAGTTCCAATACTGTTTGTGATTATCGTTGGTGCACCAACACTATAGATTGAGCTGACAATGTTTTTCTGTAGCTTTAAGTGATGCTTCTTTATAGAAATATATTTGTTTCTCTTTACAAAATAGAATGATATAAAGCAACCAACAGCCTGACCAATAATTGTTGCAATAGCTGCGCCTTTTATGCCCATATTGAATGTAAAAATAAAAACAGGGTCAAGAATAATATTAGTTATAGCTCCAGAGAGCTGACTAATCATACTCGACATGCTATCTCCTGTTCCTTGTAAGATTCTTTCATTTATTAGTGAAAGGAACATGAAAATAGAGCACGTTGTAACTATAACTGCATATTCTACAGATAACTCTAAAAGAATTTCATCATGGGTAAAAAGCATCAAGAAAGGTCTTGAAAAGATAAGACCGAGAAGTGCATAGAAGACCCAAGTTATAACTGAGAGTGTAAGGCCATTACCTGCAACCTTCTCTGCAGTCTCCACATCTTTCTCTCCTAGTTTACGAGACATGAATGATGCCATACCTACGCCCGTACCTACTCCAAAAGCTATTAATAAGTTTTGAAGAGGGAAGACAAGTGAGACAGCTGTAAGCGCTGTTTCAGATACCATCGCAACAAAGATTGAGTCTACGATGTTATATAAAGCTTGCACTAACATAGATATCATTAGAGGTAGAGAAATTTTAACGAGGAGGGAGAGTATTGGCTCTCTTCCCATAATATTTTCTTGTGTCTGATTTTTATCCATAGATGAATACATTAGTAGCTAATATAAAATAATGCAATATATAGCCAACGTAATTATTTTAAATGTAAATAATAATATTGATAAAAATATCTTATTAGAAGTAAGATTTTTTCTAGGAGAAAACGATGATTGTATGCAAATTTGGCGGAAGCAGTGTTGCTGATTCCATTCAGATAAAAAAAGTTAAGGCTATTCTAGACTCAAATAATAAGCGCAGTTTGGTTGTAGTTAGTGCACCTGGCAAGAGAAATAGTAAAGATGAAAAAATTACCGATTTATTATATAAATGTGCTTCTCTTACAGAAGAAGGTCTATCTTTTAAGAGTGAATTTGATAAAATCCGAGACCGTTATTTCGAAATTGCTACCTCTCTAGGCTTGGAGACTTCTTCTCTTTCTAAAGCCTTAGAGGAGATAAGAGTCAATATAGAAAACAGACGTGGTAGTCGATATGCTGCCTCTAGAGGTGAGTATTTATCAGCACTTTTAATATCTGAATACCTTGGTTTTAAGTTTTTAGATCCTGAGGGTGTAATTATAATTGGTGAAGATAACAAAATTGAAGATATAACTTACACAACACTTAAAGAAAAAATCAAAAAAGGTGAGAAGTACGTTATTCCGGGCTTCTATGGAACATCTCTTAATGGTGAAATAACAACGTTTTCACGTGGTGGAAGTGATATCACAGGCTCTATTGTTGCTAAGGCAGTGAAGGCCGAAAAGTATGAGAACTGGACAGATGTTTCTGGCGTATATTCTTCTGATCCTAGAATTGTTAAGAATGCACATGTTATTCCTGTTTTAAGTTATAGAGAAGTAAGAGAGTTCTCTGAAGTTGGCGCTTCTGTTTTCCATGAGGAGGCAATAGCCCCATGCATTGATTCTTCTATACCAATTAATATTCGTAATACAAATAGACCTGATGATGCAGGAACAATGATACAGAAGACAGTAAAGGATAAGGGTGTTGTTGGTGTAAGTGCCAAGGGCGGGCTTACTCAGATTTATGTACAGAAATTAATGTTCTTTAAAGAAAGCGGTAGACGCCATAAGATTCTTTCTTTAATGCACATCTATGGCATTAAGCCATGTTATACACTTTATGGTTGTGATTCAATTAGTTGGTATTTTGATACCAAGCAGGCTGAAAAGATTGATATAGATGAGATGTGCTCTCGAATTAAAGAAGAGTTTTCTTTAGATGAAATCAAATGTAAGAAAGGCTTTGCTGTTATTGGTCTTGTTGGAAATAAAATTGAAGAGACCATGGAATATGTAGATGCGCTCTCAGTTTTAAAGGAAAATGGTATTAAGCCTTCTTCTGTTTCTCTGGGTGGCAGCTATACAACATTCGTAATAGGTATAGAAGAAAAGAGAAAAGATGAAGCTTTAAATCTAATATCTGAAAGACTATATGGTTAATTTATATTCATAGAATGAAAAGGCCTTGTGAGAAATTAGCTCTTACAAGGCTCTTTTTTATCAAAAATAATCCTCACCAAGGAAAATCTTAGTGAGGAAATTAGTTAAACTTAGAACTCTATTCCCATTGCTTTATGCCTTTAAGAATCTTCTCTTCGCTTCTTCTCTTTGGATTAATCCTTATTTCTACTTTTTTTACAATTTGAGTCATCACAGCAGCGATAATAAAGTAGATTATTGCGGTAGCAATAAGAGGGAAGAATGCTTCATATGTGCGGCTTCTAACCAAATCTGAAATCTTAGTTAAATCTAAGACTGCAATATAACCAACAACGCTGCTTTCTTTTATGAGTGTTACTATATCGTTGCGATATATTGGTAAGAAATGCTGTGCTGCCTGAGGAAGCATTATTTTAAAGAAAGATTGACTATCTGTGTATCCAAGGGCTTTAGCTGCTTCTAACTGCCCGTCTGGTACCGCTTTACAACCAACACAAAGCATATCATACATTGAACATGAGAAGATAAGAGTAAAACCTACAACAGAAACCCACATTCCACTAAGCTTGCTTGAGCCAAACACTATGTAGTAGAGAATCATTAATAAAAGTACCGTTGGCATTCCTTCTATAAGCCAATTGTAGAAAGCGTTAATCTTGTTAGCTACTACATTGCCATGTCTACATAGTAAGTAAATAGCAAAACCTAAAAGTGTTCCAAGCACAATTGAACATATTGTGATAAGGATTGTAACTCCAGCTCCTTGTAAAAAGAGGCGCCATCTATCTTCACGGATAAAGGTTTTATTAAAACTTTTTCCAAGCTTATTCCAAAATGAAGCTGTGTTTTCCTCTTCTCCAAGTACAACAAGATTAATAGGAGTAGTGTAGTAGACATTTGATAGAGTTCCTGTTTCATTTCGCTCTTCACTTACTACAATATTCATACCTATATCATATTTACCAGTCTCTACACCAGGAGCTATAGCTTCAAATGGCACTTCATAGAATACTGGCTCATAGCCATAAGCAAGACAGAAGCGAGCTATAAACTCAACATCATAACCAGCTAGTTTTCCATGACTTATAAATGAAAATGGTTCATAGCCACCTTCTACAGCAATAGAAAGTTTTCCATTTTCACCAGAGAACTCGGGAAGAGTATATAAACTTGTTTCAGGATCGAAGTTATTAATCCAATAATCATAGAGAGAGCTTGATGTTCCATCTTCATTGCACTTTTCAATAAACTCATTTAGTTCTCTTAGAATTGTTGCTTGCTTATCGTTGTTGCCAATGATACATGTTGCATTAATATAACCAGCTACTTCGTCTAATGTTTCAAGTTCTGGGTGGTTTTTCTTTTGAATTCCATAACTTACACCCTCAATAAGATATGCATCTACCTTTCCAGATTGGAGTGCATAAATCATGTCATTAGGCATTGTATAGTACTGGAAAGATGTGTGAGGAACTTTATCTTTTATAAGTTCTTCATAAAGTACAGCTGTCTGTACTGCTATATTCTTGCCATCTAATTTTTCAATTGGAGTATCTTTCGGATATTTATGTGCAGCACCAAGTGTTAAAAGTGAGGCAAAGAGAAGTAGAGTAGCGATAATAATTGTTTTATTAAATCTTTTCATTTTACTCCTCCACCCATTTGAAACTAATATCTATACGATTAATGTATCCATCTTTATCTTCGGCTTGATACTCTTTAAGTGAAGTTGTTGGATCATTTATTATTGACTGGAAAAGGCTACTTTCACTCTTCTTTGCTTCAGCTGGTTCTCCTTTATATTTTATAAAGAGGGAGAGTGTATCACTCTTTTCCGAGTATTCAACTGTCGCAATAATATCTGGAACTTCTTCGTATGCAGCGATGTTGTTAATACAAATTTCTTCCAAACAAATACTTAGCTTACTAAGTCTTTCACTTTCAATTAATAGCTTTTCACCATAAGACATTAACTCTTCGTTCATTGCTTCAACATCGAAATCTGTTGATTCAATCTTATAAGAAAGAGTAGAGAGACGCTGGATAAAGCGTCTTGTTTTTTCTCTCTTTGGATGGTCGAAAATCTCCTTTGGCGTTCCTTCTTCATATATGCATCCATCATCCATAAAAAAGATTCTATTGGCAATTTTCCTTGCAAAATCCATTTCATGGGTAACAATCATCATTGTTCTACCACTTTTAGCAAGCATTTTGATTACAGATTGGACTTCTCCAATCATACTTGGATCTAATGCTGAAGTAGGTTCATCAAAGAGTATTATTTCAGGATCCATTGCAAGAGTGCGAGCAATAGCAATACGCTGTCTCTGTCCACCACTGAGTTCATCAGGATAGGAGAAGACCTTTGTTGCTAGACCGACAGACGTAAGCAATTCCATAGCCTTGTCATAAGCTTCTTGTCTGCCCCTATTAAGAAGCGTTATTTGAGGATTCATAATATTCTCAATTACTGTTTGATGTAAAAATAGGTTAAATGATTGGAAAACCATACCCATCTTTTTCCTTACAGCATTCAAATCACAGCCTTTTGCTGTGATATCCTCACCATCAACAATAATCTGGCCACTTGTTGGCTCCTCGAGCATGTTGATACATCTTAGTAGTGTTGATTTTCCTGTTCCTGACGGTCCAATAACAGCAATAACATCGCCGTTATTGATTGTGACGTTAATGTCTTTTAGTGGACAGCAGTCATCAAACTCTTTAGTTAGATGCCTTAGTTCTATCATTGCCTTAGTCCTTATAAGCCAAAGCTCTGTATTATGATAAAGATGCAAACTGCACCACACGTCAATGCACGCTTAATTGTCCATAATTTGGGGTTATATGCAAGAGAAAGAGGAAAAGTTTTTAAAAAATTTTATTTCTTTTTATTATATATAGTATTAGCGAATTAATTATCTATTAGATAATCACATATTTATGTCTCTCAGAGAAAAGAAAGGGTCAATATCTTTTTAGGTGGTATTTATAAGTAAAAGAATTAGTAATGAAGATTTAGTAGAAGAAAAATAAAGGGCGATTTCCTATAATTAACTTGAAACCAAAAAAAAGGAAACGCCCATATGAATAGTAGCACGC
>JBNMJW010000045.1:0-14366 GCA_050874025.1 Candidatus Ornithospirochaeta sp.
ATCTTCTTTCCCTCCAAAGCCTCCACCAACAAGGCAGTTATAAACTTCAACCTTTTCAAAAGGAAGGCCCAAAAATGGCGCTGTTTCTCGTTGCGTATCATAGACGCCCTGGTCTGTCGAGTATATTCTTACTCCATCATTATATGGAATGGAAAGCGCACATTCTGGCTCTAAAAAGGCATGTTCTGTAAAAGGGGTAGAGAAGTGTGATGTATAAACGAAATCACTATTTTTTATTGCGCTTTCGGCATCACCTCTGCTAACATGCTTCTCTGCTGCAAGGTTTCCTTTATAGTTTTCATGGACAAGAGGCGCACCATCTTTTGCTGCGTCTTGTGGTGATGATACATAGTCAAGAACTTCATACTTAACATCTATCAAGGCTTTAGCCTTTTCAATAGATTCTCTATCCTCTCCTACAATTAGGCAGATAGGGTCACCTAAGAACCTAGTTACTTCACCTTCCTTTATGAAAGCTTCCCAATCTTTGACAATATGCCCAACGGTCTTTGAGCCAGGAACATCTTTTGCTGTAAAAATCTTTACAATCTTGTCACATTTTTCTGCTTTCGATGTATCTATTGAAATTACTCTAGCTCTTGGATATTTACTTCTTAAGCAAGAGGCATGGAGCATACCTTCAACATATAAATCATCAGGGTAAATGCCGCTTCCTAAGACTTTTTCTTTTACATCTACTCTGTGAACTCTGCCACCAATTTTCCACTTTACAGGCTCTTCTTTTATTTGTTTGTCTCCTCGGAAAATTGCAGCACTAAGCTCAATTGCCTTAACAATTTTTACATAGCCAGTACATCGACAGATATTATTTCTTATAGCATGCCTTATCTCTTCTTCTGTTGGATTGAGGTTTTTATCCAAAAGAGACTTTGAAGCAATAACCATTCCTGGAATGCAGAAGCCACATTGAACAGCTCCGGCCTCTCCAAAAGCGTATGTGTATACTTCTTTTTCTCTCTCGTTTAGTCCTTCAACTGTTATTATGTTTTTACCGTTTAGAATATCTGTTGTAAATGTACAAGCTTTTTCCGCTTCTCCATCAATTAAGACAGTGCAAGTTCCGCATGCACCCTCAGAGCATCCATCCTTAACAGAAGTTAATCTTAAATCATCCCTGAGAAAGCGAAGAAGGCTTTTATTTTCTAACGATTCATGTTTCTTTCCATTAACAGTAAAAATAGACATAGTTGCATCCTCTATACATTTGTGTAAAAAAGGAGGCCCCTTAGCTTCTGTCTGGCAATGGCAGCGGTCTGTGATACCAACCTATAAAACTATTTTTTATTAATAGAGCAAATTTGTCAAAAAAAATAGTTCAAAAAAAGATATTTTTAATCAAGTTTTATTACTAAACTTTCTCTGTCAGTTTTTATTTTTGAATACTTTACGCCTGCAGCATCAAGCATTCTTTTACTAGCCCTTGTTGCGTCTGTGTCTTTATATTTATCTGAGATGTAAATAATGTTTTTTATTCCACTTTGAATTACTGCCTTAGCACATTCATTGCATGGAAAAAGACCAACGTATAAAGTTGCACCTTTTAGCAAAGAAGGGTTATTTGAATTCAGAATAGCGTTTAGCTCTGCGTGGCATACATATGGATATTTTGTATCTTTCCACTCGCCATTTCTTGCCCAAGGAAGATCATCATCGCTACAGCCTAGAGGAAAACCATTGTATCCAACTCCAATGATCTTTTTATCATTTGAAACGATACAAGCGCCAACTTGTGTATTGGGATCCTTACTTCTCATTGAAGATAGGACTGCTATGCCCATAAAATATTCATCCCAACTTATGTAATCTTGTCTTTTATCGCTCATTTTTTCCTCCAAGAATATATATAAACAGTGTACAGAAAATAAAAAGAAAGAACAAAAGGTTTTTATTTTCTTATCAGAACAGTTTTTTATAATTATATTAAATGTGTAGCACATGTTTCTTTTCTAGGAGTAGAGATGTCACAAATAACTAAAAATGCACTAGAAAACTCTTTAAAAAAACTATTGTTAGAGAAGCCTTTATCAAAAATAACTGTAAAAGATATAGCCGAAGATTGTGGAATAAGTAGGATGACATTCTACTATCATTTTAGAGATGTCTATGAGTTAGTTGAATGGAGTTGCTATGAGGATGCTTCTCGTGCTTTAGAAGGTAAAAAACACTATTCTGATTGGAAAGAGGGATTCTATCAAGTATTTTTGGCTGTAAAAGAAAACAAGCCTTTTGTTCTTAATGTATATCACTCAGTTAGTAGAGAACAAATTGAGAACTATCTCTTTCGTTTAACATTTGATCTTATAAAAGGTGTTGTTGAAGAAGAGTCTAAAGGAATGGTTGTGAGAGATGAAGATAAAGCATTCATCACAAATGTTTATAAGTATGCCTTTGTTGGAATTGTTCTCGATTGGATTAAAGGCGACATGCTAAAAGACCCAATGGACTTAATAGCAGATTTAGAAAAAGTAATTCATGGAGGATTAAAAGTAGCTCTTGAGCGGTTTAGATTAGATAAATCTCTTACACATTGAGCAAAATGATAAAAAACTAGACATCATCAATTTTTTGTAAATTTTCTTATCTCTTTATTTTTATTATTTAATAGTTATCAAAAGAAAAAAATATACATGGAGGAAAAAATATGTATTGTTCGAGTGGTAATTATGAAGCATTTGCAAGACCAAGAAAGCCAGAGGGAGTAGACAGAAAGAGTGCTTACATCGTCGGTAGCGGACTGGCAGCTCTTACTGCTGCTTGCTATCTTGTCAGAGATGGCCAGATGAAGGGTGAGCGTATTCACATCCTCGAAAAAGGCCCAACAGCAGGTGGTGCTTGTGATGGTTGGAAATTTGAAAATGTTGGCTATGTAATGCGTGGTGGAAGAGAGATGGATAACCACTTTGAAGTAATGTGGGATCTTTTTAGATCAATTCCATCTATTGAAACTGAGGGTGTTAGTGTCCTTGATGAATACTATTGGCTAAATAAGGCAGACCCTAACTATTCACTTTGTAGAGCTACAGTTAATAGAGGTCAGGATGCCCATACTGATGGTAAGTTTGATATTTCAGATAAGGGTGCTATGGAGATTATGAAGCTCTTCTTTACTCCGAATGAAGACTTGCAGGATAAGAAGATTACGGATGTCTTTGATGATGAGGTTCTTTCATCAAACTTCTGGCTCTATTGGAGAACAATGTTTGCCTTTGAAAACTGGCACAGTGCATTAGAGATGAAGCTTTACATCCAGCGCTTTATTCATCATATTGGTGGACTTCCAGATTTTACAGCTCTTCGTTTTACGAAATACAACCAGTATGAATCAATGATCCTTCCAATGGTTAAGTACCTAGAGAAGGCTGGCGTACAGTTCCACTTTGGTGTAAAGGTTATTAATGTTGAGTTTGATATTAAACCAGAAAAGAAGGTCGCTAAGACAATCATCGTTGAAGAGAATGGCAAGAAAGATAAGATTGACTTAACAGAAAATGATCTTGTCTTCATTACTAATGGTGGTTGTGTTGAAAACTCTAGTATGGGTAGTCAGAATACAAAAGCAGAGTTCAACACCGAAATTAAAGAAGGTGGCGGATGGGATATGTGGAGAAAGATTGCTAAGCAGGATCCTTCTTTCGGCCACCCAGATAAGTTCTGTTCTAGCCCTGAGGAATCAAATTGGATGAGTGCAACTGTTGAAACTCTTGATCCAAGAATTCTTCCTTACATTAAGAACATTTGTAAGAGAGATCCATTAAGTGGAAAGGTCGTAACAGGTGGTATTGTAACAGTAAAGGATTCTTCTTGGCTTCTCAGCTGGACTATCAACCGTCAGCCACAGTTTAGATCTCAGCCTAAAGATCACTGCCTTGTTTGGGTATATGCATTATTCTCAGATAAAGAAGGCGATTATGTTAAGAAGCCTATGAGAGAGTGCACAGGAAAGGAAATCTGTGAAGAATGGCTCTATCATATTGGCGTTCCAGAATCAGAGATTGAGGACCTTGCAACAAATAGTGCAAATACTGTTCCTGTAATGATGCCTTATATCGATGCATTCTTTATGCCGCGTGCTTTTGGTGATAGACCAGATGTCGTACCTGAGGGTGCTGTCAACTTTGCTTTCCTTGGTCAGTTTGCTGAGACAAAGAGAGATACTATCTTCACAACAGAGTACTCTATGAGAACTGGTATGGAAGCTGTATATACTCTATTAAATGTCGATAGAGGTGTTCCTGAGGTTTGGGGTAGTGTATATGATGTTAGAGATCTCTTAGATGCAACTGTTAAACTCAGAGATGGTAAGAAGATTACAGATATGCAGTTTAACTTAATTGAAAAGTTTGCTCTAAAGAAGGTTATGGAAAAGATTAAAGGTACAGATGTTGAGAAACTTCTCAAAGAGTACAATGTAATTTAAAAAGCTTAATAGCTCCTTTTATATAAATCCCTTTTATTGGACTTAAATCCAGTAAGAGGGATTTTTTATGTACTTATTCTGGTTTTCTTTTTTTTGATGTGAAAATTTTAATAAAAATTTAATTTGATATTTATTTAGCTATTTGCTAACATGCACTGTTAAAACTTTGACGACAAAAAGGAAAAGACTATGAAAAATAGAGTTTTAATAACATCTTTACTTCTCATTTTATCTCTTATTTTATTCTCTTCATGTGAGAACAAAGTAGAAAAGCCAAATGAGACAATAAAGCATGAGAATATTATTTATAAAGTTTTAGACAAGGAAAGTGTTGCTGTCTCTTCTGTTGAAAATATTAGCAAAGCTAATTGGGATTGTATTATTCCGGAGACCGTTGGAAGCTACACTGTAAAAGTTATTGGAGCTAATGCTTTTTCTAACTGTACAGGATTATTGACGCTTGAGCTTCCTAAATCAATTACCAAAATAGGGGAGAATATCATAAGAGGTTCAGAACATTTGGAGAAAATAACTATCCTTTCTGATAGCTTTACAATTTCAGATAATACTTTTTCTGGCGCAGTAAATCTCAAAAACGTACATATAAAAAGCATAGATGAGAAAGAATGGGAGAGCATCATAAAAGACGGTAAAGAAGAGACTATTCCTTATGATGTTATATTCCATCTCAAAGAAAATAATAGCTACTTTAGAGAAAAAGAAATTGTAATAAATGGAGTTGAATACAGAATTAAAAGACTTAGTGGGTATGCTATTGTAACTGGAGTAACAGAAGACGCAACAGATGTAATTATTCAAAGTGAAATAGAGGGGATTCCTGTTACAATGATTGAAGAGAATGCCTTTAAAGGTAATAAAAATATTACAGGTGTAGAAATTCCATCTTCTATCTTGGATTTACCTATGGGTGCCTTTTCGGGATGTACTAAATTAAAAAGTGCTATTATTAATACAAATATAACATCTCTTCCTTCCTTTATTTTTCAAGGATGCTACTTGCTTTCTAGCGTTGTGCTGCCAAGTTCTCTAACAAGTATTGGAGATTATGCTTTTACAAGTTGCTTTTCACTCTCTTCAATTAATATTCCAGATAGTGTTGAAACAATAGGTGCTCAGGCTTTCGAGAGCACATCTTTTGAAAGCATCAAGCTTCCATCTAGCTTGAAAAGTATTTCTTCTCAAAGTTTTGGTTATTGCACTGATTTAACGAGTATTGAAATTCCTGAAGGCGTAATAAGTATAGATTCTCGTGCATTTGAAGCTTGTCAAAACTTAGTAAGCATAAAATTACCTTCAACACTAGAGAGAATTGGTAAACTTGCATTTTCTGGATGTGTAAGTCTTGAAAGCATTACTCTTCCTTCTTCTCTTGTTGAAATCGGAGACTATGCTTTCAGTGCTGAAAACTATTATGATCCAGCGTCGAGTACTGCATGTAAGGCATTAAAAAATGTAACTATTGAGTCAAACTCAAATCTTAAATCCATAGGCAAATATGCTTTTGCAGGCTGTATGGAACTCGAAGAAATAATACTTCCTCTATCAACAAAAACAATAGGAGTTTATGTATTTAAGGATTGCTTGAAATTAAAAAATGTCTCTCTTCCAGATGGTCTTGTTTCCATAGGTGAAAGGGCGTTTTCAAATTGCCCAATGTTAGAGTCTATTTCTATACCAAAAACAGTTGAGGAAATACCACAAGCAACATTTGAGGAATGTAAAGAACTAAAGACTGTGACAATTGCACCAGATTCAAATTTAAAAACTATTGGGGCATATGCTTTTTATAATTGTTCAAGCTTGATTGAAATCGATTTATCAAATACAGATGTTAATGTTATAAAAGATAGTGCTTTTTATTCTTGCACAAACTTAGCAAAGGTCATTTTTCCTTCTTCTTTAAAGGAAATTGGGTCATCTGCTTTTTATAATTGTATGTTTCTCAAAGAGATAAATCTTCGAGATGGATTAACTACTATTGGCAATAGTACTTTTTCTGGATGTACAACACTAACTAAGGTTGTTATTCCTAATTCTGTGACAGAGCTTGGGCAGAATGCATTCTATTACTGTAATAGTCTTTCTAATGTAACGCTTTCGGCGAATGTAACAGAAATAAAACAAGGCACTTTCCAGAATACTAAAATAACTACAATTGAAATTCCGTCAGGTGTAACAACAATAGGTAGCAGTGCGTTTAGAAGGTCAGAGCTTGAAACAATTGTTTTGCCTGATTCTGTAACAGAAATAGGCGATTATGTTTTTTGTGAGAGCAAACTAAAAGAAGTAATACTTTCAAACTCTCTTAAGTCAATTGGTAGCAGTGCATTTTACTATTGTCGACAGCTTAAAGAAATAACACTTCCTTCGACAATTGAAAGCGTTGGGCAAGATGCATTCTTCGGCGCAGGATTAAATAAGATTTATGTAGATAAAAAAGAAGGTTCATTAGATACCTCATCTTGGGGATACACTGGAACTATTATTTGGAAAAACTAATAGAACTTAGCCATAAAAAGAATAGGGGAGAAGTAGGCTTTACTTCTCCTCTATGTCTTTATTCTTTCTCTAATAGTTTATCTATCGTATAGAAGATTTCATTGGGAAATTGATGGAATGTATTTTGCTGAAGTATAAACGTTGAATTTAAAGCTCTTGACTGCAGCGCAGAATGTAATTCCATTGCTAATGGAAGACAGTCTTTATCCTTGTTTCCACAGAGAATTTGGACTTCAATATTCTTTTTTTTAATTGCTTTAAATAATGATTCTTCGCATTCTTTTAAGCATGGAATCCATGGACTTTGAAGAAGTAGTGCATCACAAGTTGCCGGCGTAAATGTTACAGCCCTTAGAAGCATGTCGCATCCAGAGGAAAAACCACCACACACTATTTTTTTATAGCCTTCGCCTCTCATTTGATTCATTACTAAGGCTACTGAGACATGTTGGTATTTATCAGAACTCCATCGATAAGTACCATAGCTATCAGGCTCTCCACTTTGGACTGCTTTAATTTGCCAATCATTGTTATTTCTGAATAGAGGAGTCCACTCTGATTTTGCAATCTTTGCATTTTGAGTATTTCCATGGACAGCCAAGAAAAGGTTATTACGGGGCTTTTCTTCCCATGAAAAAAGCTTTGGCTCTGAATTAAGGAAAGCTTTTTTATATCGAGCAGACGAAAGAGATTTTAGATGAATAAATTCTTTATCATCTTTTAGCAATTCGAGGTCATCATCCTCTAGAACTTCTGGCCTGTACCACCATCTTTTGATTTTAATTGCTTCTTCTAGCCACTTTAAGGCCTCATCTTTTCTTTTTAATCCACCAGCTAAGCAAGCAAGAAAATATAGAACTTGAGGCCCATATTTTTCGTTACTCTCAGCGTATTGCTCCTGTAAGAATTGATATGCTTTTTCATAGCTTTCATCTGCTATAGAAAGCGTTCTTTCCAATATGTCATTTTCTTTTTTGTAATTCAATTATGTGTTCCCTTAATTTACTTCAGTTTAATCTCGTTTTGGCTAGCAGAAAAGTTTGTTTATAGAATTAGGCTTAAAAAAATCGGCATAGTTTTAAGCTATGCCGAACTTAGTGCCATTTAAATTAGCCGAGAAGAGGAACAAGAGATTCCATCATTCCTGGAACAACAGCAAGAAGAACTCCGGCTGCAACAGCAGAACCGATAACGCCAGATACGTTTGGTCCCATAGCGTGCATTAAGAGGAAGTTCTGACTATCTGCTTCCTGACCAACTTTAGATGCAACACGAGCTGCCATAGGTACGGCAGAAACACCAGCAGCACCGATGAGTGGGTTTACTGGATGCTTTGGATCAAGCTTGTTCATGAGCTTAGCAAGTAATACACCACCAGCTGTACCAAATGAGAATGCAACTGCACCAAGTAAGAGAATACCAAGTGTTTCAAGGTTAAGGAACTTATCAGCAGCCATCTTTGATCCAACAGAAAGACCGAGGAAGATAGTAACTGTGTTCATTAATGCATTCTGCATTGTGTCAGCAAGACGACCTAACACTCCACATTCTTTTGCAAGGTTACCAAACATGAGAGCACCCATGAGAGGAACTGCAGAAGGAAGAAGAATACCACAGAGAGTAATAACAAGAACAGGGAAGATAATCTTTTCTGTTTTTGAAACAGGGCGAAGCTGTGACATTCTGATCTTTCTTTCTTTTTCTGATGTAAGAGCCTTCATGATAGGTGGCTGAATAACTGGAACAAGTGCCATGTATGAATAAGCAGCAACAGCGATAGAACCAAGATAGCTTGGAGCAAGTCTGCTTGTTACATAGATTGCGGTAGGACCATCAGCACCACCAATAATACCAATTGAAGAAGCAACATTAAGTGTGAAGTTGATTCCTGGAATATATGCAAGAAGAACAGCTCCGATTAATGCCATGAAGATTCCAAGCTGTGCAGCTGCACCAAGAAGAAGTGTCTTAGGGTTAGCAATAAGTGGACCAAAGTCTGTCATCGCGCCGACACCCATGAAGATAAGAACAGGGAAGAGTCCTGATTCAATACCTGCATCATATAAAATCTTGATGAATCCAGTTGCAGCAAAGCTACTATTTGGATCGACACCTGCAATGTAAGCAAGAGGGATGTTTGATAAGATACAACCCATTCCAATTGGAACTAAGAGTAGTGGTTCAAAACCTTTCTTAATTGCTAGGTATAAGAGAAGGAAGCCAACAAGAATCATGACTGCCATTCCCCAACCTTTTTCTTCTGTTAGAAAGCCATAGATACCTGTAGAGTACCATAGCTGGGTAAAACCATTTAAAATATCGTGCATAACCCGTTTCCCTTATGCAATAACCATAATCAAGTCACCAGACTGAAGCTGATCGCCCTGATTAACAGAGATAGATGCGACAGTGCCATCACATGGAGAGAAGATTTCATTCTCCATCTTCATAGCTTCCATAACACAGAGAACTTGGTCTTTCTTAACCTTATCTCCAACCTTAACTTCGAAGCGAAGTGCTAGACCAGGCATTGGAGCAACGACTTCTGTTGCTGAACCATTTGTGCTTGGTGCTGCTGCAGGAGCTTCTGCAGGAGCCTTTGGTGCTTCTTCAACAACTTCTTCTGTAACTGTTCCACCAATAGCCATAATTAAGTCGCCAGACTGGAGCTGGTCACCCTGAGAAGCAGAGATAGAAGAAATAACACCATCACATGGAGCGTAGATTTCATTTTCCATCTTCATTGCTTCCATGACACAGAGAACCTGATCCTTCTTAACTGTATCGCCAACCTTAACTTCGAAGCGAAGTACTAAACCAGGCATTGGAGCAACGACTTCTGTTGAACCAACAGTCTTTACGACCTTTTTAGCTGTAGAAGTAGCTGTAGCCTTTATGCCGTCTTCAACATTGAGTGGATACTCAGCACCGTTAACATAAGCCTTGTTGCCATCAATCTTGACGCCGTAAGCTTTTCCACCAACTGTAACTGTGTATTCGTGCTTATCGTTCTTCTTTGTTTCTTCTTTCTTTGCTTCAGGCTGAGCCATCTGACTCTTAAGTCTAACGCCGTTAACCTTAGCCTTTCCAGTAAGATAAAGGATACCCTTTTCCTTACATGCACCAGCGATGAAGATGTTTTCGTCAGTGATAGGAAGGTTGTTTTCCTTAAGCATTTCAGTAGCAGCTGCAATACCTTTCTTTGGATCTCTATCGTTGATATCTACAACCTTTTCTGTTGTTGGCTCTAAGTGGAGCTGCTCTGAAGCAAGCTTTACAACTTCTGGGTCTGGAGCAACTGGAGTTTTACCAAAATAACCAAGAACCATCTTTCCATAACCTTCAGCAAACTTCTTCCAAGGTCCGAACATTACGTTGTTAAATGCCTGCTGGAAGTAGAACTGGCTAACAGGTGTAACAGATGTACCAAATCCACCCTTAGCAACTGTTTCACCCATTGCTTCAACAATCTGAGGATACTTATCCATAAGGTTGTTATCTCTAAGCATCTGAGTATTAGCTGTTAAAGCACCACCTGGAAGTGGGAAGAATGGAATTTCAGGGTTAACCTTTGTTGCTTCTGGAGGTAAGAAGTAATCAGACATGCAGTCTTCGAATACTCTTTCTGCCTTTCTTACTTTTTCGATATCGATATCGAGTGTGTAGTCAGTGCCTCTTAAAGCATGCCACATTGTGATGATATCTGGTTGACATGTTCCACCAGAAACAGGAGACATAGATAAGTCAAGTTGGCTAGCACCTGCTTCGATAGCTGCCATGTACTGCTGGATTGAAACACCAGCTGTTTCATGAGAGTGGAATACAATGTTCATGTTTGGGCCAACAAGCTTTCTAGCTCTCTTAATTGTTTCATAAACATTGTGAGGAGTAGATGTTCCTGATGCATCCTTGAAACAGAGTGAATCGAAAGGAATCTTTGCAGCAAGAATTTCTTTAAGAATTCTTTCATAGAAATCTGGAGTATGTGCACCTTTAATTCCTTCTGGAAGAGACATCATTGTTATTGTTACTTCGTGCTTTAAGCCTGCATCATGAATAGCATTACCACTATCAATGAGGTTGTTTACATCGTTAAGAGCATCGAAGTTTCTAATTGTTGTCATGCCGTGCTTCTTGAATAGCTGAGCATGGAGTTTAATCATATCTCTTGGCTGAGAGTCGAGGCCAACAACGTTAACACCACGAGCGAGAGTCTGGAGATTTGCGTCCGGTCCAGCAACCTTTCTGAATTCATCCATCATCTGGAAAGCATCTTCATTTGTATAGAAATAAAGTGCCTGGAATCTTGCTCCACCACCAGCTTCGAAATGCTGGATTCCAGCTTCTCTAGCTGCAGCAACAGCTGGCATAAAATCTTTTGTAAAAACTCTTGCACCAAAGACTGACTGGAAGCCGTCTCTAAATGCTGTACACATAAAATTAATTTTCTTCTGACCCATAATCATCTTCCTTTGTCTACACTAGCTGCGATAGCTACTGCAATCTTTGCGTCATCATTTTGTTCTACTGTTGCAGGTTTAGTAGCAACCTTTCTCTTCGGTTCCTCAACTGGTGCATTCTTTCCAACAATTTTTGACATTGCTTTAATTGAATAAATCAAAATTGTAAGGAAAAAGAAGACAACAATCATGCCTAAGAGCATTAAAATAACACCATCTCTTAGCTGTGCAGCCAAGTAGGCGCTAGGCAAATTTGTTAATAATGCCAACATTTATGTCCTCTCCTAAAGTGGAATTAAAGTTTTATTTGATTCTACCAAAGAAATAAATAATGTTTCAACAGTTCAACTTATCCCAATTTTTTTTGACAGATTAATTTTACAAAATCTAAACACTTGTTCTTTTATTTTTATTGGCTATATTTAATTTGGAGACAAAAATGGAAAAAACACAAAAAAGTGAATACGAGATTCAAAGCGAAAAGATTGCATCTCGTATGGCCCGTATAAAGCGTAAGATTGTTGTAATGTCAGGTAAGGGCGGAGTTGGCAAAACAACTGTAAGCGTAAATCTTGCCTTTGCTCTCTCTGAAATGGGATGCAAGGTTGGTATTCTAGATGCAGATATTCATGGTCCTAATGTTGCTAAGATGCTAGGGTGCACAGATAGTTCTCTTTCAAGTCCTGATGGCACTACGCTAATTCCTGTTGAAGCCAAAAATGGAATTAAAGTAATGTCTTTAGCTTTTGCTCTTCCAGACCCAGACGATGCAATCATTTGGCGTGGCGCAATGAAGATGGGAGTTATAAGGCAATTCCTTGGCGATACAGAGTGGGGTGACTTGGACTACTTAATTATCGATACTCCTCCAGGAACAGGAGATGAGCAACTTACAGTTGTTCAATCTATAGATTCTCTTACAGGAGCTATTATTGTGACAACACCACAAAGTGTGGCAATTTTGGACTCTAGAAGATCTGTCACTTTTGCACGTAAATGTAATATTCCAATTATTGGTGTCATTGAGAATATGTCTGGACTCAAGTGTCCTAACTGTGGTTTTGAAATTCCAATCTTTGGTAAAAACGGTGGAAAGAACATGTGTCTTGAAATGAATGTTCCATTCCTTGGTGCTGTTCCTATGGAAGTAGACTTGATGGAGAGTGAAGACAAGGGAGAGGAGTGGGTCAAAGAAGAGGCTCATGCTAGTGCAAAAGCATTGATGGACATTGCAATAAAGTTAGAGAAAACAGATGCATGCACAACAGCAAGAGAAATGAATCTGCCTAAAGAAGGTTGTTCTCCTTCTTCTTGTTCATCATGTCATTTAGATTGTCCTTCAAAGAAAAATAAATGATTAATAAGTGGTTAACGAAAGAGAAAAATAGAGTCTTCTCTTCGCCAATTCTTTCTGTTGATGTTTCCTCTCGAGTCTCTGAAGATGGTAAGAGTGGTGATTTTATAACATTAAGTCTTCCATCATGGGTCTCTATAATCCCAATAAAGAGGAGAGAAGATGGAGTTTTGGTGTTTATTATGGAGAATCAGTTCAGACATGGCTCAGAGACTGTAACTAGAGAGTTTCCTGCTGGTTTAATAGAAGAAGGTGAGAGCAAAGAGGATGCTGCTAAAAGAGAATTATTAGAGGAAACTGGACTTGTTGGAGAACTAGAGGAAATCGCAAGTTTCAATCCCAATCCTGCTTTTATGACCAATGAGCAAACATTCTTTCTTGCTCGTAATCTGAAAAAGGTTGGTGCTCAAAACCTTGATGAAAATGAAGAAATTGAGGTTGTGGAGGTACCAGTTGAAACTGTAATTAGAGAGATGGGTACAGGTCCATACTCTAATGGAATTATGATGGCAGCACTTTTTGCTTATATGAGAAAAGCGGAGTCTTGCCCAGAATTGAGGAGAAAAATATGAAAAAGGTAATTAGTTTAGTTCTGGTAGCTTTTGCATTTATGCTATGTCTTACAAGCTGTGCGACAAAGAGTGACGTAAATGATGCTTACGTCTCAGTTAGTGCTTCTGCAACTGTAAGTGTCGAAGCAGACACAGCTTCTTTCTCTATTACCGCTGAGAACACAGCTAGTACAACAGAGGAGGCAAGAAATAATTCCTCTTTGATGATAGAAAAAGCAATTTCAATTCTTAAGGATGAGTTTGGTATTTCAGATGATGAAATAAGAACAGATTATATGAATATTGATCCTTATTATGAATGGGTTGATGGTAATAGAGTTCTTAAGGGACAGAGAGCAACACAGAGACTAACTATTAACCTTAAGAATGGTCTAGATAGAGCGGGAAGAGTCTATGATAGACTTAGTGTTTTAGATGGAATTTCTATCTCTAGTATCTCTTACTCCAAGAGTGATACTTCTGAAGCTTTGATGGAAGCAAGAGAAGAAGCTAGTAGAAATGCACTTAAGAAAGCTGAAGATTATGCTAGAGGCGTAAATAAAGAAGTTGGCGATGTTGTTTCAATAACAGAGGGTAGTGTTAGTTACTCTTATCCTACATATGCCAACAGCAAGCTTATGATGACAGAAGCTGCTTCTTCTGATTATGCTTCTACTACATATTACAGTGGTGACTTAACTGTCTCTGCAACTGTAAGTATCTCATTTAGGCTTAAATAATAAGAGAACAAATTTTAGTTGATGGGCTACTCACATTAAAATGGGTAGCCTCAATTTTTTGCTCAAAACCTAAGTAATCACACAAAGTGCATAAGATTTATCTTAGTTCTAATCATTTAATAAAACATTTCTTCTAATTTCCTATTTTTCTTTCATTTTTCTCTGACATTTTCTCAACTTTTTGCGCTTAAGAAATATAGGAGAAAATATATGGAAAAACCTCATGTGAAACACACAGCTAAAGACAGCTTCTTTTCATCTCTCGCTCTAACGGATGACAACTTAAAGAAGATCTATCTCTCA
>JBNMJW010000046.1:0-14067 GCA_050874025.1 Candidatus Ornithospirochaeta sp.
GTTTCCGAGTCCTGCATCAGGCTCGGTATCTCTTAGTTCTTCATATGTATAACCTAACGAAGAGAGGGCTTCTTTTACAGGCTTTTCAATCCCTAAGTTAATAATATTATTTGTCATTGCTCGTCCCATTAGGAACTCAAGAGACAAATAATAAACTCTCTTCGAATGGTTTTTTCTTTGCGTCTTTCTTGATAAATCCCACTGATGGATTATTCTATCCCTAATTGCGTAGGCAATTGCCTCATATCTGCCTTCTTTTGTTGTATGATAGACATCAGCATCTTGGTTGTATTTTAGCTGTTCAGCAAAGTCCCTAGCAATTTCTTCTGAAGAACAGCCATATCTAACACGGTTTTTTTCTGGCATAAAAGGTGCCCTCCTTAGATAAAATGACAATTTTTATTTTAACTAATTCTTGTTGTCATATTCAATAATAAGACAAATGTTAAAATAATTATACCTGTAAATAGTTATTTGTTAGTACATCTTGAATCTTTTTTAATTGAATAATAAAATCAAGACTAACACCTTGTATATGGGGGCATTCTTTGGAATGCATTGCTTTCTATTGACAAGAGGTGCTTGTTTAGGCTAGAGTTTCCAATGCGTGTCGCATTTTTGCGACCTGTGCTCTTGTAGCTCAGTCGGTAGAGCACCACCATGGTAAGGTGGGGGTCGGCGGTTCAAATCCGCCCGGGAGCTAAGAGAGAAGCGACCTAAGGTCGTGAGGAGTTGTATATATGGCAAGTTCAAAAAAGAAAGGACCAGTAGAGAAGATTGCTCTTCAGTGTACAGAGTGCAAGCAGAAGAACTATACTACAGAGAAGAATCGCCGCAATACACCAGAGAAACTTGAACTCATGAAGTATTGCCCATTTGAACGCAAGCACACCTTGCACAGAGAAACAAAGATTAAATAAGAATCGATTGGATTCTTCGAGGTGCGAGCAGGTCAGTAGCTCCAATGGTTAGAGCACTGGTCTCCAAAACCGGGTGTTGGGGGTTCGAATCCCTCCTGGCCTGCTGGCACTTCGAAGACCAAGGAGAAGATATGAAGAAAATAGCAAGATACTTCAAAGAATGTTGGCTTGAGTTAAAGAAGGTTTCTTGGCCAAACAGAGAAACTGTAGTTCGTTACACATGGGTTGTAATTATCTCAACAATAGTCTTTGCAATTGTTCTTGGCCTTGTCGATATTGGCATTGGTCAGCTAATGGATCTTATTTTCTAAGGAATATTGGGAATAAACGATGGAAAAGGGTTGGTACGTTATCCAAACATACTCAGGTTACGAACAGAAGATTGAAAAAATCATCAATAAATACATTGAGATTGATCCTGAGTTTAAAGCGTATTGCACAGGTGTTAATATTCCTGTTGAAAAGGTTAAAGTACGCAGTGACAAGGATGGAGAAGTTAAGATTGAAGAACGAAAGATTCTTCCTGGCTACATTCTTGTAGAATTGCAACTACCAGAGACAGGATGGAATTCTATCGTTTCTAAGATTGTTGGAATTAATGGAGTTTCAGGTTTCTTATCTGGAGACCCGAATGGAAAAGTTCCTCCAACACCACTTTCTGCTGCTGAACATAAGAGAATACTAGTAATGACAGGAGAACTTCCTGAAGAGAAATCTTTCAGACCTAAGCAAGATTTTTCAGTTGGAGAAGAAGTTCTTATCACAGCTGGTCCTTTCTCTTCTTTCAATGGCACAATTGATGAAATTGACTTACAGAAGGGTAGACTAAGACTATCTGTTCAAATTTTTGGTAGATCTACTCCTGTAGAGGTAGATTTCAATCAAGTAGAAAAGGTTATCTATTAAGGATAGCCTTTTGGTTTTTATCTTTATTAAAAAAATCTCCCCTCTATGCTTCGGTATACAGGGTGGGAGCTCTTCGTTGAAGAGCGTTAATACCAGCGTGGAACCCCGCTTATCGGTCAGCTCAGACCAGGTTCCGGCGTAAGGAGAAAAATATGGCAAAGAAGAAGGTTACCGCAGTAATCAAGCTTCAGTGTCCTGCCCAGAAGGCCACACCAGCACCTCCAGTAGGTCCTGCTCTTGGTCCTCATGGTGTCAGCGCACCTCAGTTTGTCCAGCAGTTTAATGACAAAACTAAAGGTTTTGAAGCTGGACTCATCATCCCTGTTATCATCACTGTCTACTCAGATAAGAGTTTTACTTTTATTCTGAAGACTCCTCCAGCAGCAGTTCTTATCAAGAAGGCTCTTGGCATTCAGACAGCTTCCGGCACACCTAACAAAACAAAGGTCGGTAAGTTAACTAATGCTCAGCTTACTGAAATTGCTCAGACAAAGCTTGAAGATCTTAATGCTTACGATATCGAAGCAGCAAAGAAAATCATAGCTGGTACAGCTCGTTCAATGGGCGTTGAAGTGGAGAAGTAAGATGAAGAGAGGTAAGAAATATCAGGAAGCAGTGAAGAAGGTTGACAGAAGCAAAAACTATAGTTTTGTTGATGCAGCTCAGATTGTAAAAGACTGTTCTTATGCAAAGTTTAATGAAACTGTAGAACTCTCTGTTAAGCTAACTCTTAAAAAGAGCCAGTCTGTTAGAGACACAGTTGTTCTTCCTAACCAGTTCTCTGCACAGAAGAAGGTTCTTGTCTTCGCTAAGGGCGATAAGGCAGAAGAGGCTAGAGCAAATGGCGCAGCATACGTTGGTGATAGCGACTTAATCGAACAGATTAAGAATGGCTGGATGGACTTCGATGTTGCAGTTGCTACACCAGACATGATGAAGGATGTTGGTAAGCTTGGTCCTATCCTTGGTCGTAGAGGCTTAATGCCAAACCCAAAGACACAGACAGTTACAAACGACATTAAAGGTGCACTTGCTGAACTAAGTAAGGGTCGTGTTGAGTTCCGTTCTGATAAGACAGGTGTTGTTCACCTCGCTGTTGGTAAGGTAAACATGGAAAGCGCTCAGATTGCTGAAAACGCTCAGGCTATTCTTGCTGAAATCATCAGAAAGAAGCCAAGCGATGCTAAGGGTGACTATGTAGTTTCTATCGCTCTTTCTTCTACTATGGGACCTGGTGTCCACGTAGAGGTTAAGGATGCAGTTGATGCTGCAAACGCATAATGGAGGACAAAATGGAAGAATACAAGGCTCACGTTAATAAGGCCAAGGAAGATGCCGTTGCTGCACTCCGTGAAGAGTTTGCAGGATACGATGGATACATCTTCACAGATTACAGAGGTATGACTGTTGATCAGATTACTCAGATCAGAAAGAGCTTGAGAAAAGATGATGCAGCATACAGAGTTGTAAAGAACCGCTATGCAAAGATTGCTCTTCAGAACCTCGATAAGACAGGTGCTGAAGATCAGATGATTGGACCTACAGCTGTTGCTCTTGTAAAGGGTGACACAGCTAACGTTGTTGCAAAGGTTCTTTATTCTGCAGCTAAGGATGGCGTTGCTGTCCAGGTTAAGGGTGCTCTCTTAGATGGAGAAGTTCTCTCTGCAGATCAGATTGAAGCAATTTCTAAGCTTCCTACAAAGCTAGAACTCATCGCTTCCCTCATGGGTACGATGAAGGCACCTGTACAGAAACTCGCTGCTACTTTACTTGCATATGTTGAGTCAAAGGGCGGAGTTGCTGCTGAAAACTAATAAAAAATACGGTTTTAGTCTTCAAGTAACCTGCTAAACCGTTAGAAAAAAATAAGGAGAAGATAATATGGCTACAAAAGAAGAAATCCTAGAATCCATCGCATCAATGAGCGTTATGGAAATCTCTGATCTCATCAAGATGATGGAAGAGAAGTTCGGTGTTGTTGCAGCAGCTGCTGCTGTTGCTGCTGGTCCTGCTGCTGCAGCTGAAGCTGTTGAAGAGCAGACAGAATTCAACGTTACTCTTAAGAGCGTCGACGCTGCTAAGAAGATTGCTTGTATTAAGGAAGTTCGTGCTATTACAGGTCTTGGCCTCAAGGAAGCTAAGGAACTCTGTGAAGCTGGTGGACTTATTAAGGAAGCTGTCAGCAAGGAAGAAGCTGCTTCAATTAAGGAGAAGCTCGAAGCTGCTGGTTGTGTTGTCGAAGTAAAGTAACACCTATTTTATAATGGCACCCAGTGTTCCCCAGGGGGCACTGGGGCTTTGCCGTCCATTCAAAAGAATTTTTAACCCTGGACAAACATAATAAAAGCGAAAGCTCCGGAACAAAGAATTGTTCCATTCTGGAGGTACAACGATATGACCGGCAACGGTAAAGTATTTGAGAGAGTCAATATTGGTTCTGAAGTGCTCAATGAGTATCCTGTTCCAAATCTAGTAGAAATTCAGACTGCATCATACAAAGATTTTTTGCAGCTCGATAAGATAATGCATGGCGAGGAGCCAGACCCAAAGTTCGGACTCGAACATCTTTTCCAGACATATTTCCCAATAGAAGCACCTAATGGTGGAATGACTGTAAGATATGCAGGCTATTCTGTAGATCCTACTGATGTATTTGCAATGAAGTCAGAATCTGAATGCAAAAGAAAAGGATCAACATTTGGTGTACCTGTAAAGGTAAAAATTCAGCTTGAAAAGAAGGGTGGTGTAATTCAGGAAAAAGAAATCTTTTTCGGTGAATTCCCAGTCATGACTGATCGTGGTACGTTCATAATTAACGGCTCTGAAAGAGTAATAGTATCATCTATTGTTCGTAGCCCTGGTGTCATATTTAAGAATATGAACAAAAAAGGTCTTAAGAGCTCACTTTTTGCTGCTAACTTATATCCATACCTTGGTTCTATGCTTTCATTTGTATTCGAAAGAACAAATGTTGATGATAAGGAAAACAAAGTAGACTATAAGGTTGATGGCGCTGATGATGGAAAGAAGAACAAAGAAACTCTCATCTATGGTGCTATCCATAACCTCATCTATGCTACATCCCCAAGAAGCAAGGATGATACACAGTCATTTAAGAAAATTGCTATCCCTGTAACATTCTTTATGAGAATGCTTGGACTTGAAACAAGAGATAGCATTGTTAGTCAGTTCTATTCTTCTGAGCTTATTAGCACGAGTGATTATGATGGTCACTTCCCAAGATTTGCTTACAAAGATATTAGGAAAGACGGTAACGTTCTTTTCTGTGCTGGTGACGAAATTGGTGCTATTAACCTTCAGGAATTAAAGAATGCTGGAATTGATGACATTGAAGTTGTAGATACTCAGGAAACAAATCTTGATGACCTTCCTTCTATGGCTGTTTTAAAGACACTTCAGCAGGAAAAGATTTTCTGTTATAGAGTCATTCAGGGAGACGTTTCTGCCCTCAATAAGCGTTCTCTTGCATTTGATAAAGAGAAGTGGGAGAACTGCCAGAGAATTTACAGAGAAGAAGGTAAGGAGTTTAAAGACCTCTATATCGGATATGTTGCAGAGAAGTGGAAGACATTCCTTCCTCAGCACATTAGAACAACAACAGACAGTGATAAGGTCATTAACTATTACAAAGATTTCTTTAAAGATAAGAATAGATACGATTTCTCAGAAATTGGTAGATATAAACTTAATAAGAAGTTCTTTGGTTTTGATACTGAGAAATATATTAAAGAGACAACTCTTACTATCGATGACGTAATTTGCACAACACGTATGATTATGGATTTCGGTGATGGTAAGTTCCCAAAGGATGATGAAGACTCTCTCGGAAACAGAAGAGTAAGAACTGTAAGAGAGCTTTTAGAGAATAGCCTTGCAGATGCATTTAGCAAGATGGCTAAAGCAGCTAAGGACAAGATGAATGTCTCTGATGATGATGCTAAACCACAGGATATTATCTCTATTAAGCCTATCATTGGTACTGTCAGAGAGTTCTTTGGTTCATCTCAGCTTTCTCAGTTCATGGATCAGGTTAACCCTCTTGCAGAGTTAACACATAAGAGAAGAATCTCTGCTATTGGTCCTAAGGGTGGTATTAAGCGTGATAATGCTCGTCAGCTCTTTGATGTTAGAGATGTTAACTACACCCATTATGGAAAGATATGTCCTATTGAAACACCTGAAGGTGGAAACATTGGTTTGATTCTTACTCTTGCTAACTATGCAAAGATTAACGATTATGGCTTCATTCAGACACCATACAGAAAGGTTCTTAATGGTGTTGTTACAGATGAATGTACATATCTTGATGTTAACGATGAAGAGAAGGCAAAGATTGCTCAGGGAAACGCTACAGTAGAGAAGAATAAGGATGGACAGTTTGTTCTTAAGGGTGAAGTATCTGTCCGTGCTAATCAGGACTACTCAACAGCTAAGCCTGAAGAGATAGATTGGATGGATGTATCTCCTAAGCAGGTAGTATCTGTTGCTGCATCTCTCATTCCATTCTTGGAACACGACGACGCTAACAGAGCGCTCATGGGATCTAACATGCAGCGTCAGGCTGTACCACTTGTATTTCCAGAAGCTCCTAGAGTAGGAACTGGTATGGAGATGAGAACTGCTTATGACTCATCAATCATGGTTAAAGCTAGACGTGATGGTAAGGTCGTCTATGTATCATCTTTAACAATTAAAGTTGAACCAACAAATCCAACTGTTCCAAATGAATTGGATGTTTATGAATTACGTAAGTATGAGATAACTAACCAGGATTCTTGTATGAATCAGCGACCTCTTGTTAAGGTTGGTGATGTTGTTAAGAAAGATGATGTCTTAGCAGATGGACCAAGCACAGATCATGGTGAGCTTGCTCTTGGAAGAAACATTCTTGTTGGCTTCGTACCATGGAATGGTTACAACTACGAAGACGCTGTCTTAATTAGTGAAAGAGTTGTAAGTGAAGATATCTACACATCTATTCATATTAAGGAATACGAAGTAGATAGAAAGGAAACAAAGCTTGGTGAAGAAAGATTCTCAAGAGACCTTCCAAATACATCAGAGAAGGCTGTTGAACATCTTGATTCAGATGGTATTGTTTGTATCGGTACATACGTTCACTCTGGTGATATCTTAGTTGGTAAAACAACTCCAAAAACAGAGACAGAGAATACTCCTGAACAGAAACTTCTCAACTCTATCTTTGGTGAAAAGTCTAAGGATACAAGGAATGCTTCTCTTGTTGTGCCTCACGGTGTTGAAGGTACAGTTATCGACATTCAGAGAATAACAAAGAAGGAAGAACTTACACCTGGTAGCTTGGAAACTGTAAAGGTTTACATCGCTACAAAGAGAAAGCTCAAGCAAGGTGATAAGATGGCTGGTAGACATGGAAACAAGGGTGTTGTATCAAGAGTACTTCCTCAGGAAGATATGCCATACATGGAAGATGGTACTCCACTTGATGTATGTCTTAACCCACTTGGTGTACCTTCTCGTATGAATATTGGACAGCTCATGGAAACACAGCTTGGTTGGGCTGCTGTTAAGAATGATGTTTGGTATAAGACTCCTGTATTCCAGTCTGCAACAATGGAACAGATTGAGAACGAGATGGTAAAGGCTAACTTACCAAAAGATAGTAAGGTAACTCTTTATGATGGTCGAACAGGTGTTCCATTTGTAAATAAGGTATTCTGTGGATATATCTACTATCTCAAGCTCCATCACTTAGTTGATGATAAGATGCATGCCAGAGCAACAGGTCCTTATTCTCTTGTTACACAGCAGCCACTTGGTGGTAAGGCTATGTTCGGTGGCCAGAGATTAGGAGAAATGGAAGTTTGGGCATTCGAAGCTTATGGTGCTGCAAATAACCTTCAGGAGCTTTTGACAGTTAAGTCAGATGATATGAAGGGAAGAGTAAATATCTATCAGGCTATTGTTAAGGGTGAGCCAGCAGAACAGCCAGATGATTTACCAGAAGGCTATAAGGTACTTTGTCAGGGCATCAGAGGTCTTGCATTAGATCTTGCTGCTTATGATGAAAATGGAAAGCTTATCCCTCTTACAGAGAGAGATAGGGAGCTTATTAATAAAGCTGAAAAGGAAAGAAACAATCAATAGGAGGTAAGGGATGAGCGATACACATGACATTAATACATTAAGAATAAAGATTGCGTCCCCAGACCAGATTCTCTCTTGGTCCTATGGTGAAGTAAAGAAGCCAGAGACAATCAACTATCGTTCTCTTAGACCAGAGCGAGATGGTCTCTTCTGTGAGCGTATTTTTGGTACTACCAGAGACTGGGAGTGCTGGTGTGGTAAGTTTAAGAGTAAGAGATATAAAGGAACTGTCTGTGAGCGCTGTGGTGTTGAAGTCACAGAAAAGAAGGTTAGAAGAGAGCGTTGTGGTCACATAAAGCTTGCTACTCCTGTAGCTCATGTTTGGTTCTACAAATCTCAACCTTCTATCATGAGCTACCTCTTGGAGATGAAGAAGGCTGACTTCAACTCTATCTTCAAGTATGAGTCTTATGTTGTAATTGACCCAGGTCAGATTGATGAGTTATCTAAGTGCCAGGTACTTTCAGAAGCTGAATATGATGAATATACAGCAAAGTATGGAGAGGACTCTTTTAAGGCAGGAATGGGAGCTGAAGCTATCTACGAACTCTTAAAGGGACTTGACTTAGAAGCACTCAGAGAAAAGAACAGAGAAATTCTTGCTGATATCATCAAAAAGAATGGTAAGACAGATAGTGGAGAAGCTAAGAAAGCAGCATCTGTTATCAAATATTGCACATGGTTTATTGATTCAGGAAACCAGCCTGAATGGATGATTCTTACTGTTCTTCCTGTTATTCCACCAGATTTAAGACCTATGGTCCAGCTTGATGGTGGTAGATTTGCAACAACAGACCTTAACGAATTATATAGAAGAGTTATCAATAGAAATAATCGTCTCCAGCGCTTAATTAGTATTCAGGCTCCAGACATTATTGTTAGAAATGAAAAGAGAATGCTCCAGGAAGCTGTCGATTGTCTCTTAGATAATGGTAAGGTTGAAAATCCAGCTAAGGGTGCTTCTAAGAGAGATCTTAAGTCACTTGCAGACCAGTTAAAGGGTAAGCAGGGTAGATTTAGACAGAACCTCTTAGGTAAGCGTGTTGACTATTCTGGTCGTTCTGTAATTGTTGTTGGACCAGAGTTAAAGATGCACCAGTGTGGTGTGCCTTCATTAATGGCACTAGAACTCTTCAAGCCATTCTTAATCAGAAAGCTACATGACAATGGTATTGCACCAAATGTCAAGAAAGCAAAAGTAATGGTAGAAGAGGGCGCTCCTGAAGTATGGGGTATCTTGGAAGATGTAGTAAAAGAGCATCCAGTTATGCTCAACAGAGCTCCAACGCTGCACCGTCTTGGATTCCAGGCATTTGAGCCAGTTCTTGTTGATGGTAAGGCTTTAAAGCTCCATCCACTTGTTTGTCATGCATTCAATGCTGACTTCGATGGAGACCAGATGGCTATACACGTTCCACTCTCTGAAGCTGCACAGCTTGAGTGTTGGACACTTATGCTTTCAACAACAAACCTTCTTGACCCAGCAAATGGTAAGCCTATTGCATTCCCTTCTCAGGATATGGTCTTAGGTATTTACTATCTAACTAAGGAAAGAACAGATCTCGATAGAGGCCAGAAGCGTAAGCATTATGATTCTCTTAGCGAAATTGAAGCAGCTATTGATGCTAACAGTATTTCTTACAACGAAAAGATTCTTTATCGCTTAAGAAAGGGCCTTGAGATAATTGATGAAAAGGGCAACAAAACTGTTTCTGATGGAGTAAAATGGACAGAAACAACACCAGGTAGAATAATTTTCAATTCTTCTATCCCTGTTGGTCTTCCATTCCAGAATTACTGTCTTGGTGATAAGCAGCTTAAGAAACTTATTACAGCTACACTTAACCATGACAAGCCATCTGTTGCTGTTGAATTACTTGATTCTGTAAAGGATCTTGGATACAGATATGCAACAATCTTCGGCGCAACAATTGGTCTTAGTGACATGATTGTTCCTGCTGGTAAGAAAGATTTAATTGCTAAAGCAGAAGCAGAAGAAGCTCATATTAAGAATCAGCTCCTTGCTGGTACAATTTCTGAAGAAGAAAAGAAGAGTAAGGTTATCTCACTTTGGAACAATACAAAGAATGAGTTAACAGACCTATTGATGAAAGAGATGAAGCAGGACCAGCATGGTTTCAACCCTCTATATATGATGGCTGACTCTGGTGCGAGAGGTTCTTCAAAGCAGATTTCACAGCTTGGTGCCATGAGAGGAATCATGACAAAACCAAATGGTGATAACATTGAGCTTCCAGTTAAGTCAAACTTCAAGGAAGGATTGTCTATCATCGAATTCTTCTTCTCTTCTAACGGAGCAAGAAAGGGTCTTACAGATACAGCTCTTAAGACAGCTCGTGCTGGTTATTTGACAAGAAAGCTTGTTGATGTCGCTCAGGATGTCGTTGTCACAATGGAAGATTGTCATACAATCAACGGTATTTGGGTAAGTGCTGATGCCGCTAAAAACGAAACACTTGAGAGCAAGATTGCAGGTGCATTCCCTGTAGATGATATTCTTCACCCATTCTTAAAGGATGAGAATGGAAAGCCAGTTGTATTAGCAAAGGCTAACGAGCTTATTACTAATGAGATGGCTGCTAGAATTGAAGATGCAGGTGTTGAAAAGGTATTAATTAGAAGTGTCTTAACATGTGAAGCCGATCATGGTGTATGTAAGAAGTGTTATGGTCGTAACTACGCGACAAACAAGACAGTTGAAATTGGTGAAGCTGTTGGTGTTGTTGCTGCTCAGTCTATTGGCCAGCCAGGTACTCAGCTTACAATGAGAACATTCCATGCCGGTGGTATTGCAACAGTATCTTCAAACGAGAAGTCTTTTGATTACCCTGTAATTATCGATGGAATTAACTCTAACCTCTTTGTTGTAAACAGAGAAGGAAAGAGAATATTCCCAAGAAAGAGTAGATTCACAGTTACAAAGATATTGGAAGAAATCACGGGTAAGTATTCCTCTCTTCTTGTTGAGAATGGTGCTAACGTTGGTAAGGGCTATGCATTCTACAAGGATCTTTCAAATAAAGATGTTATATCTAAGTATAATGGTAAGCTTTTGATTGCTAATGATAGAACATTCGTTATTGGTTCAACTTCAGATGAAGAAATCCCTGTAGGAGCAATTCTTTCTGACGATGTCGATAATGGCGCAATTATTCCAGCCGGAGAAGTTGTTTATACATTCGACCCATTCAACGAACTTATTATTGCCGAAGAAGACAGTACAATTGTCGAAATGAGGGACTTCGTTGCAAGAAAGTCTTATCTTGTTGTTGAGAACCATGCATCAGGCGTAAAGGAATGGCATACAGTATCTCGTGATAAGTTAGGTAAGTACAACCCAACAGTTATCGTTGAACTCAAAGATGGCTCATCAAAGGCTTATACAGTTCTTGGTGGATCAATCATGCACGTTCAGGATGTTGGAACAGCCGTACATGCCGGTGACGTTATTTCTTCAGCTCCAAAAGAAGATGCTTCTAAGTCTAAGGATATTGCTGGTGGTCTTCCACTTGTTAATAGTCTCTTTGATGCCACAAAAACAGCAACTGAGAACTACACAGTTATAGCTCATGTTTCTGGTAAGGTTGAAAAGATTAAGATTGAGAAGGGTTATGCAAAGATAACAATTCTTGACAAGTTAGCAGAAATCTATCCAGAGAAGGCTGCTGATGGTAAGAGCTTTAGACATAATCATAAGGTTCCTACACAAGGTATTGTCATTCTTGTCAGAGAGGGTGATGATGTTAAGTGTGGGGATAAGCTTTGTGATGCTCCAGTTAACTCTAGAGAAGTATTAACTGTACAGGGTGAGACAGCCGTTCTTTCATTCCTTGTTAAGGCTATTCAGAATGTCTATCGTGAACAGGATATTGAAATTAACGAAAAGCATCTTTCTATTATCATCAGACAGATGCTTAGAACAGTAGAGATTGTTAGAAGTAACGATACGAAGTTCATCGAAAACCAGAAGGTCGATAAACTTGAATTCTTGAAAGAGAATGAGAGAGCAAAAGCTGAAGGTCTTGTACCAGCTATTGGTAGGCCTTGCCTAAGTGGTGTATCTGATGCAGCTAGAAATAGTGAGTCATTTATCTCAGGTGCATCGTTTGCTCATACTGTTCAGACATTGACAGAAGCAGCTATTGCTGGTAAAACAGATGAGTTGAGAGGCCTCAAGGAGAACGTTATTATCGGTAAGCTTATCCCAGCAGGAACTGGATTTGTTGGATACAAAGATATTGTTCTAACAGAGGATCAACATTTACTTGAAGAACAGAAGATTAAAGATGCTAACAGAGAATTTGCTTCTGTA
Organism: Candidatus Ornithospirochaeta sp.; assembly: GCA_050874025.1. Classification (GTDB taxonomy): domain Bacteria; phylum Spirochaetota; class Spirochaetia; order Sphaerochaetales; family Sphaerochaetaceae; genus Ornithospirochaeta. The sequence continues at coordinate 12,307 of JBNMJW010000046.1, forward strand.
GTTGAAGATGACACTGACTTCGAGGATCTTGCAGAAATGAAGACTGTAGGAGATGACAGAGAAATAGGAGAGGTTATGACAGATGAGGAATAAGCCTGTTGGCGGTTTCCTCAAACCAATCTTGCTGTCTTCTCATGCTGACTGCAGTTTTTAATACGTCCCGCTTGTGCGGGACAGATTCCCTTGGTGTGAGACAAGTGAATCAAAAGTAAAGGAGCGTCAATAAGATGCCTACAATTAATCAGCTAATTAGAAAGGGCAGAAGTACTTCTAAACAGAAGACAAAATCCCCAGCTCTTGAGGGATGCCCACAGAAAAGAGGTGTATGTACAAGAGTCATGACAGTTACACCTAAGAAGCCTAACTCTGCTCTCAGAAAGGTTGCCAGAGTCCGTCTATCCAATGGAATTGAAGTAACAGCTTACATTCCAGGTATTGGACACAACCTCCAGGAACACTCTGTTGTTCTTATCAGAGGCGGAAGGGTAAAGGACCTCCCTGGTGTTAGATATCACATTGTTCGTGGTAGCAAGGATACACTTGGTGTAGCAGACAGAAAGAGAAGCCGTTCTAAGTATGGTGCTAAGAGGCCAAAGGCTTGATAGGAGGTAAGGAAAAATGAGTAGAGAAAAAACTCCTGTCAGAAAAGTAACCCCTGACGCAGTATATAACAGCAAAACAGTAGAAAAGCTTATCTGTCGCATGATGGTAAGTGGAAAGAAGTCTACTTCTGCAAAGATTGTCTATGATGCACTCAAGAAGATTGCTGAAAAGACAAACGAGAAAGAAATTGATGTCTTTAACAAGGCTTTAGAGAATGTAAAGCCAGCCGTTGAGGTCAAGTCAAGAAGAGTTGGTGGTGCAACTTATCAGGTACCAACTGAAATCAGAGAGTCTAGACGTGAAGCTCTTGCTATGAGATGGATTATCACAGCAGCAAGAAATAGAGGCGGAAAGACTATGGCTGATAAGCTTGCAGACGAGTTAATCGATGCATACAACTCAACTGGTTCAGCTTTCAAGAAAAAGGAAGATGTACACCGCATGGCAGAAGCAAACAAGGCATTCAGCCACATTCGCTTCTAACAAGCAAAAAAAGAGGACTGCTAATTGCAGTCCTTTTTAAATGTTTGCTTTGATTGCCTTTGCAAGTTGATCTGCACAACTGGTTGGTTTAAAACCGCAAGTATTTCCTTCGAGAATAGAAGCAATCTCTTTTGCATCCTTTCCCTCACATAATTTACCAATTGCTTTCAAGTTGCCGTTGCAACCACCTTCAAAACTAAGATTATGAATCTTATTGTTATCATCTAGCGTAAAATGTATTGTGCGTGCGCAAACACCTTTTGTTTGGTAATTAACTTCCTTCATTTTATTCTCCAATAAATGCAAAGATATTAATTCATTTTTTAGAAGTCAAGAAGCTTACAAAGAAATACTTTTCAAAGTTTGAGTTATCTTTTTTAATTGAAAATAAATAGAAGAAGGACAGGGAGAACTAAAGTGTGTGACTAGTAATTAATTTTTTCTAACAATAAAAGAGTGCATTAACAAAAGAATAGTTCCACGCTAAAGATAAAAATCAAACAAGGAGGGGATGGCCCCTCCTCTTCAAAACAAGTAACCTTGTCTTAATGCTAAGTCCTTAATCGAGAAAGAAGAAACAACAGGAACACTACCCAAACCAGTTACAGGGACAGAGATGGTTACTCCTTTTTTATTCTTGTACGGTGTACCAGTTCTACGAAATAGATTAAGGAA
>JBNMJW010000047.1:0-14061 GCA_050874025.1 Candidatus Ornithospirochaeta sp.
CATTTACTCCATTCTCAAAAGCTAGAGATATTTGGATTACAAGGGCCATGTCTCAGCGTCCAGCATATCTATTAGCTTTGGTAGATTTGCTATATAAAGACTTAGATTTGAGACGACATGAAAATGTTCTTGTTCTAAATGCATCTAATGGACTTTTATTATATCCTCTGATGAGAAAGAATCCTGAGGGTTTATCAATTGCGACAGTACAAAAAAGAGAACAAAAGGATGTGATAGATCACTTCTCAAAAGAGATGGATGACCTATTAAGACCTGAAGTAATTGTATCTACACCTTTAGAGTCTTTTTCATTAATTGATGAAAAGATGAAATTCGGGGCAATAAGTGGCAGGAACATTCTTTCACGTTTACCTGAAAACAAAGCTGTACTAGCTCTCATTAAGAGTAGGTTAGAGGGAGATGGAGAGTGTGCTTTAATTGAAACAATCCCTTCGCTTTCTTCTCGATTATCTGATTTTGCTCAAGGTGAATTAAAAGAAGAATTATTAAAATGTGAAGGAGCTTTATATTCATTAGAAAATCCACTTTTTTCTTGGACGAAAGTTGAATTAGAGGCGGAAGTAAAATATATTTTCGAAAAAGCATCAATTTCCTATAAAGAAATGGTTGAGCCTCGCTTTATTTCTGAAGAACAAATTCTGAGTTGGTATGATAATACTTACAAAAACTATTCTGTAGATAAATCATCGTTTATTGATGCATTTAAAAATAAAACAATTGAATGGAAAACGACTGTTGCAATTATAAGAAGTAATAGACGAGGAGGAGAGAAGAGGAACAAAAGCGAGCTAAATGAGGTTGAAAATCGCATAAAAGGCGAAAAGTGAAAAGAAAAATAACTTTTTTGTTAATATTATGTTGACACAAAAAGATAGTTTCTTTATAGTCTCTCTTGTTGAAATTGCAATGGCGAACGCATTGCTACCAAACATGGTGGAAGTAGTTCAGTGGTAGAGCGCCAGATTGTGGATCTGGTTGTCGAGGGTTCGAGCCCCTTCTTCCACCCTTTGCTTCCAACTCTTGGGAGGGAGGGCGCTCTTAGCTCAATGGATAGAGCGTCGGACTTCGAATCCGCAGGTTGCAGGTTCGAGTCCTGCAGGGCGCAATTTCATAAATGGGCCGCTAGCTCAGCTGGTAGAGCAACAGACTCTTAATCTGTGGGTCAAAGGTTCGATCCCTTTGCGGCTCATATTTCAACGCGCGAGCGTGGTGAAGTCGGTATACACGCTAGACTTAGGATCTAGTGCCTCGGTGTGAGGGTTCGAGTCCCTCCGCTCGCATACCAAAAAATTCTTGCGGCGGTAGCGTAGTGGTTACGCACCACCTTGCCAAGGTGGGTCACGCGGGTCCGATTCCCGTCCGCCGCTTTTTCCTTGCTTAACGGCAAGGATTTTTTTTGTCAAAAAATCGAATTGTAAAATCGAAAACGAAAAACTGAAAATCGGTTGTTATTTATTGGTTATTATGTTAGAGATTTTTAATATTCTTAATATTTCAAAGGTCTTACATGCAATTACTTCAAGAAAGAATTGTCAAGGAAGGAAAGGTCCTCCCTGGAAACATTATTAAGGTAGATGGCTTTTTGAACCATCGTGTAGATACGCTTCTTCTCAGGGAGATAGCGAAGGCTTTTAAGGCTTATTTTGACACAGAAAAGGTATCTGTTGTCTTAACAGCCGAAGCAAGTGGTATTCCATTGGCAACTGTATGTGCCGAAGAATATGGAGTACCACTTATTTTTGCTAAAAAAGCTAAGAGTGATAATATTGAAAGCGGACTATTCAAAAGTGAGGTATGGTCATATACATACAAAAAAAAGTTTACATTGATTGTTTCTAAAGAATGGTTAAAGAGCACAGATAATGTATTAATTATCGATGACTTTATGGCTAAAGGAAATGCTGTGCAAGGTCTACTCGATATAGTAGAAGAGGCTAAATGCCATCTAGAAGGTGTAGGAATTGCAATAGAGAAGGGCTTCCAAGGTGGAGGAGATAATCTTCGAGCAAAGGGTATAAATTACAAAGCTTTAGCAATTATCGATAAAATAAATGATGACGGAACTCTAGTCTTTAGAGAGGAAGAAAAATGAAAAAGGTTTTAATAATAGATTTTGGTGGCCAATATAACTTACTTATTGCCAGAAGAGTAAGGCAGAGCGGAGTGTATTGTGAAATCAAAAGTTACAAGATAAAACTTGAAGAAATAAAAGCATTTAACCCTGATGCAATTATTCTTACAGGTGGTCCTGCTACTGTTTTTGAAGAAAACTCTCCGAGCATAGATGAATCAATTTTTTCTATGGGTATTCCTGTTTTAGGAATATGCTATGGAATGCAATTGATGGTTTATGCTCTCGGAGGCAAATGTAAAAGAGCTGAAAAGAGAGAATATGGAAAGGTAATTCTTTCTCATAAAGAATCAGCTCTCTTTTCTTGTGTGCCTACAGAGAGTGTTGTTTGGATGAGCCATGGAGTTGAGGTAGAAAGTCTTCCTCCTTCATTTAAGACAATTGCATCAACATCTTCTTGCACTAATGCTGCTATCGAAAGCTCCGATTATTTACTTTATGGCGTACAATTTCATCCTGAAGTTGTTCACACAGAATATGGTAAAAGAATTCTCGATAATTTCCTCTTTGAAATATGTCATTTTACTAAAGAATGGACAATGAAGAGTTATGCTGAGTCAGCGCTTGAAATGTGTAAAGATAAGATAGGAGATAAGAGGGTATTACTTGCACTTTCTGGTGGTGTTGACTCTACAGTGTGCGCCGCTCTTTTAAGCAAAGCTGTTGGTCCTAATCTAACATGCATATTTGTTGATCATGGTCTACTGAGAAAGAATGAAGGCGATGAAGTTGAAAGCGTCATGAAGAGCCTCTTTAGTGCAGACATTAGAAGAGTTGATGCTTCAGATAGATTCCTTTCTCTTTTAAAAGGTGTTGAAGAGCCAGAGAAAAAAAGAAAAATTATAGGTGAAACCTTTATTAGAGTATTTGAAGAAGAGGCAAAGAAGATTGGCAAAGTTGATTTTCTTGCACAAGGTACAATCTATCCAGATGTAGTTGAGAGTGGACTAGGGGGAGAAAGTGCTGTAATTAAAAGCCACCATAATGTAGGCGGACTTCCTTCGGTTGTTGCATTTGATGAGATTATTGAGCCACTTAGAATGCTCTTTAAAGATGAAGTGAGACAACTAGGTAAAGAACTAGGATTACCTGAAAACATCGTAATGAGACAACCTTTTCCTGGTCCTGGACTTGCGATAAGAATTATAGGAGAGGTTACAAAGGAAAAGCTAGAGATTGTAAGAGAAGCAGATGCAATCTTTAGAGAAGAGATGACGAAAAAGGGATATAAAGATGCTCCTAGCCAGTATTTTGCAGCTCTAACAAATCTAAAGAGTGTAGGTGTTATGGGAGACGAAAGAAGCTATGATTATGCTATAGCTCTTAGAGCTGTTAATACTTCAGATTTTATGACAGCTACTTGGAGTCGAATAGACTATGAGCTATTAGATAGAGCCTCATCTCGAATAGTGGGTGAAGTAAAGCATGTTAATAGAGTCTTTTATGATATTACTTCTAAACCACCAGCAACTATAGAATTGGAATAATTTGAAATGCTTTAAAAATCCAGTGTTTATGCAGGTTTGTGGCACTTATGTAAGATGCGGGGATTACCTTATACCAAACCTTACCTTACCGGAGGAAGAAAAACCGAGATTTGTTGAAGTATGGGGATAAAGACATTTGCAGTATTTGAAAGAATACCGCAGGAGCGTATATCTGGATTTGCTGATGAGTGGCAGACTGAACAGTTATCTGGCAGATATAGAGGAACAGACACAGGGAATTACAGAACAGTTAAAGGCAGATAACGTATTAGAATGGGTAGGTAGAATAAATAACATACAGGTGTGTGCAAGGGAGATTGTGGATAAAGAGATAATTTACTAGTAAAATAACATGATGGAGAGCAAGTCAGGGAATGTCTTGCTCTTTACTTTACAATAATATTTGTTGATGTATAATTGCGAAGAAAGAGGCAAATCGGAAGTTACAGAATAGGAAGGGGAAATCAGCTTGAACATTGTAGTATTCACACTTCCTGTTGGAACTTGGACACTAAATAGCTATTTGATTCTCTTCCGGACTCTTTAATAGAAAGCGCTAAAGTAGATGGTGCTAAGAACTTAACTATTATGAGAAAGATTGTCTTTCCTATGGCTGTTCCTGGAATGATTAGTATTGCTATCTATGGCTTTGTTTGGTCATGGAATGACTTATTGTACTCTATGACGCTCGTCACTGATCCTTCTAGAAGAACATTAGCACCAGGTTTAGTTATGACATACCTAGGAGAAGCAAGTACCAATTGGTCGGCAATGATGAGTGCATCAATTGTTGCTGCAATTCCTGTAACTATTATATTCGTTTTCTTACAGCGATACTTCATATCTGGTTTAACTAGTGGGGCTGTTAAAGAATAACCATACGGGGCTGTTGCACGAGCAAAAAAAAGGTCAATATCTTTTTGGTGGTATTTAAAAGCATAAGTTGTAAGCGAGGGAGATTTTATAGAAGGAAAAAGAGGGCGATTTCCTATAATCTAAAACACACAAAAAAAGAAAACGACCATATGGATAATACCACACCAACGTTTTTTATTGATAGTAGTTCACACAATCATTCAACAAATTATGAGATTGAATTTATAAAAGGAATCTGAATCATAACCTATGATTATGTTCTTCCTAATAGGATTACTAAGTGTCCTTCTTGCGGATATGAAGGAATTCATATACACAAGAATAAAGAAACAATACTTAAACATGCATCACTGTTGTTTATAGACCATATTCAAATAAGAGTTCGTTATATGTAAAAAAGGTATATAAACCTCGAACGAAAAAGAACAACAAGATTGCCTCAAAACAGACTATTTACTTAATAGAGAGATAAAAATGGTCAGCTCTTAGTTTCTTGAAACCACCTTAAATGATTTTGAGCCTATTTCGTACTTTATTAAAGACAAAAATAGGGTAGTGTTTTGATTTAAAAAACGATACTATTGAGCACAAAAAGAAGAGGACTCGGTTTATGGTTAAAATAAGAAAAGCTATTTCATCTGATGCAGAAAAAATACTGTCATATTGCAAACTAATTGGCTCTGAGACTGATAATCTTACCTTTGGCAAAGAAGGCGTACCAATAACTGTTGAAAAAGAAATAGAATACTTAGAAGGTTTCTATTCTTCAACGAGACAACTTTACCTTGTTGCTATAGATGATGATGAAGAAATTGTTGGTACAGCTGTTTTTTCAACCTTTACTAAGCAGAGGCTCTCTCATATGTATACAACGCGTTTAAAGGGAAGGTGCGCCGCGATTAAAGGGAGATGAAAACGCGATTAAGGAGAGACAGGAATTTGTGAAGAATAGAGGGGCCCATTTGAGCCCCTATAAAAATCAATTTCTAGCTTTTATTCTTAAATCGGGTCCTTGTAAGTTTATGTTTTTACAGTGTTCAAGGATACGTCCTCGAGATGACTCTCCAATACCAGAGACACTGAAGACTTTAACCCAGTCGTATGGGTTAATCTGAGAACAGATTATCAGAGAACATCGTTTCATAAGCTTAATCCTATCAAACAACTCTTGTATCAAGAATGGATCATCCAGAGTATAGTTGAGAAATTCATCTATACAGAGAAGATCGAACTTGCTGTAATAAGTGAGCTTAGTCTCAAACTTTTGGCTATCTTTCTTCTTTAAGCTCTCAAGTTCTCTGTACATGCTAGGAAATGACACCCATCTCACTCTTTTACCTTTTTTGCAGGCCTCAGTAGCGATGAGTTCGGCTATCCAGGTCTTTCCAGTCCCAGCACTTCCCCACAGGACAATGTTTTCTTTCTTTTCGCCTTTCATGAAAGCAAGTGACAACAGTTCTTTAAGAAGGGAAGTATCGAGCTTTCTGTCGGAATTGTCGTAATAATCTCTAAGAAAAGTAGCATCAGGCATTTTTGAGAGTTTAAAACGATTATCAAAGATTTTATTTTCTCTTTCCACCGCAATTTTTATCAGCTCATCGTTTATGACAGCAATGGGGTCACAATATCTATCCTCATCAGTTATTGAGAGAGGAAACCCAAGGCGTTCTAGGGTATCTACTATTTTCTTACATTGATCAGTCATTTTCTTTATCCTCCTTATAGCGTGTACAATATAGAGAATTGAGATCAAACTGTTCTTTATCATCTTCTTCCTGCCTAGAAGTGACAGCAGTAAGTATGGCTGAGAATCCTTTAGAGGAGTGAGTTCCATTGAGATAACAATTCTTTGCAGCTTCTTCTATAGCTAGCGCATTATTACACCCATGTGCTTTACTCAGGATTGCTCTTAGTGTTCTGAATGACTGAACTGGAAATTTGAAGTCATTAACTATAACTTGACACAGTTTCACAGTGTTTGGCCCATATTTACCTGCCCACGCAAGAAAGTAGTCTAAAGAGTATGCCTTATCATCATAATCATGACCTTTTGGAACATGTTTTTCATCTGTACATTTCTGCCATTTTCTTGTGGCTTTTCGATGCTCCGCAATAAGGACATTCTTCTCTGAGTATATCTTGATTGTATAATCGTCATCCCTTACGTTTACTATTTGTCCTACATAATCGACAGGAACACTATAAAAGGCGTTACAATATTGTAGATGAAAATCTCTCGAGACTGTTGCTTTCTTCTCGATTATTTTATGGAATGGCTTTTCGGGAAGTGGCTGCAGTCTTGTCTTTTCCTCTCTCTTGAATATGTCTAATCGGCTTTCATCATTTTTTGCCTTCTTGTCACTGTTCTTCTCAATTACCTTATCAATAAGGAAACGGTTGTATTCTTCTAGCGACAGAATCGGCAGTTTATCGAGCTTCGGCAATATACTTTTTTCGACAACCTTTACATGAGCCTCAACGGAGCCTTTGTCTTTTGGCGCCTTCACCCTTGTCGGCTTAGGTAATGTCCCATAATAATCTAGAAACTCTGTGTACTGAGTATTTAGAATCCCTGTTTTTCTATCGGTAGCGGTAGCACAGTTATCGGGAATTGTGAGAGGTGTAACACCTCCAAAGAACTCAAATGCATGAGCATGCCCACATAGAAACGAATCCATCTTCTCGTCAAGAAAGCCTTCTGCATAGAAATATCCACTATAAGGAAGAGAAATGACAATAACATGCACATCTATCCATTCCCCTGTATCATCATCCATGTAATGTCCATAATCGCCTGTCCAATCAACCTGACAGGCTAATCCTGGCTCATGCATCTGAGAATATGAAATATCTTTCGACTTCTTGTAAGAAGCAAGAAGCTCATTAAATTTTGTCAGCTGGTATGCTTGTTTACCTTGTTTTCGTGCTTCATCGCAATAAGAAACCCACAGATCACCATTCATGCTCTTAAGATCATTCTTGCTTAGCACAGAAAAGTCTGGCTGAAGATAATTTCCATCTGCTTCTCTTGTGGGCTTTAGAATTTCTTCTTTGATTGCATCATTTGAGAGATCGCTAGGTATGGAATCTAGATTCCCCCATCTTTCTTGAATTCGGGTTATCGCCCGATCAACCGTTTTCCACTTACAGTTAAATATCTCTGCAAGGTTGTTCTTGGTGCTCCCTCTTTCATAGAGTAGCATCATCTTTCTGTAATCTAACATCGTTAGACCTCCATTATTTAGATTTCTCCATTTTAATGGATGAATCGATGTTTATTACCTGAGAGAGCTCCATCAGTCAAACTTAAAACTGCATAGAGACTACCCTGTACTTGTTGTACATATGTCAAAATTGTCTTGTTCTTTATTTATAGCGTAACCACTTATGTACATGTTGTTTGGTCAGCTTTCTGTTCAACTATTTATATATAAAGATTAAAAATTCATATTTCTAATCATACATTTATCTATCACTTATAACATGTACTCTGCTTAATAACTACGCTTCTATGTCCGACTGAAATATGGGAGATATGTGTCTCTCCTTAATCGTGGTGACATCTCTCCTTAATCGCGGCTTTGTTTCTCTTTTATCGTGTTGTATACACTCATAGAGGAGAGATTAGCATTTCCGTTAGAAAATCTATGTGGGGTAAGCATATAGGTACTCGTTTTTTAGAGGAAATTCTTGATTTTGCAAAAAACACTGCTAAAGTTGAAATTATTTCTTTAGAAGTTAGAAGTGATAATGAGAGGGCAATTGCTCTTTACGAAAAATTTGGCTTTAAAAAAATTGGGACATTTGATGGCTTTATGAAGATAAATGGGACTGACGTAAGTTGTGATATAATGAGATTAAGTTTTTGTGAGTAGAATCTATTTTGTTTAAAAAACAAAAGCCTCCTAATGGGTGTAGAAAAATAGGAGGCTCTTTTAATAGATGTGTCTTACTTTATTTCAATTTCTACATCTTTTGTCTTTGGTTCAAAATACTCAGTATATTTAACTCTCTTTAATTCTACGTCTCCTTTAGTCATGTTGCTTAAATCTAGCTTTCCTATTTCCATATTTTCAATCTCAATTTCTTCTCCTGAATAGATGGTTATAATTGAAGCTTTGCTATCTTCTATAGATATTTCGTTAGCATTTTTGATTGTTAGGCTATTAAAAGAACAGTTTTTAAATTCATATTCAACATCTTTGTTATCAATAACAAGTTCATCTGTAAAAGTTATTCCAGAAAAAGTAATCTCTTCTGATGTAATTGTCGGTAGAGTAGACAAAAAAATACCTTCTGTTGTTTTGATTTTCACTTCTTCTAGATTTTTCATTTTATTTAATTCATTAATAAGCTTACTGAATTGGACTTCATTAGTTCCAGAAATAACAAGAGTTAGTTCATCCTTGTTATATGTTTGAGCGTGATTAATGAACTCATCAACTGAGAATGGGCTATCTTTTGTCCCTTCTCCAACTATAGTTTCTAATGTATCTAGGTCAATATAGAAACCATTGTCATATTCTGCAACAAGATATGGAATATATTCAGCTGGAACATTTTCTAGCTTTTCACTATGTTCAAGATTGTTACTTTCAAGCCAATCTTCGATTCTATCTAGATAAGCTTCGCTTGCATATTCCTCATCTAAATCGAGGATATCCCAACTATCAAAGACATAACCTTTTCTAGCACTCGCTTCAAAAGAAGTCTCTCCTGAAACTACAACTTTTGTTCTAAATTCAACATTGTTGTCTCCAGCTTTGACATTGGTTTTGACAGGCTTTAGTTCATTTGTAATATCTTTCCCTTCGATGATAATTTTATCAACTGAATCAATAGTAATGTTTTCAGATAGAGATCTCTTATCTTTTTCGACTGCTGTACCGATAACTCTTACTGTTTTTGTTGAGCTAGTTAATTTGCTTCCATTTTCGCAACTAGCGAATAATAGAATTGTGACTAATAAGATGGTTAAAACTAAACTAAAACTTTTTTTCATATCTTTCTCCATAAATATTCTTTTTTATTAGTAGAGTACGAATGAAAATTGGAGAAAGTAGGGTAGCCAATCTTTTTTTTAATTTTATTTGAAATATGAAATTCTTAATGGCCTAACTTAAAAACATTTAGTCGTCTTCATTATCTTCATTATCAGAATCATCGTCAGAATCATCGTCAGAATCGTCATCATCAGAATCGTCGTCATCAGAATCGTCGTCATCAGAATCGTCATCGTCAGAATCGTCATCGTCAGAATCATCATCGTCAGAATCGTCATCGTCAGAATCGTCATCGTCAGAATCGTCATCGTCAGAATCGTCATCGTCAGAATCATCATCGTCAGAATCATCATCGTCAGAATCATCGTCGTCAGAATCATCGTCGTCAGAAACATCGTCGTCTAAATCATCATCTGAATCATCATCATCAGAATCATCATCGTCAGAATCATCATCGTCAGAATCATCATCGTCAGAATCGTCATCGTCAGAATCGTCATCGTCAGAATCATCATCGTCAGAATCATCATCGTCATCTAAATCATCGTCATCTAAATCATCGTCATCTAAATCGAAATCCTTTATTTCATGACTTAAATTAATATTTGCATCATCTATTTCTGATGGGGCTAAGATAGTAATTTTTATGTCATCTGGAGATGCATTACTAATTGTTGAAAGAATATGCTTTTCAGCATTGTCTTTCCATTTTTCGTTTTTACTTAAAGCTTCAACTTTGATTGTTTTTTCTTCGTTTAAATACCCATCATGTTCTGCTTTAAGTATAAGTTCTTTTGTAACAGTATCTGTATCTTTCATTCGGTACTTAACACCTTGAATAAAATCTTTTCCATCTCCATTTAATGGCTTAATGCTAATAACATGGTTAATTCTGTTGATTGACATCTCAAAAGATGGGTTGATGCTTATTCTAATTGCACCAACAGGGTAGAGTAGCATTTGCCAAAAAAAGACAAAGGTTGTAATGAGAGATAATAAATAACTGTATATTTTGAAGATTTTACGCTTTAGGAATGGAATTTTTTCTTCCTTATTAAGCTCAAAAACAAAATCTGTTCTATCTCCAATAAGAAAGCCCATATTAGCAACTTTTATTACTCTCCCATTATTTTCTAGTGCAATGGCATAAGCGGGATGAACTTCAAGAATTAAATACTTGCTCTCTTTCATTGGTTTTCCCTCTTCATTTGACAAAGATGCCCACGAATAATAACAAAACCATTGGTAAAAGCTAGGAAAATTCCAACTAAGTATTTCCTATGTCGTTCTAGCGTTTTTCGATCAAAGCCACCTTTTGTTGTTAATGTTGAAAGAGGTAATTTCTTTGTTTCTACTAAGGTATCTAGTATTTCTCTATTTTCTTTTGCAAATTCAAGAGCACCTAGGCAGATGTCCATTGTTCGCTTTTGCTTGGGTGAATTATCGGCAATATCTGAAAAGGTAAGGTTGTATTGAGAAAGTGTTTTCTTGAATTCAATAATCTCTTCTTTTGTGCATTCTCTATCAAAACTTAACTCAACATGATTAGAATCATCTTTGAGAGAATCAAGAAGAGAAGCACTGTCATTTTTATTGGTTTTTTCGTCTAAAGAAACTATGTTATTGTCAAAGTTTTTTCTGTAATAATCTACAAGTCTATTATGAATGTAGACTTTAGCAAGGGGGAAAAAGTTGCCTTTTTTTCTATCATAATTTTGCATTGCTTCATAAAAAGCAAACATTGCTATAGATAGCTCATCGCTCTTTTCTAGATATTGGCCCTTTACTCCATGCTTCAAAACTTCACTCCTGATGAAAGGCGTATATTTAGCAATAAAAGAATCTGTCTTTTTTGAACTATATCGAGCTTCTTCTATTTCAATTAGAAGTTCTTTGTTTTTTAGCACCTTTCTTCCTCATCAATAAGTATACGTTTTGCTTTTCTATTTATTGGGGTAGCATTACATTATTTCTTTTAGAATATCTTCAGCGTGAGTTGCAACTTTAACTTTGTCATATACCTTGCTTATTATCCCATTTTCATCAATAACAAATGTTGATCTTATGATACCCATATAGCTTTTTCCATAAAGCTTTTTCTCACCCCATGCGCCATAACTTTGAATAACAGTTCCTTCAGGGTCAGAGAGAAGTGTAAAGTTAAGACTGTTCCTGTCTATAAATCTTCTATGGCTCTCTTCTGAATCCTTACTTATTCCAAGAATTACAGTGTTTGTTTTATCGAGTTCAGTTTTATTATCTCTAAAAGAGCAAGCCTCTTTAGTACATCCAGGAGTACTATCTTTAGGATAGAAGTAGAGAATAACTCTCTTTCCTTTAAATGAAGATAATCTAACATCATTACCATTTGAGTCTTTTAGCGTGAAATCTGGTGCAATTGTTCCTGCTTTTAGCATTTTTCTTCTCCTTTTATTCTCTATGGAGTTTCATTATCCAAATCTTTAATGCTCAGTGCAAACATTAATTGTTAATTTAAAAAACTAATGAGCGCTTCTTCTAGTTTCTCTAAGTTTTGCTTTAAATCTTCAAAGTTCTTATTCTTCTTGTTTGTGTCTTTGATTAAATATAGTGATCTATTTAGTTCAATCATTATAGATAAAACTCTTTTTTCTTTTTTATAAAATGGAAGAGGAACAATAGAACCTGAAAAAGGGTAGTTTAATGAAACAGAATAGCCTTTAGATAAGAAAAAGCTTTTTGTTAATTCTAATAATTCCTTTGGTGTATGATAATTATCTGTTCCAATGCATATCTCTTTTCTGTCAAAAGAGTTATGGTTACTTTTCTCGTAAGGAAGCTTTGTTGGGTTAAAAGAATGGCAATCTAATATTAAAGCAATATTGTTTTCTTCTAGCGCATTTTCGACATTTGTCGCTAGTCGATTATGATAGGGATTGTAGAATTCCTTTTTAATAGATTCTTTTATCATTTTGTCTTTATTTTTAATAAGAGTTCCATCGAAGCTTTTTGTATAATAGAAGCCCATTCCATACTTAGACATCTCTTCATCCTCATCAGAACAAAAACGCTCAGTATCACAAAGAAGTCGACTAACTTCAGCTTTAAGAGAAGGACATAGATTATTATCAAAAAGCTCATCTGTATACCAATCTGTCATAACAAGATGTTCATAGTCTATTATGAAATCTTTCTTCTTTTTTTCTATCTTGTACGATGACTCAGATAGGGACGGAAGAAAAGCTTTGTCGTAATAATAAAATGGGATATAAGTTGAGTGGTGTGGAATATTAAGTATTAAGCTATCCTCAATAGCCATATTATCTCCTTTTTAGCCTCTTCTTTAATGACGAAGGCAATATGGAATAAATCCTCGTCGTTTAGGAAAAATACACCATATAGTTTTTTGTGTCTACTATAAAAAGAAGCCCCTATAGATTTCTCTACAAGGGCTTCAAAGGGAAAGTTAAAGTTCAGTCATCCATAGGCCATGAAGATTACAATATGCATATACTCTTAGTGGTTTATCATCAGCAATTGTAAAAATAACATTTGGTTTTTCGCCTGGTTTTAATTCTTTACGTTGAGATCCTTTTTCTGTCTTAAGATATATCCATTCAATGTGATGCTCCTCTGTCATAGGATGGTCTATTTTGCCTACATTAACTAACAAAACCTTATCGTTTCGAGTAACCTCAGGAAGATGTTTTTCCCATTTTTCTTCCTTAGTTTTTACCTCAATTTCCTTCATCTTGTCTCCACAACAGACGATATTCTGGCCAGAAGAGTTAATCATCTCAATTAGATTTCCGCAATGCTCACAAATATAAAATTTTGCTTTCATTTTATCTCCATTTTTTCTTTGACGAACTACCTAAGCAAACGATATTTATTCAGCTATGCTTGATGGGGCTATCATGAATGAAGTAAAAGTGACAGTCTTTCCATTTTTTCATTTAAAACCTCTCAAAATGGATTACTCTTAAGATAATTTCATTTTATATCAGGAAATAGCTGTTGTAATGGTTGCTAACTGTAACAAAGAAATAAAAAACAGGCTTTAAGTCGAAAAAGAAATAGTAGTCATACAGTTTGATTGACTAATTCTTTTTTATAGATAGTTAAAAACTATTATAAGGTAGTCATTTTCTTTTTTATCATTGGTTATTTACTACCTCTGATAAAATCTATTGATTGATTTATTTGTACATTGAATTAATAATGAAAGAGGGATTTGAGGATGACTGTAGCACTTATTGCCGATGTTTTGGGCCAAGAAAATAATGGTACAACAATTGCATGTATGAATCTTGTAAGGTCGCTTAAAGAGAGTGGTGATAGAGTTAATATCGTTTGTTGTGACCAAGAAAAGAAAAATCAAGATGGATACTATGTTGTTGGAACTTATAACTTAGGGCCATTTCTTAATAAAGTTGTTGAAAAGAACAATGTTAGCCTTACAAAGGCAGATAAAAAAGTTATTTATAGTGCTCTTAAAGATGCAGATATTGTTCATGTCATGATGCCTTTCTCTTTAGGACAAAAGGCTGCAAAAATTGCTAAA
>JBNMJW010000048.1:0-13640 GCA_050874025.1 Candidatus Ornithospirochaeta sp.
AATTTCACTTTTAGAAAGAGAAAAGACTTTTAATCAAAAAATCACCTTCAACTTCGTCTTCTTGAGACTCCGTCGGAGGTGATTTATTTCTTTATAGGGCTATAAGCATTTTATTTTTGCTCGTGCAACAGCCCCTTATAATTAAAGAACAAATAGCTTATAGCAATGGGCCACAATCTAGCTTTGCCCAATCTTCTTCAAACTTTTTTATAGCATCGTCGGTACCTGGATGCTTTACCATGCTCTCTAATAACTCAGGGGAAATAGTAACTCCCCAAGCACCACCTTTCAAAAGTGTTTCAATTTGCTTTATGCTCTTGAATGATGCCCCTATTACATGAGTACTCATACCATTTTGCACAAAAGCCTTCTCTATTTCGATGGCTGTCTCTGTGCCATTACCACCGAGGTTATCTATTCTGTTTACATATGGTGCGATAAATGAAGCACCAGAGAGTGATGCTATCATAGCTTGAGAGAAAGAAAAGACAGCTGTTGCTGTAGTTCTTATTCCAGTTTCTTTTAATTCTTTTATAGCTTTAATACCTTCACTTGTTACTGGAATTTTAATAAATGTATCTTCGCCTAAATTAAAAACAATATTCTTTGCTTCGCTTAAGATCTCATCTTTAGTTCTTCCAAGTGTCTCTACATGTAAGTCTTTGTTGCCAATAATTGATCTAATTGCTCTAAGTGTTTCATATGGATTACGTCCTTCACGAGCCAGAATGCTAGGATTAGTTGTAACACCATAAACAGGATAGTTTTCCCAACATGATTCTATCTTTTCAATATTTGCTGTATCTAAAATAATCTTCATTCCTCGATTCTATCATAATTTTTTACCACTCTGTATAGTTTTCTTTTTCATTGACTAAAGATGTGAGAAACAACAATATTTATCTGTGAATTACTATCCTGTTATTGTAGTTGGAGGCGGTGCTTCTGGCTTATTCTTTTCTCATCTTGTTAAAGAATCTTTACTCTTAGAAAAAATGGATCAATGTGGCATTAAGCTTCTTGTTACAGGTAATGGAGCATGCAACATTACGCATAGCGAGGATATAGAGAGCTTTGTTACACACTACTATGACAAAAGAAGCTTTGTGTCACCATCTCTCTACTCTCTTAGTCCAGAAGGTCTTAGAAAAGAATTTTCTTCTTTAGGTGTTGAGACATATACCCGTAGCGATGGAAAGGTCTTTCCAATTTCAATGAAGAGTTCAGATATTCGAGACTCTCTACTCTCTAAAATCAAAAATATTAAGTATAATAGCGAGGTAGTTTCCATCAAAAAAGAAAATGATGAATATATCGTCAACACAAAAGAAGAGAGCTATAGAGCAAAGATAGTTGTAGTTGCAACAGGTGGTAAGTCATTAGAAAGAAGCGGAAGCAATGGAAGTGGATATGCTCTTCTTTCTTCTCTTGGCCACACAATCATCAAACCAAGAGCTAGCCTTGTAGAAATAAAAGTTAAAGAGGATATATCAGAGTTAGAAGGAATAAGCTTAGATGATGTTACTCTTAAAATTGGAAAATCATCCTTCAATGGTTCTGTTATATTTACACACGCTGGGCTGTCTGGCCCCGCAAGCTTAAATATTTCTCATTACATGGATTTAAGCGATAGTTTAGTTATCTCTTTATTCCCATTTACCCAAGACATGCTAAAAAAAGAGAATGGCAAGCTGACAATAATTAATGGGCTAAGAAATATTACATCTCTTCCACATCGTCTTCTTTCTTTCCTATTTCCTTTTGGTAAAAAGCAAATTGCATCAGCTACAAAAGAGGAAATTAAAACAATCGTTGAAAAACTAAATAGATGGGAATTAAAAATAAAAAACATCGATGACTTTAATAAAGCTATGGTCACAAGAGGTGGTGTTGATACAAAAGAGATTAACAATAAAACAATGGAATCGAAGATAAACAAAAATCTCTATGTACTTGGCGAACTCCTCGATGTTGATGGCGAATGTGGTGGCTACAATCTAAATTTTGCCTTTGCGTCTAGCTATGCTGCAGCTCAAGACATCAAGAAGAGAATATAACAGAGTTTTTTCCATCATTTACCCACAGATAATCCTTCCTTGTAAAAAGCATAAAAGAAGATACTTCAAAGGTAATATCTATTTTATCATCATTTAAATATTCCATACTAGGAATGAAATATCTTTCTTCTATATCTCTATTTGCTATTGTTATATGGGGATTAAAGTTTTTCTCGTTCTTTAATTCTATTTTCTCTTTTCTTAAGATTTGGGTAATATCATTTTTGAGTTTGGTAAGTTCTTTTGACTTTTCTACATTAACAAAAATTGTTCTGTACCCAAATGAAGAGTGTCCAGAAACGTGCAAAAAAAAAGAAGGGAATGTGAAGCGAGAAAAGATATAACGTAAATACTCATCTCCAAAAGAGGAAAAGAAAGGCGGAATAAGAGTAATATGAGGTGCCGTTTTCATTCCACTTGAGCAACCACAGTTTACTCTCATCCATTTTCTTTCGCTCTCAACAATCCTATTTAATTCATCAGGAAGAATTATTCCAATAAAATAGTTATCATTTCTCTTTTGCATTATCTCTTAATACCTTAAATGCTTTATCTACATAAAGCTTATGGGCAATAGTTACTATTATTTTGCCAACTAATTCTTCTTCAAGCGTTTTCTCTTCTCCTACATGGTCTTTTGTATTTTCCAAGCCAAAGACAGCTAAAAGAATAGCTTCGAATTCTTTCTTAAAGAACTCATAGGAAATATCTGCAGAATACTTTTTCTTTTGTATGTTGATTAATAGTTGTATATCATCAAGAGATGCAACGCTCTTTGATAGTGCGATAAATAAGAGATACGCAATCATCTCACGTGAATACTGTTTCTTTACAGGGTTATCAATGAGCTTCTTCTTTACGTAGTTACTAATCATTGACTCCGTTATTGTTATATTAAATAGAGGCTCTAAATATCTATTTATATATGTTGCACATTGGTTAAGATACAAGCCTACATCTGGTATTTCATTAAATGATGGCAGTCTATATGACTTAATTGCTTCTAAATCATTTTTCTCTAACTCTAAAAACATATGCATAATCCTGTTATAAGTTTTTAAAAAACTCTTGACAGAGTATTTAATTCTTATTTAACTATTAATAGGTTTTTAAAAAACCGATTATAAGTTTGTTATACTCTTCAAATGAGTTAATTGCAAGGAGGAAAGAATGGTTATTAACATTGTTGTTCCACAATCTAAAGAAAAAACTCTTAAACCTTTTGAGGTTAAAGATAAGTACAGTGCACTATCTCATTTTATTGGCTTTGTCTTATCTATAGTGCTCGCTCCTATTCTTTTAATAAAGGGAGCTTTAGATAACAAGAGCCTAGTGGAATTAATCTCATATGCAATTTTTACTCTTAGTATGATTCTGCTCTATGGCTCATCCACAGCATACCATTCTTTTAATCTTCCTAGCGAAGAAAAGAATAAGAGGCTAAAGAAGTTAGACCATATGATGATTTCTGTCTTAATTGCAGGAACATATACGCCTCTATGCGTTTCTCTTATTAAAGGAAGAGAGGGAATAATCCTGCTTAGCGTTGTGTGGTCATTAGCTTTAATCTCTATTATATTCAAAGCATTCTGGGTAACGTGCCCTCGCTTTGTCTCTTCTATTATTTATTTAGCTATAGGTTGGGCATGTGCACCAGTACTCGGAAAGCTATATACACTCCTTACACCAAATGGTTTTAGGCTCCTTCTTTCAGGTGGTATTTTATACACTATAGGTGGAGTTATATATGCTACAAAGCTTCCATTACTTGAGAAAAATAAAGAGTTTAAAAGCCATGAACTCTTCCACTTATTTATTCTTGGTGGAACTATATTCCACTTTCTGATGGTTTATTTCTATGTTGCTTAACTTAGTTCTTTAATATATGGATACTTATCCCAATCAGGCTTTCCATTAGAGAGAAAAGCTTTTAGAGAAGAAGTAAGATTATAAGACAAACGATAGTCTTCATCTTTAAAACTTCGCCAAGATCTATCTAAAGTGGAGAAAACATACCATAAATCAGACGAATGAAATGGCATAGTATTATTAGGAGGAAGAAGGTGTGAGAAGTAATATACAAATGATTCTCCCCTTCTTCTTTTTATAAACTCTTCTGTAGCTTTTAGCATTATGCCTTCGCTAGATAAATCATATTTAACAGTGCCACAAAGAAGAGGAAAAGAATCATAGCATCCTCTTTCTATCGCCTCAAGAAATGAATACTTCAAAAAGGATGTGTTATAAACAGGTGAAAGAGGAAAAGAAATATCTTCTCTTTTCCCTCTTGCGTATTTTATATAGTCGCTCTGCAATGAAAGAATTTCCTTAGTATTAAGCCTTAAGAGAGTCTCTTTGCTTAGTCCTTTATCTTTAAGAAACTCGATAGTTATCTCCTCGGCTTCCTCACGGCTCATCTCCATCGGAGCTATAGGGCCATTAATACCACCAAAACTAAGTAGCGTTACTGTGTATGGATTAAACCTTTCAGTTGCGAGAAGAGAAAGAATAGATAGGGCACCGGCACTCTGTCCCATAAGAGAAATTCTTGTCTCATCACCATTGAAATATGAAATATTCTCTTTTAACCAACTATATGCAAGAGCTTGATCTAATAGCCCATAGTTTCCTTCTTCATTCTCAAGTACAAGATAACCAAGAAGCCCTAATCTATATTGCGCAGTAACAACAATCACACCACTTTTAGCCAAAGCTTCCCCACTAAATTCAACTTCATAAGAGTAGCCTTGGACATATGCTCCTCCATGAAAGAAGAGCACTACAGGATACTTTCCTTCCTTTTTAGGCATCCATATATTTAAGTAGAGGCACTCTTCATTTATATTCAAATCTACATTTTGATAGAATTCTTTTTTATAGATTGAAGACTCTTCACACTCTTCTTGAATGGAAGCAGGTGGATAAGAAAGACAAGATAAAAAATCGGGAAGTTCCTTTTTCTTTGGATAAGTGAAACGTCCTTCTAGATGAGCAAAAGGAATGCCCTTAAAGAGAAAGCAATCTCTCCTTTCTTCACCCACAACGAAGCTATTTTGCACCTTTTGTATTACTGTTTTCACACTTCGATAATAAATTAGCGTCATTCAATAAACAATAAAAAGTTATCTATTGGCAGAAAAAACTCTTTAATTATGAAAAAAATCATGGTTAAATGTATTTGTTCAAGCACTGAACTAACTGGAGATTACTATGAAGTATGGTTATTTTGACGATGAAAAAAGAGAATATGTAATAACAACACCATATACACCTCTTCCTTGGATTAACTACCTAGGCAACGAGGATTTCTTTGGCCTTATATCAAACACAGGTGGTGGATACGATTTTTATAAAGATGCAAAGATGAGACGTATTACCCGTTTCAGATATAACAATGTTCCAGATGATAATGGAGGACGATTATTCTACATAGAAGATGGAGGGAATAAATGGTCTCCTTCATTCTTACCTTTAAAGACTCCTCTTGATGAATATAAGTGTCGTCATGGACTTGGCTATACAATATTCACCTCTTCTCTTAACAGTCTTGAAGCAAATTTATTATGCTTTGTTCCACTTCATGAGAAATGTGAAGTAATGAAGCTAACGCTAAAGAATAACTCTACTAAGAAAAAAACAATTAGAACTGTTGGTGCAGTTGAATGGTGTTTATGGAATGCGCTTGATGATCAAACTAACTTTCAAAGAAACTATTCAACAGGTGAAGTTGAAATAGACGAAAAGACAATCTATCACAAAACAGAATATAGAGAGAGACGCAATCATTTTGCTTTCTTCAGTGTTAATGAAAATGTTACAAGCTATGATTCTGACAGAGCTACATTCTTAGGACGTTTTAATAACTACGACAATCCAGATGGCATAAGAAGAGAGAGCCTCTCCAACTCCCATGCTTCAGGTTGGTCTCCTATTGCTGCCTTAGAGAACAAGCTCTCTCTCCTTCCTGGAGAAGAAAAGAGCCTCGTTTATATACTAGGCTATGTTGAAAACAAAGATGATGAAAAATGGGAAAAAGAAGGTGTAATAAATAAGACAAAAGCAAAAGAACTGATGGATGACTTTTCATCTCCTTCTAAAGTTGACAATGCCTTTAACGAATTAACAACTTATTGGTCAAAACTCCTCTCTTCTTTCTCTGTTAACACAGGTCTTGAGAAGTTCGATAGAATGGTTAATATTTGGAACCAATACCAATGCATGGTTACATTCAATATGTCTCGTAGTGCCTCTTACTATGAAAGTGGTATAGGCAGAGGAATGGGCTTTAGAGACTCTTGCCAAGACCTTCTTGGCTTTATGCATATAATTCCTGATAGAGCTAGAGAACGTATTCTTGATATAGCATCTATACAGTTTGAAGATGGCTCTACTTATCATCAATACCAACCTCTAGATAAAAAAGGCAATGCAGATATAGGCGGAGGCTTTAATGATGATCCATTATGGCTTATTGCCTCTGTATACTCATATTTAGCTGAAACAAATGACTACTCTATTCTAAACGAGATGGTTCCTTTTAATAATGATATGAGTAAAGCACAGCCTCTTTTAGAGCATTTAAGACGTTGTGTAATGTACACTGTAAACAACAAAGGACCACATGGCCTTCCTCTAATTGGAAGAGCTGACTGGAATGATTGCTTGAATCTTAATTGTTTCTCTTCTACTCCTGGAGAAAGCTTCCAAACATGTTCTAATTTTGAATCTGGCAAGGCTGAATCTGTCTTTATCGCAGGACTCTTTGTTAAATATGCTAAACAATATGTTGAAATACTCGATAAGTTAGGAAAAGCAGAAGAAAAGAAAGAGATTGAAGCTGAAATTGAGAAGATGATAAAAGCTGTTGAGGGTCCTGGTTGGGATGGCGAATGGTTTGTAAGAGCTTATGATGCTTTCTCTGAAAAAGTCGGTAGCCATACCTATGAAGATGGCAAAATTTACATAGAGCCACAAGGTATGTGTGTTATGGCACATATAGGTCTTGAAAACGGCATGGCAGAAAAAGCTTTAAAGAGCGTTGAAAAGTATTTAGACAGCCCTTACGGAATTATTATCTTGCAACCTGCATATAAAGATTAC
This sequence comes from Candidatus Ornithospirochaeta sp., assembly GCA_050874025.1. Taxonomy (GTDB): domain Bacteria; phylum Spirochaetota; class Spirochaetia; order Sphaerochaetales; family Sphaerochaetaceae; genus Ornithospirochaeta. The sequence continues at coordinate 7,158 of JBNMJW010000048.1, forward strand.
CACTTAAACCTTGGAGAAGTTTCTTCTTATCCTCCTGGATACAAAGAAAATGCAGGAATCTTCTGTCATAATAACCCATGGGTAAGTTCAGCAGAGACTATTCTTGGTCATGGAGACAGAGCCTTTGAAATCTATAAGAAGATTTCCCCTTCTTACAATGAAGATAATAGCCATATAAGAAAGACTGAACCTTATGTATATTGTCAAATGGTAGCAGGAAGAGATGCACAAAATGAGGGAGAAGGAAAGAACAGTTGGCTTACAGGCTGTGCTGCTTGGACATTTGTTAATGCTTCGCAGTTTATACTTGGAATAACTCCACGCCTTGATGGCTTAGAGATTAATCCTGTTCTTCCTAAAGAGATAAGTTCATTTACCTTAGAGAGAAAAATCGGCAAGACTACTCTCCATATTAAAGCTAATCGAGGAAAAGAGTACTCATTAGTTGTAGATGGTGAAAAGGTTGACGGAAAGATTGTTAAGAGAACAGATAAAGCAGAGCTTAATGTTTCTGTTACTTACATTTAACTCGACTAAGGTGAATACACAAATAAGGTAATTCCCAAACTAACATTCCTATCCACCCTATGGCTGAAGCAAAGGCTATTCCTTTTATGCCATAGAGTGGTAGTAATACAAAGGTAAGAATTGTTCTCAGCCCAATTTGTGTTAATGTTCCAAGAAGCGTTACTCCTGTTTTACCCCAACCTCTAAAGTAGCCTTGTGTTACATTTGTTAAGCCTGGAAGGATATAGAAGGAAGCCATATAGAAGAGATACTCAGAGCCACTTTGCACTATTTCATTGCTATTTTTAACAAAGAGAGAGACAACTCTATCTCGTGTAAGCAATAAAAGAGATGAGAAGAATAACCAATAAAGAACCTCAAGAGAAAAAGCACTTAGATAGCCACTCTTTATTCTGTCGAAACGTTCCTTCCCTCTATTTTGAGCAATAAAAATGCTACAAGATGAACTTATTGATTGCTCAGGTATTAAAGCAAAAGCATCTATTTGCGCGCCTATTTGATAGCTTGCTATTCCAACAACTCCAAGGGTATTAATTGCAACTTGAATAAAAAGTTTTCCTATTGGTTGTAATGCCTGTTGTAGCGCTGTTGGAAGACCATACTTAACTATATCTACCGCCTCAGTTTTATTTAGTCTTAGCTCTGAAAAAGAAGGGAAAAGAATCTTTTGCTTTTTAATCATATAGAAGAGAGACAAAAAAGCAGAAAGAACAACAGATACTACAGTTGTTAAAGCTGAGCATACAATGCCATAGCCTAAATAACCTATAAAGAATAGATCAAGCGCACCATTCAAAATTGATGTGATAATCAAAAAGTAAAGTGGAGTCTTACTATCACCAACACTCTTTAGTGCCGAAGCTAATGCATTGTATATAAATGTAAAAGGAAGAGAGGTTAAAGATAAAACAAGATAGGCTTTTGTCATCTCGTTTATCTCAACAGGTGTTCCTAAAAAAAGAAGAATTTTGTTAATAAAAACTATTCCAAAGATAGTTACAAGAAGGCTAAAAGCTGTGCCAAGGATTAAAAGAGAAGATAGAACGCTTCTAAAGCGCTTGTCATCTTCTCTTCCAAAAGCCTCACCTAATAATATTCCAGCACCAATAGTGAGACCTGAAACAAATAATGTAAGTAGATTCAACACAGGAGATGCTGTTCCTTCACTAGCAAGGGCATTCTGCCCTATAAAGCGACCAACTATTATTGAATCAACTGCATTGTAGCCTAGCTGAAGCCAAGCTCCGATTATTATTGGGAAGGCGTGACAAATAATATTATTTATCGCCCTTCCCTTTGTCATATCACGCATTGCTTTCGGCTTTTTGCTTTCGTGCTAATTCTCTCTGTTTTCTATAGCCTTCACGAGCCTTAATAGCAGCTTGTGGCGTAACGAGAGTTCCAGGTCCAGCAAGACATCCACCAGGACAACACATTATCTCTATAAGATCTTCCTTTGGAGGAATCTTTGACCATGTCTTCATGAGTCGGACTGTTTTAGCATCAATGCCGTTAATACTCATAAACGAATACTTATTCTTATCATCAACTCGTCTAAGAACACACTGAGCAACACCACCACTTTGGGCAAAGTCTCTACAATCTTCAAAAGACGAACATGTTTCATCATCAAAGTTTACATCCATGTTTTGAACATCGATGTCTTTAGCTGCAAAAATTGCAGCTAGCTCACTATAAGAAATAACTCTATCGATTGTATCTGGATACCTAGTTGCAGCCTCATAGCGCTTAGCAACACATGGGCCAATAAAGACAACCTTGTATCCAGGATATCTTTCTTTGCAAAGCTGAGCAGTATACCCCATAGGAGAAAGTGTTGATGAGATATGGTCTTTTAGCTGTGGAATATGCTTATCTACAAGAGTAAACCATGCAGGACAACAAGATGTGGCTAAAAAGCCTTCTCCTTTAGCCTTTCTTTCTTCAAGTTCCTTAGCTTCTTTTTCTGCTGTAATCTTAGCACCCTCAGCTACTTCAACAACCTCAGTAAAGCCAGCTTTCTTTATTGCTTCTTTTATTTGCTCAATAGAACCAGGAAGCTGACCTTCAATTGCAGGAGCAACAATAGCAACGACCTTCTCGTTGTTCTTAAGCATCTTTGCAACAGGGATTAAGCCAGAACGCTTTACAATGGCACCAAAAGGACAAGATTTTAAGCACTTACCACATCCAATACACAATTCGTGATTAACTTCGCTTATTCCTTTTTCATTCTGCTTAACTGCTCCAACTGGGCATGCATCTTCACAAGGAACACAATTGTGAACGATAGAATGGAAAGGACAGCGCTCCATGCACTTTCCGCACTTTATACACTTCTCTGTCTGAATTACTGCTTTTCCTTTTACAAAAACAATAGCGTCTTTAGGGCAATTTGAAGCACAAGGGCGAGCAAAACAACCTCTACAAGCATCAGATACTTGATAGTGAGATTGAGGACAGGATGAGCATCCTGTTGCAATTGTTGTTAATAAAGGAAGCTTAGGCTTATCTTCATTGAGAGCCTCTTCCATATAAGACGAAAGAGTTCTGTATTCGTCATCGTCAGTCTCTAGTGTATAGCCAGCAAGAGCCATAATGCGGTAACGAACAACAGCTCTCTCTTTGTAGATACAACATCTTGAAGGAACTCTGTCTTTTGGACAAATATCAATAGGAATTCTGTCGGCATCTCTCACAAGTGTGCCATCAAATAGATGCTTTAAAACTTCTACATCTATATGGAACTTCATTTTCGAATATTCATTATTTTTATCTAACACAATAGGCTCCCGGGTTTTACAACCCATTAATCGTATAAAAAATAATGAAAATAAAACAGTCACTTAATATAAAAAATGAGAACTATTATCAATTATTTAACCTTGTGGGCATCACAACAACTAATCATAGAGACATTAGTAGATGCAATATTCTCTATTATTACATCGCCTATTTTTATATCTCTATCAATAACAGTTTTCTTTATTTCATCCATAGCCTCAAATAGCTTCTCTTTTCTTATAGGAGAAGAACTTCTTATAGGTAAAACACTTAGTTCATTATTAACAAGTTTTACAGTAGAAGTTAAAACTCTTTTAGGATCAACAACTTCCTGGGATGCGTATACTTCACCACGTTTACAACTGTTTCCCCTAACGCTAACTATTTTCTTCTCGCCATTCTCTTCTGTCCAATCTACACTAATAGAGCATCCTTTGGGACAAATAACACAGGTAATAAGTGAAGTTTCCATCAGTACCTCTCCTTTAAATAGTGAGCAACAGATTTTCCACAAAGATTGCTATCTTTACAAACACTATCTGCTAAATCGTAGACCTTCAGAACATTGCCAGACGCAAAGATTCCATCAATGCTTGTCATAAAGTCACCCTTATTAACAGGACCATGTGTTGTGTTATCTATCTCTATACCACAAGAAATAGAGAGTTCATTCTCAGGTATTAAACCAACAGAGAGAAGAACCGTATCACAAGGGATATACATTTCAGTACCACTAATAGGCTTCATGTTTTCATCAACTCTCATGACAGTTACGCCTTCAACTCTTTCTCTTCCATGTATCTCTAAAGCTGTTGTATATAAATGGAGAGGAATATCGTAGTCATCAAGACATTGAACAATATTACGTCTTAGTCCTTTGGAGCGACTCATTATTTCATAAACACCCTTTACTTTAGCTCCCTCTAACGTCATTCTTCTTGCCATAATTAGCCCAATATCGCCAGAACCTAAGATTACAACCTCTCGTCCAGGCATATAGCCGTCAATATTTATTAAGCGTTGTGCTGTTCCTGCAGTATAAACACCACTTGGTCTTGAACCAGGAACTCTGAGCATGCCACGAGTGCGTTCTCTACACCCCATAGCTAATACGATTGCCTTAGCTTTTATTTTAAGTAACCCTTTCTCTGGATTTAGAGCTTTAACTACCCTATCTTTCGTTAGTTCTATAACCATAGTATCTGTAAGGTAGTCAATTTTCTTTTCTTTTACTTTCTCTATATAGCGTGTTGCATATTCTGGTCCAGTTAGTTCTTCTTTGAAGATTTCAAGACCAAAGCCAGGATGAATACACTGATTAAGAATTCCACCTAAATACTTATCACGTTCAAGTATCAATATATCTCTTATTCCATTATCAAAAAGCGAAAGAGCTGTACTTAGGCCAGCAGGTCCTCCTCCAATGATAACAACATCTCTTTCAACCATCCTGGCCTCCTCTCTCTATAGTGAACCAACTCTCGCCACCTTTTTTTGTTATAGATGTAAAAGGAAGACTTAACTCTTTAGATAGTATCTCCATAACACGAGGAGAGCAGAAACCTCCCTGGCATCGCCCCATGCCAGCGCGAACTCTTCTCTTTACGCCATCTAGAGTTGTTGCCCCACATTGAGAATGAATTGAATCAATTATTTCGCCTTCAGTAACAGTTTCACAGCGACAAATAACGCGGCCATAACTAGGATTAATTTTAATTAATCTCTCTTTTTCGTCGTCCGTAACTTCCTCTAGTCTTGTTACCTTTCTCTCATCTATATAGCTTTCTTTCATTTCATACTTAAAGCCTCTTTCTTCAATAAGAGAAAGGCAATACTCAGCTATTGCAGGAGTAGAGGTAAGACCAGGAGAACATATTCCTGCAACATTTAGCAAATTAGGAACTCTAGTAGAGAATTCTATTATGAAGTCCTTGCTATTTGAAACAGCACGGTTTCCTGCAAAGGATGTAATAGTATCTCTCTCATTAATAATAGGAACAGATCTTTTTGCTCCACTAAAAACCTCACTCTGTCCAATCATTGTTGTATCTAAGTCTTCTTTATCATCTACATCATAGGCATTTGGGCCGACAAGAAGATTACCGTCTACAGTAGGAGTTACCAAAATACCTTTACCTTTGCTTGTTGGAGGCTGGAAGATAACATGTTTTACAATACTTCCACTCTTTTTATCTAGAAGAGAATACTCACCTTTACGTGGTTTTATTTCGAAAGAATTATCACCAAAGAGAGAAGCAACATCAGATGAATATAGACCAGATGCGTTAATAACTAATGAAGTTTCAATTTCACCATTTAAAATAAACTTTCCGTCTCTCTTTTCGACTGAAACTAGTGGCGTTGATCTAAGAAGCGTAACGCCATTTAGAATAGCAACACTTATAGGAGCAAGAGTAAGTTCAAATGGAGAGCATATTCCTCCCGTCGGGGCATAGAGAGAGCCCAGAATATTTGGGTTTAAAGACTTCTCTAACTCCAGAGTTTCCTCTCTATTAAGTATTTTCAACCCTTCAACGCCATTGAATTTTCCTTTAGCATATAACTCTTCAACCTTTCTCATACCCTCTTCATCAAAGGCAACAACAAGAGAGCCTATCTCTTTAAAAGGTATGGAAAGCCTCTTGCTTCTCTCTCTAATAAGTTCATTACCTCTAACATTTAGCTTTGCCATCAAAGAGCCAGGCTCTGGATCATAGCCCGCGTGTACAATAGCAGAATTAGCTTTGCTTGTGCCCTCACATATGTCGCTTTCCTTTTCTAAGACACAAACAGAACACTTTCTTTTACCAAGTTCATAACTAATCCAAGCGCCAGTAACACCAGCACCAATTATTACAACGTCGTAGTACTTCATATTCTAGAATTTATGATAACTTATTATTCGGATTACTGGATAAAAAATTGAAATTAGGTTCTAAAGTAAAATTTACGTCAAAAAAGTATCTTTTTACTTTATTTCTATGCTTTTTCCCTCATACTGAACTCTAAGGAGAAATTATGAAAAAACTATTAGCTATTTGTCTCGTTTTAGTTTTAGCGTCAACCCTTTTATTCGCTCAGGGTGGCAAAGAAACAAAAGCAAATGAAATTAAGGTTGCTTTGATCGTATCAAGCACAATCGACGACAAGGGTTGGTGCCAGGCTATGCAT
>JBNMJW010000049.1:0-12964 GCA_050874025.1 Candidatus Ornithospirochaeta sp.
GTTTTGTTAGAGTCTACTCTGGAACACTCAAGAAGGGAGTTTCTGTCTACAACATAAATAAAGGAAAGAAGGAAAGAATAAATCGTCTTGTTAGAATGCATGCTATGAGAGAAGACGATCTATCGGAACTCAAGAGTGGCGATATTGGAGTAATTATTGGCTTTAAGCTTGCACAGACTGGAGACACTATTGGTAATGAAAATCACCCTTATTTATTAGAGAATATGGTCTTCCCTACACCTGTTATCTCAGTTGCTATTGAACCTAATACAACTTCTGATATGGATAAGTTGCAGAAGGCATTGGAGACACTAGCAATGGAAGATCCAACCTTTACATATAAAGAAGATAGCGAAACAGGACAACTTCTTATCTCAGGTATGGGTGAATTGCACTTAGATGTTCTTGTAACAAGAATTACTAAGGAAATGAAGGTTGATTGCAGGGTTGGTAATCCACAAGTATCTTACAGAGAAAGCATTAAGGAAACTGTTAGTGGAACTGAAGAGTATGACAAGATTATTGCTAACAAAGAAAACTACGCTAAGCTTACGCTAACTGTCTCTCCTTCTCCTGAGAAGAGTGGCAACAGTCTTACAATAAGTGCTAAGACTAGAGATATCCCTGAAGAAATAATTGAGGCTATTAAAAATGGAATCAATGGTGCTTTCAACAGTGGTATTAAATATGGTTATGAGACAACAGACATCCATGTAGATATTACTGATATTGACTACGATCCACTACGTGCATCTGTTTTAGCTTTCTCTAGTTGTGCAGCTCTCGCATTTGATAAGCTTTGTTCTAGTGCTAATCCTGTAATCATGGAGCCTATCATGACTGTTCAAGCATCTGCTCCTAGTGAATATATTGGAGATGTTATATCATCTATCACACAACGTGGTGGTATTGTAAGTAGCATGGAAAGTAAAGCTAGTGGTGATACTGTTATTGCAGAAGTACCTCTTAGAAAGATGTTTGGTTATACAACTGTACTACGCTCTTCAACTCAAGGAAGAGGCTCATTTAGTATGGAATTTGACCATTACAGCGAAAAGCCAGATGGATTAGGGTTCTAGAATATTAAAAAAAGATAAGGTAAGGTTGATGCTTCAATCTTACCTTTTTTTATTTACCACTAAAGAAATAACTCTTTTTGGGCTCAAAATCATTTTTCTTTTGATAATTTTAAATAAAAGAAGAAATGACTTAAAAATATTGCATATTTTGAAAGTTTCTTTTGACAACTAGAAAGACCACCCTTTAACATATTTGAGTATGCTTAATTACAAATAAAGGAGGTAATGATGAGCGTTGAAACAAAAGAAATCAGGAACATTGCTGTAGTAGGACACAATGGAACTGGAAAGACAAGTCTTGTTGAACAGATGCTCTACTATACAGGAGCAATCGCAAAAGCAGAAAAGGTAGATAGTGGTAAGACAGTAAGTGACTATACTGAGGAAGAAATTTCTAGAAAAATTTCAGTACATACTTCATTAAATTCTACACAGTGGATGAATAAGACAATCAACATTCTCGATACCCCGGGTACAGCAGACTTTGTTGGAGAAGCAATTTGTTCATTCAGAACAGCTGAAGCAGCTATCATGACAGTTGATGCTAGAGATGGTGCTCAGATTGAAACAATTAAGCTCTGGAGAAGACTTGATCAGAGAAAAAAACCAAGAGCCGTATTTATTAACAAGATGGATAAAGAGAGAGCAAACAGCAGAGATGTTCTCGATAACCTTACAGAAGAATTCCATTCTAATTTTGCTCCAGTAACAATCCCAATGGGATATGCAGAAGACTTTAAGGGTGTTATTAACCTCATTGAAAATAAAGCTTATTTTTTCAAGGAAAACGGTAAAGAAGAAGTAACTGACGTTCCAAGTGAATACGAAGAGAACGTTAATGCATATAGAGAAGAATTAATTGAGAAGGCAGCAGAGGGTTCTGATGACTTAATTGAAAAGTTCTTTGAAGAAGGAACTCTTAGTGATGACGAAATCAGACGTGGTCTCAGAGAAGGCTTAAAGAACGATTCTGTCGTACCTGTATTTGTTGGCGCTTCAGATAAGGGTGCCGGAATAACATCTCTTTTAAACTTCATTTCTAATAACTTCCCTTCTCCTGAAGGTATCTGTGAATACATCATCAAGGAAGATGGAACAGAAGAAAGAAACTATCCTATCGGAGCTAAGAGTATTGCTGAAGCTTACTGCTTCAAGACAACTATTGACCAGTTCTCTGGAAAGTTAAGTTTCATCAAGGTTGTTAATGGCTTTGTTGGTCCAGATACAGACTTATATAACAACGAAGAAGGAAAGAAAGGAAGACCTGGTAAAATTTATAGAGCTTTAGGAAAGAAACTTATCGAAATTGATGGCCTAAATGCTGGTGATATCGGTATTATTACAAAGTTTGAACCTGCAAAGACTAACTCTACTCTTGTTGGCGATGCTCAAGATAAGATTAAGTTCATGGCTCTTAAGCTTCCACAGCCAATCTATGAACTTGCAATCTCTGCTTCAGATAAGAAGAGTGAAGATAAGATGAACGATGCTCTTCACAGAATTACAGAAGAAGATTTAACTTTCGAAATGAAATTCAACGAAGAGACTAAGGAATCTATCATTGGAGGTATGGGCGAGCTCCATATCAACATGATTCTCGATAAGATTAGAGAAAAGCAGAAGATCCAGATTAATACTAAGGTACCTAAGATTGCTTATAGAGAGACAATCACAAAGAAGAGTGGCCTTAGTGAATATTCACACAAGAAGCAGTCTGGTGGACATGGACAGTTTGGTAGAGTTGTTATCGAAATCTCTCCTATTGAAAGAGGACAGTACTACTCTTTTGAAAACACTGTTAAGGGTGGAGCTATCTCTAAGGGCTATGTACCTGGAATCGAAAAAGGTATCCACGAAAAGATGGAAGAAGGCTTCTTAGCTGGATATCCTCTTGTAGATATCGGCGTTAACCTTATCGATGGTAAGGAACACCCAGTAGACTCATCAGAAATGGCATTCAAGCTTGCAGCTAAGGGCGCTATGGATGTTGCTCTTGCTAAAGCTGGATGTGTACTTCTTGAACCATATTGTAAACTTGAAGTATTTGTTGACCAGGAATACCTTGGAGCTATTCTCTCTGACCTTTCAGGAAGAAGGGGAAGAGTTCTTGGACAGGAAGATATGGGTCACTTAACAAGCGTTAAGGCTGAAGTTCCAATGGCAGAACTACGTTCTTATGCTATTGACCTTAAGAGTATGACACAGGGCTCAGGTTCATTCGAACTTGAATTTGATCACTATGAAACTCTTAATGGAAAGCTTGCTGATGATGTTATTGCTGAAGCTAAGCGAGAAAGAGAAGCTCAAGAAAACGCTTAAAAAAATAGACTTAAGCTAATGCCCTCATTTCGAGGGCATTATTTATTTATAAAACACCAAATTAAAGATAAATAAAGAACCTGTTTTACTTTTTCTCAAACCAAATTTCGTTGATTTGGTAATCTTTATTCATCCCCTTTTGCTCAAACTTAGTTAATGGCCTCCATGCAACAGGAGGAGCAAAATCATAGAAAGGATTGAAAAGAAGAGGCTCAGTATGAACAAGTTCTAACACCTCATTAGCATACTCCTCCCAATCTGTAACAATGTAGATATAGCCATTCTTCTTTAGCTTAGTTGCAAGAAGATGCAAGAATTCAGTATTAATTAATCTTCTTTTATGATGTTTTTTCTTTGGCCAAGGATCAGGAAAGAATATATGAAAACCTGCAATTGAATTGTCTTCTATCATATTCTCAAGAACATCAATGCAGTTAAATCTCATTATTCTAACGTTATCAATATTGTTACTACCAATTTGAGATAGGAGCTTAACAAAGCCCTTTAAATAAACTTCAAGGCCAAGGTAATTATACTCTGGCTTAAGAAGAGCCATTGAAGATGTCACCTCCCCATTACCAAAACCTATTTCAATAATAACATCCTTATTATTGCCAAAAACTTCGCTAAAGTTTATTTTTTTCTTCTCAAAGAAGAGACCATATTTAGGCATATATTCTTTAACAATCTCTTTCTCTTTTTCTTCTAGAACATTATTACGAAGAACATAGCTTTTAATAGTTCGCTCTTTTCCTTCTCTTAGTTCAATCTTGCTAAGTTTTTCAAACAAAGTCTTATCGTCATCCATTATTCCAATCTCCTAAGCGTTTCTAAAATTAACTGAGCCTTATCTTTTAAGGAAACTGTTCCAGTCTCTATCGTTAAGTGGTTAAATCTCTTTGGATCTAGCTTTACCCTTCCATTAGAAAGTGAAATTAAAGATACAACCTTACTTGGATTAAGAATTGCAACTTGTGCAAATTCTACATCAATTATACCTCGATATTCTTTTAAAGAAGTAATCATAAGTTCTCGACAAACAATCTTTATTTCGGCTATGCAGAATAGATTCTCAACCTCTTCACTCATCGTGCCATAGCGTGTATCTATTTCGCTCTTCAAGGCGTCAAGTTGTGCCAAATTCTTAATAGAAGAGATTTTTTTGTAGAGCTCAAACTTCTGAGAAGGATCTTTGATATAGCTATTAGGAATAAAGCCAGTGTAATCAAGTTGAACAAGAGGCTCTATTGTCTCACTAGTCTTTTCTTCTGTGATTCTCGATATCTCTTCTTCAATAAGCTTTAAATACATATCGAGTCCAACAGCTTCTAAGTGCCCAGACTGCTCTCGCCCAAGAATGTTTCCGGCACCTCTAATCTCCATATCTTTCATAGAAACTTTAAAGCCAGATCCTAGTTCTGTATTTTCGCTTAAAACCTTAAGTCTCTTAATGGCATCGCTCTTTAAGAGTCCACCATCAGGATAGAAGAGATAGCAATATGCTTTTCTATCGCTTCGCCCTACTCTTCCTCTTAACTGATAAAGTTGGCTAAGCCCTAGCCTGTCCGCTCTATCAACAATAATCGTGTTTACATTTGGTATATCAATACCATTTTCAATAACAGTCGTGGAAACAAGAACCTGTACACCCTCATATATAAAACGGTGCATTACATCTTCCATTCTCTCTGCATCCATCTGACCATGAGCATATTCGATGATTGCTTCTGGAACTAAGCGCTTGAGGCTCATTACGACCTCTTCTAAGTCTTCTACTCTGTTATGCAAATAGAAAACTTGGCCACCTCTCTTAAGCTCTTGAGTAATTGCATTTTTAATTAATTCAACGTCAAATTCGCCTATATATGTATCAATAGGAAGTCTTTCTCTTGGCGCTGTTGTTAAAAGAGACATATCTCTTACTTTTAAGAGTGACATATATAGAGTTCGAGGGATAGGAGTAGCAGAAAGCGTTAACGAATCAATATTATGTTTCATCTGCTTAATCTTCTCTTTATCCTTAACACCAAAGCGTTGCTCTTCATCAACGATTAATAGCCCAAGATCTTTAAAAACAACATTCTTTGACAATATCTTATGGGTACCAAAAAGAATGTCTATTGTGCCATTCTTTACCCCTTCAAGAACCCTTCTATTATCTTTAGCAGAAACAAACCTAGTAGAAAGGCCACTCTTAACAGGAAAATCTTCAACTCTTTTTAAAAAGTTCTCATAATGTTGCTGAGCAAGAATAACAGTTGGAGCTAAGAAAGCAACTTGTTTTCCTCCCATAATTGCCTTAAAGGCTGCACGGAAAGCTATCTCTGTCTTTCCGTATCCGACATCTCCACAGACTAAGCGGTCCATGCATTTGTCACTCTCCATATCTTTCTTTATCTCATCAATACACTTTAACTGATCAGGAGTCTCTGTAAAGGGGAAAGAAGCTTCAAAGGAGACTTGCCAATCGGTATCTTTTCCAAAAGGGAAACCGTGGCTTTGTTGTCTCATTGCATAAAGATGGACTAATTCAGAGGCAAGGATTCTTGCATTTTCCCTTGCCTTCTCTTTTTTCTTAGACCACTCTTTTGACCCCATCGTGTCAAGTTTAGGTGGGCGTCCATCATTACCAATGTACTTTTGAACAAGGTTAGCTTGTTCAATTGGAACATATAAAGCTTCACCTTGGTTGTACCTAATCTTAATGTAGTCTCGCTCTGTTTCGCCACTCTTTACTCTATCAATCTTTTCAAATTGACCAATACCATAATTAATGTGAACAACGTAATCTCCTGGCTTTAAAGAAACAAAAGAATCAAGAGGAGAAGAGACAGTTTCAACGAGCGTCTTTGCTCTTTTTTTACGTCTGCCAAATATCTCTTGGTCAAGTATTACAGCAATCTTACTTCCCGTAAGCATGAAGCCAGATTCTATATCTGAAACAGAGATATCAACATCGAGAGATTGTAAGACGTTATCTAAGCGCTGCTTCTGTATAACAGTTGGAGCCAAGACAAAGATCTTCCAACCGTTTTTTATCATTGTAGATGCTTCGTCTTTAAAGAAGGTAACATTGCCAAAGTATGAATGTGAAGGTTCTACTCCAAAGTGAAAATACTCACTCTTCATGATTTCATGGATAACAACGCCTTTCTTTAATAAAGAGAAGAAATTTGGCCAAGAGAAGAGATATTCGTCTCTCTTAATCATATAGCCATTCTTTCTGTATGCTTCTCGCTCTCTATCTACAGCTTCATTCATTAGTGCTTTATATGAAGCATCTGTCTTTTCTTGAGACTTAATTATGAAGTAATCATCATCTCTTAAGAGAGTTGAGATACTAATTATGTCACTCTTTTGAATCTCCTCTTCTCCCATAAGTGGAACTGAGAGTCGACGAACGCTATTTTCATTTATTTGTGTTATAGAGTTAAAAGAGACTATTCTCTCTATTTGATCCCAATCAAGATATACTCTGTAAGGCTTTTCGCTAGAAAGCGGAAATACTTCTATAACTTCACCCTTAATGGCAAATGTACCTTCTTCCCTAGCTTCATTAGTGCGATAGTAGCCAGAAGAAGCAAGTAGAGAAGAGAATTTCTCTACATCTAAAGTATCACCAGAAGAGAGTGTAAATGAGTAAGAAGAGAGAGCCTTTTCACTTAAAAAAGGAGAGACAAAAGAGCGAAGAGAAAGAATAGCTAAAGCTTTCTTACTTTCTATGAATCGCTCCTCACTTTTCTTTCTATTACAATTTACCTTTTTCTCTATAAATTCTGAATAGAGCATCCTTCCATCGGATGGAAGGAAAATAACAGGATAACCTTTTACTGAAGAAAGGGTTTCGTATAAGGCTTTAGCTTCATCTTCTGTTGGACAAATGACAATAGTACGTCCTCCCCTTTTATCTGCACATAGTTTGATAAACTCTGTAAGGGGATAGTAGTCTAGCTCATCACACTCAATGACTTGATCACTGTTATTTAAGTATGTCTTGTAAGCTTGGCTATTCTTGATATATTCTAAGATTGCGTTTTCAAGAAGCATATTTAAAGAGAACTATATCAAATTATTAAGGTGTACTTCAATGTTACTTAGTCATTCAAAATTCGAAATACTGAAGAATGAGATAAAAGAATGTGGAGATTGGGCAAAGAAAAAACAATCATCGCTTTCGGTTAGATATAAAGAGGATAAATCTCCTGTAACAGAAGTAGATATGACAATATCACATAGGATAATAGCCTTAATAAAAGAGCTATTTACAGAGTGTGCAATTATCAGCGAAGAAGAGATAACAGAAAACAAAGAAGATGCACCATATACATTTGTTTTAGATCCAATAGATGGAACAGATATGTATTCTCAAGGCCTTCCTTCTTTCTGTACGGCTCTTGGCATATTAGACTCCACATTTAATCCTGTTGGAGCAATTATCTATGCCCCGCGATTTGGTAAGGCAACAGATGAAGGGCTCTTTTTATCGCTTTATCCAGGAGAAAAACCTTTAATAAATGGAGAAGTATTACAGCTTGTAAGCAGCAAAAGCGAAATATACCAAATAACACTTTCTTCCTCTTTAGTTAAGCACATAGACTTTGCTAATTATAATGGCAAAATAAGAATGTTTGGCTCTCAAATATTACAAATAGTGGCGCCTCTAATCTTTATGAATATATCGTGCTCAATAAGTGAGCCTTGTTATATCTGGGATTACTCAGCATCTCACGCAATAATTAAAGCCCTTGGCTATGATTTATATAAGCCTAATTTAGAACCTTTTACTTATTCAAAAGCTTTCTTAAAGCGTAGCCGCGCAGAGTGTGTCCTATATGGAGGAGAAAAGAGTAACGTCGAAAAGCTTCTTCACTTATGTCCACTTAGGAACAGTAATGAGCGAATAATCCACTATTGAGAAATAGCGAGTTAAGTCATTTACAAAACTATCTCTTACAACAAGTGTTAAATCAAAACTCTTTTTAGAGAGAAGCATTTTTATTGTACGAGAAAAGCCTCGCCCATCCATTTCCATTCTTCCACATTCATCTAAAATAATAGATTTGTCTTCTAAATCAAGTAGTGAAGAATACACTTCATCAAAAAGAATTTCATTTACATACCAATTCTTCCATTTTGATGAAAAAATCGGACGAGGAGACAACAAAAGCTTTTCTTCCTTTGTAGATAAATTTAAAAGAAAGTATTCGTCACCTCTATGCAGTGTCACATAGCCAATGTATGAAGGTTTTTTTGAAATGAGAGAAAGAGCATATGTTGTCTTTCCGCTTCCCTTCTCTCCTGTAATTATATTACAACTCTTCATCAAAGAATGCCTGGAGCACAGAGTATGCTTGTAATGAATCTTTACGCTTAATAATAAATGTTAAGACATTAAGAGTAGAGACAATTTCATAGATGTTAATATTTTCCCAAGCAAGCTTACGTGTAGCAAGATATGTTATACCAGGAGTCTCTAAGAAGTTGTTATCTTTAAACGAAATAGTTAAAGCAACCATATCGAGTTCAGAGTTAATAACATTTTCATTTTTAAGTATTCCATCTAAAACATCTTTGTATTTATCTGAGATAGTAACTACAATTTCGTAATCACTAAGAGAAATGTTAATAAAATCGCCATTTTCACTCTTAATGATGTTATAGAGATTTGGGATGTTAGCAATAAAGGAGTTAGAACGCTTAATATTTACATCATAAATATTAGTCTTCATTGAAATTTCGAAGTCAATCTTATTCTTTTTCTTTTCAATATGATTAAGTTTCTTTAAATCTTGAGTATATCTTCTAATCGCCATTACTATTGCGGCGCTAGATACCTCTGAACCATAAAGAGCTTCAACTTTAGGTTTAATAAAGACGGCTAAGTTAGAGTATGAAATAACCTCTTGGATTAACATTTCCGAAATAAACGGAGAACGATTGATTATTTCCTTAACATAAAAAGCAACACTACTAGCCATAAGAAACCCCTTTACTGTTATAAAATTAACTGTATGTTATTAAAAAAACATAAAATTAGCAAGAAGTAACATAAAAAGATGATATTCCCTTTTAAAAAAATTGATATACTAAAGCTATGAATTGTCCAAAGTGTGGTTCTGACCACGATAAAGTATTAGAGTCTCGTTCAAACAAAGAAGGAACCGCCATTAGACGTAGACGTCTATGTCTATGTTGTGGCTATCGATTTACAAGCTATGAGCATATCGAAAGAAAGCCCATTATTGTTATAAAAAAGGATGGGAAGCATCAGACATTTGAATTAGCAAAAGTTGAAAGAGGTATTAGAACCTGTACAGAAAAACTTCCGATAGAACAGAACGAAATTGAAGATACCTTAAAGGCTATCGAGGATGAAGTATACTCTATTGCTCAGAATAATAAAAATACTATATCAAGCAGGGAGATTGGAGAGACTACCCTTAGGCATTTATATAAAATGAGCCCAGTAGCCTACGTTCGTTTTGCTGCAGTCTACCGAGCTTTTGACACTCTTGATCAATTCATCCATGAAATAGAGGAATTAACGCACTAAAATCTTTGGACATCGAACCACTTACCTGTTTGGCTAAGATTAATCTCATCATTTAGGTGTTCAGGTTTTAATATTTCGTTAGCAGAATCTAGTGAGAAATTATCTGTCATTCCTGCTACATAGTCGATAATCATGCGCCTATCACTACCTTCTTTCTCCATGTAAACTGGGTACATTTCACTAATATGATTATAAAAACCTGCAGCAAGCATATTCTTTTCATCTGCATAGCCTTTTTCATTCAAGTGATATGAAGAATAGAGTTCTTCCAAGTAATCGATGATTAAATTTAAAAGTCTAGAGAAATAGCGAGTATATCCATTAAGAATCTTAGAGCGATAGATGTGTTCATAATTAAATGCACTCATAAGTTCTACAGCTTCAAATACTTCATCAGAAAAGCCAATTCCAGTCTTGTTATTAGCACCAACAATCAAGTCGTTGATGAGAGATGTAATAATCTGACTATTTGTACTTCCTATTCTCTTTCTAACAAGCTCAGGAAGCTCTTCTTCTTTAACTATTCCTAGTCTGCAAGCATCTTCAAAATCTCTACCTAAATATGCAATAGAGTCTGAGAAGCGAACAACAACGCCTTCATATGTTGTTGGAATAAGACCTTGTCTAGAATGAATAGTGTCAAAATCTTTTACTTCAAAGGTAGGAATCATTCGTTTTTTGAGGCTCTCTCCATTATGAGAGACAATACCATCCCTAACAGCATACGTTAAGTTTAGACCTTTGCCTTTATTAGCTAGAAATGTAATTACTCTTAACGAGTTAACTTCATGTTCAAAGGGAGGAAGCCCTCTTTTTTGTGATAACTCTGAAACAATTTTTTCGCCAGTATGGCCAAAAGGAGTATGGCCAAGATCATGACCCATTCCAATAGCCCAAGCAAGCTCAGTATCGAGGCCAAGAGGGCGACAAATTGTCGACGCTATAGAAGCAACATGCAATACATGCTCCATTCTTGTACAAATATGATCATTGCTTGGTGCATAGAATACTTGGGTCTTATGCTTAAGACGTCTAAAAGCTGAGGAGTGAATTATAGCTGTCGTATCACGAAAATAAGAGCCGCGAATATCCTCTTTTCTCTCTTTTTCCCTCTGTTCAAGTAACGTTGAAGAAATCTCATTTATTAATTTTTCCACTTCTTGAGCCTCACTTATTAATATATAATACAGGAATAGGAGATAAATGTGTTAAATTTAATTGTTCCATTACTAGCCTTATTGCTTTCCTTTTTATCTTCTCTTGCTTCTTTAAGATATTTTTTAACAAGAAATGGTCGAATATATTGGATTATACCTTTTATCATCTCAATTATTCTTTTCTATCAAAATCTAAGAGTCCTTTTAGACTATGCAGATGCTCTCTCGCCATTTCCTCTTACTTTTGACACAGTTCTTCCTCTTGTTTTATCAATACTTTGGTATGCTATGATTCAAGCCTTCCATTTTGCTTTAAAGACAGAGCGTGAATACAACAAGTACGTAGAAGAGTCTAGAAGAACATACAATGAGGCTCGATTTATTAACCTCATGGAAAAGCGCAAGACTAAAAAAGAGATGGAAGAAAAGAAGAGTGAAGTTAATAACAAGCCAAAGGAAATTCATATTCCACTCTATTCATTTCCACCTGAGAAAAAGTAGTTTTTCTTTAGTTGCTTTTTTGTTAAAATAGCAATTTGAAAAAAAATGAAGAATATCTTTTTTGTAGGCTTAAAGCATTCTGGTAAGACACTTTTTTCTCATATCGTTGCCTCTCACCTTTCTTTAAGGTGTTTTGATTTAGATGAGCTTATTTTAGATGATATAGATCTTCCTATTAGAGATTTCTATAAAAAATATGGTAAAGAAGCATTTATGGAAAAAGAGATAAGTGCATATGAAAGACTAAAGAATAAAGAAGAGGAAGGCTACATTCTTTCTTTAGGTGGTGGTGTTTCTGACAACACTCCTCTCATGGAAGAGTTAAAAAAGGATGGAGTAATCATCTATTTAAAAAGAGAGGAACTAGATATGCTTCCCTTCATTCTTAAATCGGGTATACCTCCCTTCTTAGATAAAGATAATCTTACTTCTTCTTTTCATGAGCTCTATGAAAGAAGAGATAAAATATATTCTTCCTACTCTTCTTTAACTATTGAACTTGGAAGATATGGAGATAAAGAAAAAACAGCAAAACTCATAATAGATAGGCTCAAGGAGAATGGTTATGTCTAACAATAGCTTTGGTCGTTTATTCTCATTTACAACTTTTGGCGAATCACATGGAGTGGCACTAGGCGTTGTCATAGATGGCTTTCCATCAAATGTCAAAATTGATTACAGCCTTATTAGTGAGTTTTTATCTCGCCGTCGTCCTGGCCAAAGTAAAGCAACAACACAGCGTCAAGAAAAAGATGAATACAAGATCCTCTCTGGCATATTTAATGACTACTCAACAGGCGCTCCTATATGCGTTGTTGTATTCAATACAGATCAAAAAAGCAAAGACTACTCTAATTTAGAGCATACCTTCAGGCCAGGGCACGCTGACTACACATATTGGGCTAAATATCTAAACCGTGATTACCGCGGAGGTGGACGCAGTAGCGGTAGAGAAACTCTCTCTAGAGTTATTGCAGGAGCTTTTGCAATGATGGTACTTAGAGAATACAACATTTCTATCAATTCTTGCGTCTCATCTATAGGGGAGATTGAAGCTAAAGACTATGAGTTTAAACCACCTTTTGCTCCTCCTCTATTTGCTCCCGAATGTAAAGAAAAACCTTTGATGGAAGCAAAAGTGGAGGAAGTTAGAAAAGCAGGAGATAGCATAGGTTCTACAGTAAGGTGTGTTATTTCAGGCCTCCCTGTTGGACTCGGAGAGCCTACATTCGATAAGCTAGATGCTCTTCTTTCTCATGCAATGTTCTCCCTTGGTGCTGTTAAGGGTTTTTCACTAGGCTCAGGCTTCAATAGTTCTAAAAAAAGAGGAAGCGAAAACAACGATGAGATCTTTA
>JBNMJW010000050.1:0-12736 GCA_050874025.1 Candidatus Ornithospirochaeta sp.
ATTAAGGAACCAAAAACACTTGATCCTTGGGCATAAAATAGTAGTGTCAATTTCCATAGACGACAAAAATTAAAATAGAATAAAGATCTTTATTGCATGAATTGAATAAAAATCTTATTGTTTTTTTGAGGTGAAGGATGGTAGATGTAATTAGAATTGTTCTTGAACTATCTGTTATTGTTCCAGGTCTTGTTCTTTCCTATCTACCATTTAATTCATGCATAAAAAAAGAAGAGAAAAAGCTAAAGGTTTTTTATGCAATATTAATTGCAAGTCTTATCGCACTATCTACTTTTATTGCCTATTATTTTAAAATTCCTACTTCCTATTTGGCTTTTCTTTCGTCAGTCATTCTCTTTATTTTTTATTCGAAAACGATAGCGCAGCCATTATTAAAAAAAGTAAGCGTTGCACTCTCTGTTGTTGCTCTTTTTGCTCTTCTTAAGAGCCTTGTTCGGTCAATTAATGTGTTTTTCATCAATAGTGAATACCTAGAAGAAAGCCAAGTATGGCTTACTTTATTGGCGGCAATAATTTACAACTTAGTTTGTCTCTTTTTCTTACTTATTTCGCATAAAGTTGTTAAAGAGCGAGTAAGTCAATTAATTGAAGATGATAATTTTGCGGAAACTTGGTATGTTTTTTGGATCCTTCCTCTTGTTTTTATCATCCTCAATTTATTTACTACGCCACGCTATACATCAACTCTTTTAGTTGGAAGAGTAAAAGTTGGTTACCTTGCTTTAAACATTTCTCTCTTGTTACTTTTACTTTTGTTTTATGTTCTTTTCTTCTTTATGGCATCAAACTTAAATAAAAACGCTAAGTTAGAGAAAGAGAAAAAGCTATTGTCTATCGAGCGTAATCGCTATGAGGAATTAGAGCATTCAATAGAAGAGGCAAAAGAAGCTAGCCAAGACATGCGTCATCATTTGATGTATGTTTATGAACTTTTAGAGCGAGACAAAGTGGAAGAGGCTAAAGAATATCTATCTAAAGCGGTAAAAAGAATACCTAATGTAGAGAAAACATTTTGCACTAATATGCAAATAGATAGTGTTATTGGCTATTACTATGGTCTTATGAAGAGCGAGGGAGTTAGTCTTGTTACTGAAATAAATATTCCAAAAGAACTCATTATAGATGAAACAGATGTATCTTTAATCTTATCGAACTTATTAGAGTATGCTTTAGAAAAGATAAAAGATATAGGAGACAGTAAAAAGAAAGTAGAGTTAACTCTATATATGCCTTCAAAGAGTGTCTTATTAATTCAAACAAAGAATACAGTTAATGACGATTTTGATTTTAAGTCTAATAATAATATTGCTCTTGAGTCTGTGAAACGTTTAGCTGAAAAGAATAATGGTGTCTTCTCTTATGCATATATAAACTCTGAATTCTCATCCTCTGTAACGCTTAAGGCAAAATGAGGCTTGGAAGAAGAATCTCAATTAGCTAAAATGAAACAATGGATAAAGAATTTGTTTTAAAGTGCTTTGATAAGGAAACGAGTCTATATTTCACACGTGACTGCAATAGCTTAAAAAACTACCTACTAAACCTTAATTCATTTGTGATTGTTGCAGATGAAAATACATCTTATCTCTCCCCATTCCCAGAGAAAACTATTGTTTTAAAGAGTGGTGAAGAGAATAAAAACTGGGAGAGTGTAGACAAAATTCTTTCATTCGCTTTAAAAAATGAACTTGCGAGAGATAGCTATTTCATTGCTCTCGGTGGTGGTGTTATTTGTGATATGACATCTCTTAGTGCGTCTTTATATATGAGAGGCGCAAAGCTATGCTTGTATCCAACAACACTACTTTGTATGGTCGATGCAACCCTTGGGGGAAAAACTGCAATAGACTATAACGGGCTTAAAAACCTCGTTGGGGCATTCTATCCTGCTGATGATATTATTATAAACATCAATACACTCTCGAGCCTCTCCGATAGGGAGTTCCTTTCCGGAATGGGCGAAGTTGTTAAACATGCTCTTTTATCAGATAATGATGAGTTATATAACATCCTTCTAGATGAAAAGGATAAAATTCTTTCTCGTAATGGTGATGAATTAGAAAAGATTGTTAAGCTCTCACTTTATGTAAAAAAGAGCTATATAGAAAGAGACCCTAGAGAAGAAAAGGGGATAAGAAGTGCCCTTAATTTTGGCCATACCTTTGGTCATGCACTTGAGAGCATTACTTCTTACTCTGTTAGCCATGGAGAGGCTGTTGTTTGGGGAATGAAGAAAGCTCTAACTGCGGGGCTTTTACTCGGTATTACAAATGAAGAGTTTTATCTTTACGCAATTAATCTAATCTCTTCTTATCCATTTTCTGCTAATGAAAAAGTAAAGAAGAATGACTATATGGCATTCTTAGATGCAACAAAGAAAGATAAAAAGAAGAAGGGTGGAAAAACTAGATTTGTTCTTCTCTCGGAGCTTGGAAAACCTGTGTTAGAGACTCTAACAGACGAGCAAGTTTTAGCCTTACTTGTCTAATGCCCTTTCGTATGCTTTTATTCTTCCTTCTATCTGACGCTTAAGCTCTTTCTCTTCTTTTGGAATGTCATCTGCAAGTAGAGATAGGGCATATAATGAAGAGATAATTGCATCTTTTATTTTGCTCTTTACTCCTAAATAATAATCTCCATTATTTTCTTCTAGTGAGATATATGAGAAGTTCTTTTTTGTCTCATAAGGTGAAAGAAGATAGTTAAGTTGGTTCTTAATAGTAGAACTCTTAGAGTTAGCGTTAAAGTGAACTCTTGGCTTGCTCCTTAATGGAGTTTTTGTCTTTTTTATGAGTGAAAGAATGTTGTCTATGTCTTTTGTTTTTAATTCTTCAACTCCAACTTTAGAGCCACAAACAAGGTACATTTTGTTATTGCTTCTGTCACTAATCTTCTTAAGGTCGATAATTGGAACGTAGTAGAGTCCTTTTCTTCTTCCTTCGTATTTCTTTAACTCTTCAGTTCTAATTACTTTTGTTTCTTTCCTTTCTGCTTTCTTCTCACTCTTAATTGGAGAGAGAAGGGCAGATAATAAGTCTGGACTAATGCTTTTTATCCAATCAGCTTTTAAAGGTGAAACAGAGCGTGCATACATCTTTGTTGTTTGTATTATTTCGCCTGCTAGAATAAACTCGGGTCTTGTTCTAAACCATGAAGAACCAGGGTGAATATATATCTCACTAGCCTTAATAGAGCGATAAGAATAGGCAGATGATTTAATGCAAATGTATTGTCTAAGGCCGGAAGCTAGACAAATAAGGTAATCCTTCATGCTATCTGATTGATTAGCAATAGGAATACCCATAAGAGAGATAATCTCTTCGAGTTGTGAGTTTATATGGACTATTTCGTCCATTGTTTGCTTATCTAAATAGAGTTTTTTACAAAATTCCATTTTGCTCTTTTCACTCTTTTTATCTATGTACTTATAGTAGAGAGAAAGATAGGCTGCAAAATCTCCATTAGGGTTATCTACAAGAATATGCTGCACCTCTCTAGCAATATCTTCTTCACCTTGAGGAAGAATAAAAGGGGACTTTGTTGATAAGAACGAAACAGCTATTAAAACTCTCTCTAAGACTCTTGGATAGTTTAGAATAGCTTCAACAATAACACGAGAGAGTCTCGGCACAAGAGGAAACTTAATCATCATCTCACCAATTGATGTTAGGTGGAGGTTTTCCTCTATTGCTCCAATGTATTTGAGAGTTTCAATTGCGCTAAGTAGAGACTCTTTTTTTGGTTTAGTAATGAATGGGAAAGACGTTGGGTTATATATTCCAAGCTCGCACATTCGTAGAACTACTTCAGCTAAATCTGAATGGAGTATTTCTTCCTCATTGAATTCTCTTCTTCTTTCGTAGTCTTCTTTACTATATAAACGATAACAAATACCACTATTTGTTCTTCCAGCTCTTCCTTTTCTTTGATCAGCTGAGGCTTTAGAGATGAGCGTTGGAATTAATGATGAGGTGAAGTTTCTTTGGTTGTAGTAGTTAGTTTTAGCCCAACCAGAATCTATTACAGTTCTTATGCCGTCTATTGTGAGCGAAGTCTCACTAACATTTGTTGATACAACAACTTTAGTTGCGCCTTCCGGTGTTGGTATAAAGACTCTCTCTTGTTCTTCTTTTGAGAGCCTACCATAGAGTGGGTAGATTACGTAATCTTTGAGATTAAGAATAGATGAGATAGTTAATGCATTTATGCATGTCTTAATCTCAGCTTCTCCTGGGAGGAATATTAATACATCGCCACCATCTTCTCTTTTGTGGGCACTTAAGACTAGCTTTTCTATTTCAAAGTAATACTTGTCTTCATTTTCTTTATCTAGTCTTATTGGAATATAAGAAATATGAACGGGAAATGGATGAGACGATATTGAGACAATTGGAGCAGAAGAGAAAAAGTCAGAAAAAACCTTTGTGTTTATAGTTGCACTTGATATTATAACCTTTAACTCTGGTCTCTTTTCTGTTATCTCTTTCAATAATCCTAAAATGAAATCAATATTAAGGCTTCTTTCGTGAGCTTCATCTACCATAATGACAGAGTAACGAGAGAGTAAAGGGTCTGCCTTTACTTCTTGGAGAATGATACCGTCTGTCATTATCTTAATGCGCGTTGTACTATCTGTTGTGTCATGAAAGCGCATCGTATAACCACAAAAAGAAGATGTATCATTAATTTGCTTTTTGATAAACTCTGATACGCTAATGGCTGCTATACGCCTAGGTTGTGTTATGCCAATAATTCCCTTTTCTGTGTAGCCAGCCTCATTTAAAATGAGTGGAATCTGTGTTGTTTTACCACTTCCTGTTGGACTTTCAACAATGATTACTTGGTTACACGAAAGGGCTTGTAGTATTTGGTCTTTATGCTTATATACGGGTAGTGAAGTATAATCAATCACGCTTTTAAGTTCTTTATTACCTCTTCTATATTACCTAGTTCTTTTATCTCTCTAGTTGCTAGGTTCTTAAGTGAGAGAGAAGGTGAAACAGTCAGTAGATATGGGATACGATTCTTTTCTGTGTAATCATAGACCTTCTTCATCTTTCCTTCATCAAGATAGACATCTGTTTTAATACCTTCTTTTCTAAGAGCTTTTGCTGTCTTCTCGGCGTCTACAAGGCTATCTTCTTTGTAGATGACTAGTACATCTGCAGATTCAGAAGAAGAGAGTAGTGGGCTATTTAATTCTTCCAAACCCGAAAGAAGTCTATCGAGTCCTATTGATGAACCTACTCCAGGAAGTTTTTCTTTTGTATAGAGATTAGCTAAATCATTGTAGCGGCCACCAGAACATACAGAGCCTAGCTGTGGTAGTTCATCAAGGAATGTCTCATAGACTATTCCTGTATAGTAATCTAAGCCTCTTGTAATTGATGGGTCTAGTACAAAGTGGCTCTCTAAACCTGTATTAACAAGTAGAGAGTAGATATCTCTTAGTCTCTTTGAACTCTCGTTTTCTTCTCCCACAAGAGCGACAAGAGAGAGAAGTGTATCTTCAAAGCTTTTATTTTCTCCAGCTGTGATATAAGAAAGAATCAAATCGGCTTTTTCTTCTGAAGATGTAATCTCAATAAGAAGCTTTTTTACTTCATCAGATCCAATCTTGCGTAGCTTATCTACTGTTCTTAGAATTTCTACAGACTTATCTTTTAACTCAATCTTTTCTAAGAATGAGTTAAAAAGCCCTCTGTGTGATAGATGGAATGTGTAGCCCTTTATACTAAGAGCAGAAAATGAATTATCCATCATTGAAAGGATTTCGTAATCAGCTTGGGCATCGTCGACGCCAACTATATCGAAATCACATTGGATGAACTCTCTATATCTTCCTTTTTGTGGCTTTTCTCCTCTCCATACTTTGTTGATATGGTATCTCTTAAAAGGAAAAGCTAGTTCCGCTGTATGAGAAGCTAAAAAACGAGCAAATGGGACAGTTAAATCAAATCTCATTGCAACGTCTCTAGAGCCATTGTCCTTAAACTGAAAAACTTGCTTATCAGTCTCTCCACCACCTTTTCCTAAGAGGACAGAACTGTACTCTAGAACAGGAGTATCAATTGGGACAAAGCCATAAGACTGGAAGACCTTTTCAAGTGTATTAATTATTTTTCTTTTAGGAATTTCTTCTTTAGGAAGACTATCACGAAAACCTTTTAAAACTATTGGTTCAATCATCTCTCTCTCCTTTTTTAAGTGTAAACAAAAAAGAGTTTTTGTTCACTAGGTAGAAAACTCATTTGTTCATCACTTGTTTAGCTTAAGCAATCTGTATAAGATAGTAACTCGTGTTTGTTAGATATAAGACAAATGAAAAGGGCAAAAGTGTCCCTGTTTGCAAAATATATACAGCTAAAGAACATCCCATACGAAATTCAATGATAGATAGGGATGCGCTTTGGGCTATCAGGAAAATACAAGCCTCCGGTGGAGAGGCCTATATTGTTGGAGGTGCTCTCAGGGATATTCTCTTAGGCAACTCTCCTAAAGATTATGATATAGGAACATCTCTATCCCCAAAGCAAGTTCAGAAGCTATTCTGGAATAGCAGAATTATTGGTAAGAGATTTAGAATCGTCCACCTTTTCTTTGGCTCTAAGATTATTGAAGTAACAACTTTCCGTAGTGATGAAGAAAACTTTGAAGAAGGCAATAACAACATATATGGAACAATAGAGCAGGATGCAAGAAGAAGGGACTTCTCTATTAATAGCCTTTATTATAACCCACGAACATCTGAGCTTTTAGATTTCTCTTCAAGTCTAGAGGATTTTGAGAAAAAGAAGATAAGAAGTCTTATTCCTCTTTCTTATGCTTTTTCTGAAGATCCTGTAAGAATGATTAGAGCAATTAAGTACAAGGTAACAACAGGCTTTTCTCTTTGTTTAAATGTCAGAATTGCGATTTTCTTCAATGCTCAAAATCTTCTTTCTTGTCCTCCCTCTAGATTGACAGATGAAGTTATGAAAATCCTCTCTTCTGGACATGCAAAAGATATAATGCATGAGCTATATCATTATCGCTTGTTGCAATACATTCTTCCTTCTTATGCCCTTCATTCAGAGCTTCCATCTGTAATGGAAAGCTTAGATGAACTCGATAAAAAGGTAATTGAAATAAAGAAGAAATCATCAGCTCCTCTTAGTCGAGATGAGATGATTTACTATATGATTCGTGCCGCAATAATTGTTGATAGAAGCCATCAGATAAGTTGGGATGAGCATATGAAGGATGGGTTTAGGCAAGCAAAGATTATGCTTAGTCCAATTACTCCTGCAAACTATGAGTTGGAGAGAGCTGTTGCACTTGTTTTGAAATATAATGGTCTAAAACCAAAGAAAAACAAGAAGAATAAAGTCCAAAAGATACCCGTGAGAGCTAAAGCAAAGAACAAAAGAAAGCCTAATAACAATAGCAACAAAGAGGCTATCTAACTCCATTCTTCTATTTCTATTGAAACAGATTTTACCATAATTGAGCCAAATTTTTCGAGACAATCCTGTACATACTGCTGTAAGTCAGAAATTGTAGATGGAATGTAGTGCCTTGGTGGAAGAAGTAGCGTTACAGAGATAGAGTAGGTTCTATCTGGATTTCTAACGCCTTTAACTTTCTTAACTTTCATTACTGGGTCATATTCACTAATTGAATGCTTTACCATTTGAGAAAGAGTTGTTTCAGATAAGACGTCCTGCTGTGGCTTTGAAAAGGTTGGGCGCACTATTGTTTTTTCGCTACTTTGTGTCTTTAAGTGCTTTCCTCTTGATAGTTTTACTTTTATTGAGTCAAAGACGATTTGCGGGGCAGAACGTGTTATTTCAATAGGGGGAACAGGAATGACGTGCTTACCTTCAGTAAAGCGAATATGCATTGCCATTTCGATATCATCTGCTGTAGATACATCTTCTATGTGGATAATCTTACTAGGAGCAGGTAAGTCTAATCTTTTTGCAATTTTATTAACCATTTTCTCGCTTGTTCCGATTATCAAAATCTTCCTATTTTTTTCTTTTAGAAGAGCAGATGTAATCTCATTGCGGTCTCCATCGTCATCAAAAAGAGCTGTTTTGACAGCAGCCATAAAGTTTGGCTCTTCCTTTGCTGAGTGGCCAGCAAGAATTCTATCTCCCTTTATTAATAGACCATCGTCAATAATTAAGTTGATTTTATATTTTACAGCAACCTGCTTAGCATGGTAGCTTTTTCCACTGCCAGATCTTCCTACAAGGCCATAAACTGTTATTCCCTTAAAATAAGAGAAGAGAAGTTCATGTAGCTTGTTTTTTGCGTGGCGTAGATATTCTTTAATCATCTTGATTATTACTCTCTTTAACTGAATCAAATGTTACACGGAAAATAGAACCTTTTCCAACCTTTGATTCAACCTCGATATCTCCACCATTAACTATACAAGCATGTTTTACAATAGCTAGACCTAAACCAGTTCCACCAACGGCTTTTGATCTAGATTTATCTACTCTAAAGAAACGTTCAAAGATTCTGTCTTGGTATTCGTCAGGAATACCAATACCATTGTCTTCAACTTCAATGATAGCTTTTTCATTCTCTTCTTTTGTTCTGACTTCAACCTTTCCGCCTTCATTTGTATATTTGATGGCATTGTCGATTAGGTTAGAAAGAATTTGAGTGAGCATACTTGGATTTGATTTTATATAAACATCCTTTCCTGTAATGAGAATATTTATATTTCTCTCTTCTGCAACGTTCTTTAAGCTATCAACAATTTGGACGATGGCCTTTCTAACATTTATTACCTCTTGGTCTATAGTAAGGCCTTTTTCATCGAGTTTTGAGAGTCTTATGATATCTTCAATAAGTTGGCTCATTCTCTTTGTTTCATTGTATATTTGGTCGATGAAACCTTTCTTATCTTCTTCTTTAACTAGTCCTGACTCTAATAATTCAGCACTTCCAGCAATAATATGAAGAGGAGTCTTTAGCTCATGAGATACGTTGGCTGTAAAATCACGTCTTTGTTTTTCTATTTCAACACGACGGGTAATGTCATAGATGAGTAGGGAGACGCCGACTATCTCATCGTCATTCTTTAGTTTTGTACTATCAACTTGGTATGTTCTAGTCTTTCTATATATGATTGTAGTTTGTGGGCCTTTTTGGAGAGTATCATCAATAATTTTAAGAATTACAGAATCAAAAACTAAGTGATAGTCTTCATCTAAAGAGTCTTCAGACAGCTCAAGAATATCAATTGCAGATTTATTTATGTAAGATATCTTATTGTTTCCCTCTGTTAGAATGAGTCCTTCTACTAGCGATTCAGAGACAGCTCTAAACTTATTCTGTCCTTCTTTCAGCTGTTCGCGTTGTAACGCAATATCGCCCTTTTGTTCTTGTATCTTATTTAAAAGAGGTAATATTTCTCTATACTTTTTTCCAATTTCTGGGGTAGGGCTCTCAACGTTAATGTCATTAAGAGGCTTTACAATCAAAAATGAGATAAGACGCGCAAGAAGGGCAGATATTAAGATTGCTAGAAGAAGAATGTAGATTATCTCTATCCTCATATCAAAAAAAGTATCAGCGAAGGTTCTTAAAGTAGAGGATGCTACGATTACCGAACCATCTTTTGCGCTGATACCTGCAAGTATTAAGCTTCCAAATAGGAAACTTGTATTAGTTGAACAAATTGTTTCAGGAGTGTTTAAGACCCTAGTTAAAAAGAGCTCAAGAGCCCTTTGGTCTGTTACAAGATACCATGCTTCTTCGAACTCATCATTTATGATTTTTCCGTCAGGCGAAATGATTGTTATATTGTAGTTTTTGTTTTCAAAGTCCTCTGTGAACTTTTCTCCTAGCTCTATGTAACCACGATAAACAATACCAACAAGCTCTCTTAGCTGTGCTTCCTGCCTTTGCCCAATTACATTAGTTGTTGCTTGAAGCGTAAGGATTACAGAAAATGCAGCAATTATAAGAAGAGCAATAAGAACATAAAGGATGATTCGCTTTGTCATTATTATTTCTTTTCGCTAGCTCTGTATCCAACTCCTCTTACTGTCTCAATTAAAGGAGCGGCTACGCCAATCTTAGTTCTAAGAGTAGCAATATGTACATCAACTGTACGTGTCTCTCCTATATTGCTAATCCCCCAAATAGCTTTCATTAAATCTTCTCTAGAGTAAACCTTTCCAGGTTCCTGTAAGAGTAAATATAATACTTCATATTCTTTAAGTGTAAGTTTAACAGGTTCGCCGTTAACTGTAACAGAGTGGTTACCTGTATCTAAACTTAATGGTCCAACAGAGTAGACTTTCTTCTGAATCTTTGGTTCACAACGTCTTAAAACAGCTTTAACACGGCTAATCATCTCCATCATGCCAAATGGCTTTGCTAGGTAATCATCAGCACCACTATCAAGACCTAATACCTTATCGTATTCTGTGCCTCTCGCTGTTGCGATGATTACAGGAATGCCTTCTGTTTCTGGAGTTGTCTTAAGTTTTTTTAGGATGGAAATACCATCTTCTTGTGGAAGATTTAAGTCGAGCATGATGAGTTTAGGCTTTCGAATCTTTAGTCTTTCCCAGAGTGTTTTTCCACAATCAATTCCTTCAGCTTCAAAGCCTGAAGCAATTAATGTGTAAACCATCATATTCCTTATTGCCGCTTCATCTTCAACACAATAAATCATTTTCTTTTTCTCCCACTAGAATATTATCGTTTTGAGAGGAAGAATTACAATAATTTCTTTGCATTCTTTTAACATTATTAACTATTTGCGTTAAAAAAAACGGAAAAAATTAACTTCAATTCAATATATAGGGGGAGAATTTTACCTAAAATCAAATTTGTAAAGTTGAATTTAAAAATAGAGGCATTTCTGCCTCCATTTTATGCTCCAATACCTGCAACGTTAATTAAGAGTAACCATGCTAGTCCATAATAAGCAACAACAGCTGCAAGGTCGTTCATTGTTGTGATGAGTGGACCAGATGCTACTGCAGGGTCAACATGTATCTTCTTAAATATGATTGGTATGATTGTACCCATGAGGGTAGATACTGTCATTGATAATACAAGTGCTAGTCCTGTGCAAGATGAGATACTAAACGCATAGAACAAGTCTCTCTGTTTTGTTAGATAGATAAATAGTCCAATAACAGCAGAACATATAACACCCATGATAATACCATTAAAGAAACCAACTCTCGTTTCCTTCCATACAAGCTTAAAGAGGTCTTTCATCGACGTTCTTTCACTTGTTAATACTCTAATAGTTACAGCAAGTGACTGTGTACCACTGTTACCAGCCATGTCGAGTACAAGAGACTGGAAGCTTATGAGGATAGCAATATGTGATGCAATAGAGGAGAAGAAGCTTACGACTGTAGATACTCCCATACCCAAGAAGAGAAGTATTGTAAGCCAAGGGATTCTCTTTTTCATACTTAAAAAGACACTTCCATCTAAATCTTCTTCTTCACCAAGAGAAGCGAACTTTGCGTAGTCGTCTCTCATTGAGTCGTCGATAAGTTCCATCATGTCTTGGCTAGTAATAACACCGATAAGCTTATTAGTTGAATCTAAGACTGGAATTGAGTCCTCTGCGTAATCTTTTAAGTTATTAACACACTCATCTATTAATTCATGTGCATAAACGTAAGGATAAGATGTAGAGACTATTGAATCTACAGTTGTTCCTTCTCGTGCTCTAATCAAGTCTTTTAAATCTATAGCACCATAGTACAGTTCATTGCCACCAACAACATAGATAGTCTGGATGTTGTCATTTTCTGCAGCTTGGTCGATAAGCTCTTTCATGGCCTCTTTAATTGTTATGCCATTTTTGATTTCGATGAAATTAGTGCTCATCTTTGAACCGATTTCATCGTCATCGAATGATGCAATTAGGGCAAGATCATGCTTTTTATCATTATCTAAGAACTCTAGAAGGGTAGCTCTTTCTCCCTTTGGAAGTGTTTTTAAATACTCAGCAGCCCTATCAGTTTCCATGCAACTCAAAACTGCAATCTTCTTCTTTACACTTAGTTCATTTAGATATGTAGATGTATTGTCTTCTGCGTACTCCAAGATGTTAGCCAAGCTATCTTGATCAAGGATTCTATATAACTTCTCTCTATCTTGTGGCTCAAGTTCCTCTAAAGCATCTGCAATATCATTATCGTGATAGTCAGAAATCTTCTCTTTTAGAGCCATTGGTGAAATGTTGCTCTTGATTATATTAACTAACTCTTGGACATAGTCTGGATGTTGTGTGATTTGTTCTTTTTCGTCTTCCATTTTTCCCTCCATAATTAGAGCAGAAAAGAAGGCCTCATTTATACCGTCAGAAGAGACGGCTTTGTACTTGGAGGCATTTCTTTCTCAGCTTGATTAATCATTGGCTTACCACCATGACCGTCTTCCATTGTTTATCTCCTTATCAGTATGTCTTGATTCTAACGCTATTATGCAAAAGAGTTCTAGATAAAAAAAGAAAAAAGAGTGTTAGAGAAGAAAAAAATAATAAGCAAAAAATGTAAAATTTAATAATTATTTCTTTATCAATAAAGAATTAGCGACATATTTGTTTTGTTATTTCTTATCACAAAAAGAAATAGTTATAGCAATAAAAAAATATCGTATTTGAGAGCAAATTTGCGTTTTACTTATCTTTGTTTTAACATTAAATAAGTTTTACAAAGGAGGATGTAGTGTTAAG
>JBNMJW010000051.1:0-12398 GCA_050874025.1 Candidatus Ornithospirochaeta sp.
GCTCATCATTTCTGTCTTTTGTGCTTCTGTAAGTTTACTATCTTTGGCCATCTGAGCATATACGTCGTATTTCGACTGAATGTCCATTCTTCTATCGCCAAGAATCTTGTTTTGTTCTGCTAAAATTGAAATATTATTATAATCAGAAGAACCTGTTCCAAAGCTTATGTTACCATTCCTTGTTGATTCTCCGACAGCGCTCGACGCAACAGTCCTCATGAACGCTCTATGTTCACCAAAGGAGCCAGTAGTCATTGCTTTTAATTGTTGTTGTAATCCTCTTAGATTATCTAGCTTTTCAAGGGATATATTTAAACTTGACAATGCCTGGTCATAATTATTTCTAAGTCTCAAATAGTTATCATTTGCTGTTATAGCTTGTTGAGAATCTTTGCCATATTTTGCTGTTGCTTTATCTCTTGTCTTTAAAGCTTGGTCTACAGCATTTTTCTGTATATCAACTCCGTTTCTTGATGCCTCTATTACTGCCGACAATCTAGTTATCTCGTCATCGTACATAGATGCATGTTTGGCCATGCTTTTATACGAATTGACTATATCTCTGTCAAAAACCATACCAGAATAATCCAGATTAGCAGCAAAAGAATCTTTTCTGTTAATTTCAATGGCCTCTGCGGTTTGCTTCATTATGTTTGCAAGTCTCTCGACATTATCTTCGAGCAATTTAAAATACTTTGAAATATCGTTAGAATCTTTTTTTGCCATAATATCAGCAGCGGCACTGACTCTTGATATTAATGCTCTCTTGAAATCTTCTTCTGGTGCTCCGGAAAGTGACTGTCTAATTTTATCAAATTCGTCAAACCCAAGCCCAGCCATGGCGAGATATTCATTTATTCTCCTTTTCTCTTCTCCGCCGATATCTGAGACCTCTCCATCTCTGCCTCTTTCTGTCTTGAAACTTGCTTTATAAATAGCTTCTATTATTTGATTCGCCATGTTTGCTTTTTGAACCTGTGTGCTCATTGACATCACAAGATGTTCAGTAGCTCCAGCAAGAGTATTGTGTCTTGCTATCTGTGATGATATTTCGGCACCAGCAAACATTGCCTTTGATGGGTTGATGTTTTTAGCATAATCAGCCATCTTCTTTATTAATTCAGAGTCTACTGTTCCAGCTGATTTTGTTCTCATTAAAGTTGCTCTTAAAGCTTCTTCTAGTCTAGTATCAGAGCCTCTGTACTGACTATCTATTCCTCCTATTCTAAATTTAGAAGAAATTCCCTCTATTGAGCTTATTCTGTCAACTTCATTCTTATATGAATTATAGATTGTATCGCCAATTTTTCTTGTTAATTCAGAAAACTTTTCAACTTCTTTTAAGGAGTATCTGAACAAAGTATCGCTAAGTTCACTTGTATATGCAATAAACCTTGCGTTAAGACCTTTTCTTGTTGCAACCTCTCTTATATAGTCATTATCTGAACCTTTTTTATCCATTACAATTGATTCAGACTTCCTTACACTACCATCAGCAGCTCTTGTATGAAGAATTATTTCTTGCTTTCCGCCTTCGAGCTCTCTTCCTCTAGTTGCGGAATATAACATTCCTGTTCTTTGCGCATGTTCTATAGCTGTTGTTCTATTCTTTATTATTCCACGAGAGATTATGCCAGACAAAATTGCTTCAGATGTTACTTTTCTTGCTTCAGAAATATTACCATTTCTATTAGCAACAATCTGCTCGAACATTTTCCTTATTCTATCGTTTGGAACGTCATTTGCTTCGTATGATTCACCCATTCTCGTTGCATTAAGAACGCCAGACTCTCTATTCCTTACGGAAGCTAAAAATGCTTGTTCAACTTCATTTATTGCAGTATTACCTTTACCGACTTTTTCTTGTATTTTTTTAATTTCTTCTATTATTTTCATTCTGTCAGAATGTTCTGACTCAGAAAGTTCTCCAGTATGCTTGGCATCAAAATCTCTTAATTTATAAAGCTGTAACTCTAATGCCTTTTGTTCTGTGAATAAATTCTTTCTTAAATCATCTGATATAGTTTTTCCGCCAAATGTTTGAGAAAACATTTGTTCATATGCCATTTGGTCGCTTATTGAAGCATATTTATCTTTAAACTCTGTTTTTCTACCGACCAGCTTTTCAAATTCACCTTCGTCAAGAGATGAACCAACGCCTCTATGCCCTATTTTTATAGCTGTTGGACTTGCTAGTGAAATATTTTGCTCAAGAACCCTTTTTTGTTCTTGTTCTTCAAGTGTTAATGCTTGACCGCTTCTTTCCTTTTCTCTTAATTTAGAATAGGAATCTATTGATGTTGTAAGAGTTTTTAATCTATCGCTCTCTTCTTGAAGCCTCAAGAGGGTAAGTCTCATGCTTCCAGTTATTTTTTCTCCCCAGCTATGTAAATTAGAAACCAAAGGACCCAACATTGAAAGAGCACCAACCGCAACTCCAGCCCATGGTCCACCAAATTGAGAAGCAGCAGCTCCTGCGCCAATTGCAGGACCAAGAGAACCAGCTAAATCAATAACCTCTCCTGCTGTAGTCTTTCCGGTAAGAGATTTTTCGTCTTTGAAAAATTCACTATTTGCAAGTGTCTGCAATCCGATTCCCATAGCGGCTATAACCGCCGCATGTTTCTTTGCAAACTCACCAGCAGCAATGCTAAATCTTGCAAATCCATTTTTGTGTTCGCCAAGTTTTTCTATATATTCTTTATGAGAAGATATTGTTCTAGATATTTCATTCTGAACTCTTTTTAACGTTGACTGATAAAGCTCTGATTTCTCATTAACGCCAGCTATTCTTTCTGTTATTTTTTTAGCAAGAGCGTCTCTCCCGTCTAAGAATTTTGAGTCTTTATTCATTTCTGATGAAACATTTTTTCCAGAATCAATTATATCAAGCCTCTCTAGTACAGCTCTTCTAGAAGACTCGGACCTGAACAACGCCTTGCCATTGCCAATAGATGATTTTACCTCTGATGCAATAGCTTTAGATATCTCACTTTTTATTTCTGAATTTGCCTTTAGGTCTCCAAGAGCACTTCCGAGACCCATGCTTCCTCCAATTCTAGAAAAGAAACTTATTCCACTTGCAACTACCCCTGCTTGCGCCAGATTACTAGCTAACGGAGTTTTTTCTGCCATACCAGCAAACATTGATATTGATTCTTGTATTCCACCAAGGAATCCTTTTGTGGTACCCTTTGACATACTAGCATAGAACGCCTCAACGCTAGCTCTTGCTTTCTGGACTTTCTTCTCATATGTGTCCATGATGGCAGCATTCATTCTCATTGCTTTACCATGAGAATCTTCAGACATTGAAACTGCATCAAGTGCATCGTCCCATTTTTCCATTAATGTCATCAATGTATTATAACGTCTCGTTCCGGCAATAGCAATTGCGGTAGATGCCTTTTGCTCTTGGGACATTTCAACCCACTTGGAATTCAGGTCTGACAAGACAACCATGAGGTCTCTATAGTCACCGTTTTGATTATGTGTTGCAACACCAAGTCTATTAAGAGCCGTTACGGCATCATCTGTTCTCATTTTTGAAATGATAAACTTAAATGCAGTACCAAGTTGCGAGCCTGTTTCCCTAGTAGCAGAACCTACGGCAGAAAGAATACCATTAAACTCGTCAAACGACAATCCAGCAACTCTTGCGGCTGTACCAGATATCTTTATTGCATCTGCCATCGTTTGAGCACTAATAGCTGTTCTGCTTTCAACTTCAAGCCATGAATCAATTATTCTCTTTGCATCTGAATCAGTTAGATTAAATTGTCTTATTGTTGCAGTAAGGGCTTCTGTAGATTGAGCAGCGCTTAGGGTCGTGGTGTTGGCAGCCAAAAGCGATGCTTCTGTAAGCTGAATAATTTGAGCAGCATTCTTACCTTGCTGAGCGAACACGGACATACCTTTAGCAGATTCAATAATAGACACACCATACTGAACGGCCATTCTTTTTGCAGATTCTGTCAATAATTCTTGAGACTTATAAAGTGGGTCCATAACTTTCGTTACTTCAACCATTTGTCTCTCAAATCTAGACATTATATCTATGGCATTTTTAGCTTCTGACGCAAACCCATATACAAGAGTGGACATTGCCCCATATTCAACTGCTTTATTAAATACAGAACGAGCTTGGTTACCTTCTTTGTCGTGTGCGGCAGCCATTGCATCAAGACTTCTTTGCTCCTGTTTCTGTGCTCTTTCCGCCTCTTTCAGAGCTCTTGCCGCAGCATTTTCATCTGCTATTCTAAGAGACTTATCTGCTGCGTTCTGTTTTCCTTGAACAACATCTTTTCTTATCTGCCTTTGGAAAATTAATGTATCGTAAAACTTTGCAGATGCATCATCGCCAGCGTTTAATGCTTCTTCTTTTTTAACCTTAAGCTCATCAAGAACTAAGTTTAATCTCTCAACTTCTTTTCTTAATTTTTCAGGTCTATCATCGATCCCAGCGCCTTTGAGGGTTGCATCAAAGGCGTTGTCTTCGCCTTTATATTTTCTCTTAAGCTCATTAATAGCATCGCTTAATAAGTTTTTATCGTTTTTAATCCTTGAAGATTGTTCAAATTCTTTTAGTTTTGTAGTAAGCTTTTGTATTTCTAATTTTTTATCATAATTGCCAGCAGACCTGTTTTCTTCTAAATTAAATAATCTTTTTATTTCTTCAGAAACAACTCTAGATATATCTTCAGAACCTTTACCTTTTAATTTTGAAATGAACTCCTTCTGTTGGGACCTTAAAGAATCTCTCCATTCATTAAATTCAATCTTATCTTCTTTAGTCCTTGGACCATTTTCTATAGCTACGCGTTTTTTTCTCAATCTATTTATTTCTGTCTGAGATTTTAATCTATCTTCATTAGTCATAGAATCCATTTCTGAATTCATAGAATTAATCTTCTCATCTATGAGGGCAAGTTTTTCTCTCTTTGATGACAGCTCAGAAAGTTTTGCTTCAAATTCTGATTTTTCAAGTCTTTTTTGGTCCGATGTATCGTATACGCTGGTTTGTTGAATTCTGTTAGCAGTTTCGTCTTCATACAGATTACTATATTCGTTTTCAATGTTTTTCGCAGCCTCTATTCTT
This sequence comes from Candidatus Ornithospirochaeta sp., assembly GCA_050874025.1. Taxonomy (GTDB): domain Bacteria; phylum Spirochaetota; class Spirochaetia; order Sphaerochaetales; family Sphaerochaetaceae; genus Ornithospirochaeta. Next base: position 5,099 of record JBNMJW010000051.1, read on the forward strand.
CTCCGCCTTTCTGCCTCTATACTATCGTTAATAGCACTATCTTCTGCTGACATTTTTGATGTTTCAAACATGCCACCAGATTTTTTTGTATTAACACTATTTGTAGTAATATTTACGTTAGACAATATTCCTTTTATGGCAGAAACATCTTCTGCGATTCTTTTTATTGTTTCAGAAGAAGTACCACCATTCAATGCTCTTTCTACGATTTTGCGCATATTATCAGAAAACTCCCTAACAACATCATTATTAAAAGGAATGCCTCCTCTTAGCTTGTCGTTTCTATATAAAAATGCATCTCTTTCTAGTTCTTTTCCTTTAAAGGCATCTTTAATTGAAAGACTTTTACTACTCAAAATGGCATCATTACTTCTTGCAGTTGTTTCCGTACTCTCTATACCCCATTCGTCAAGATATTTACCTGTTTTTTTATCTTTTTTTCTGTTTTTTCTGTATGATACATTAACTAATTCAGCATCTGTATTCTCAAATCCATACATCTGTGCTGCTCTTACCATTTTTGCAATATCATGTTTATCTATTCCGGTTAAATCTCCAAGGTCTATATTGGCAGCACTTAGTCCATCTTTATATGTTACCAAAAACGGATTGATTTCTCTACCATTATCTGTAAGAAATTTAGCGGCTCCAATCATGTCTCTTTTATATTTTACCGCGCTTCCAGATGCGATATCCCCTTCAGATAAACTTAAATCAGAGACTAATTTATATTGTTGTTTATCGTAATCTCTAGTAACTGGAGCACTTAAAACTATTCCAAATTTTTCAAGGAGCTCCTTTCCTTTTTCTATTTCTTTGGAATATGAGCCACTTGTATCTCCCCTCAACATTCTGTTTTCTAAAGCAGAGACATAATGTAAAACATCTTTTCCAGCAGATTCTTCGGCTGTTCTTTTTGCGGTAGAAGCATCTATATTTGGTAATCCAGATTTTGCAAGGATACTTCTCTCATTAAAATCCCTTATCGCACTATACAACTCTTTGGCCGTGTTTTGGTTTACATCTGTATTCTTGGCTCTATACTCAACCAATAACGACTTAAATTTACTAATAAATTCATCTAATGATCCCAATTGATGTCTTGCTTCAGCTTCTCCTCTATGAAGATAATCAGCCAGCATATCTCTTGTGGCATCAATTCTTTTTGGAGCATTTCCAGAAATAGAGCCAGATGTCTCAAGTACTCTCTTTAACGGATTTTCAAGCATCCTCATCCTTAGTATTGCCTCTGGAGACATTGCGCTTGTTAATGGGGAGGCAAAATCTTTAATGTTGCCATCTTCTCCTACGAAACTCATATAAGAACGATTTTTTCTTATCTTTTTAAGAATTTCAAGAGGGGCCTGTGTTGTTGTGGATAATGCTTCCAAATTACCAACAGCCATGTTATAGGCGCCATAATCCTTTTCATAGACAGAGCCCATTACTGACGCTTCGTTTTTATCAAACTTAACATTTCTTTCTACAGTTTCTCCATTAACCTTTCTTCTATAAGACGCTGGAATTTGTAAGTCTGCATTGTACTTTTCTTTTGCTCTTTTTTGTTCAGCTTTTGTATTTTTATCTGACTCTTCTTTTAGTTTTAAATATGCTTCTAATTGCTTAACACGCTCTTGCAAATCTCTGTATGCTGGGTCTTTTCTCAGTATAGGAGCCATAACAGCGTTTGAATTAGCTTCTTCTTTTGAAAATCCATGGTCTTTTGCAAGCTCTATTCTTCTATTTCTTTTTTGACGCTTAATATCTTCCAAATCTTTTGTTGCGTCATACTCTTCTTCTGCCATTTTTGACGTAGAAAATACTTCTCCAGAAGAAATGTTTCTCATTGTCTTATGATACTCTTTAATTGCCTCTCTTGTTTTGATGATACCATCAACACCAACATCAACTCCATCAAGTTTTATTGTTGAATTTCTTTTCTTTGCTCTATTAATTATAAAATCAGGAATAGCATTAAGCTCTGCCATTACAGCCCCTGACTCTCGTAAAAGCTGTTCTGTTGAAATTTTTCTAGTATCTTCTCCTCCATGTAAAACACCAATGATTCCTTTTAGTGCTGTCAACATGTTATCATAGGCTTCTTTCTTTGCTATTTCAGGACTTTCTTTTTGATAATTTGCAAATTCCGACTCTATTCTTCTTTCTATTCTATCAATATCCTCTATTGACGAAACCTGACGTCTACCGATCATTATTTTAGCAGAGCCACTAGCATTTATCAATCCAGCGTTTGAAGAACCACCAAGTCTCAATGCATTAAACTTTTCTCTTGCACTTGCAATAGCCTTTTTATACCTATCGTAAGCGAGTCTTTTCATTTCATAATCTCTCAAGTCCATCTCTTCGCTTTGACTAAGTTGTTCAGACATTAAATGCCCAACAGATGCATTGTCTAATGTGTTTAGTTTTTCACCATCTGAATTTTCACGTTCTTCTGGAGCAGATGTTTGAACTCTTTTAATGTCTGGTGGAATATATCCATTTTTAAGCCCTCTTTTTGCAGCTCTAATTAAAAACGCAGTGTCGCCAAGAGATGCATTCAACTTGTTTGTTCCAATAAATGTTGCAATGTTCTTGGTATCACCATTGCTTAAATAGCTCTCAATAGAGCTATTAATATTACTCATTAATGCTCCGTAATTCGTAACAAGTTGTGATGTTCCATGTCTCCCTTCAGTATCTGTAACGGTTTCTGATTCAAAATCTAAAGGATTTCTACCAGTACCTTTAAAAATATAAGATTTTACAATTTCATATATTTCGTTTTTTGTTAATGAGGATAGGTTGGACATGCCGTTAACTTCACTTAATGCATCTTTCCCGCCTGATGCAAACAATATTTTTTCAACAGGAGAGTTTAAATCAAACCTAACATTGCCTGGATTTCTTAATCTTGTTTGTAACGAGGAGCCTCTCCCTATTACCTTTCCAGTTTTTTTGTCTCTTATAATTGGACGGATAACTTCTTCTTCCGTATATAGCGGCTCTTCTCTATGAGTATAAGCAGTATTTTCTCTTATTCTTCTTTGTATATCTGAGTATGATAATCCTTGCCATTGTCTTCTTGAATTTATTCTCTCAAGTCTTTCTTCTGGCATAAATTGAATGCCAAAATCGCTCATATTAAGGAATTCTGTTCCAGCGCTTCTTAAAAACGCGTTCATTCCATTAAACTTGCTTACTCCTCTTAACTTGTTTGCACTATTTGACACGAAATAAGCCATTCTATGAGACGCTATGTCGGATTGATTAATTCTTTTTCCATCTTCATCAGTAAGTCTTAATAATTTATTGTCTGATATAATTTTCCCATTTTGATTTCTTATAGAGCCATCAGATTTTGTATGATATCCAACAAGAGCTGCTGCTTTTGACAAATTTGTCATACCATTATTTCCAAGACCGACTACATCATTGCCAAAATTAGACATAAACGTTTCTGGAGAGATGTTTAAAGATGACATTTTAAGAATCGTGTCTGTAAAATACTTAATATCCTTTATAACGACTCCGCTAGTTTTAGAAATGGCATTTTCGTATGCTTCAACAGCTTGTTTTAAGGAAGGCTCGTCCAATCCATGTGTAAGTGCAGTTCTAATTATAGCTGCTGTATTGGTTAAATATTCATTAACATATTTTGATTGATTTCTATAAAACTCAGAAGTGTTTGCATTAGCATGAAATAGCTGAGTGTTACCAGTATATCCTTTTGCTTCTTGAACCGTATGAGTAGCTTCATGGTTTAATGCCAGCTTCTTAACAGGAGTTGACTTGCTTCTGTTTATTGTAATTGATTGAGAACTGTGCTCATATTCTCCATATTCACCATTTGACATTTGAGACTCATGTACAGTTACCTTTTTACCAGTTGTAGCAGCTATTTTTTTTTGAATTCCAGATGAATCTACTTGACCAGACTTACTATAATTTTGTGTCTCACCAGCACTCATGTGCGATGTTTTAAACATTCCAGATGATAATACAGGGGATATTCCATCGTTTATTGCAGACATTATTTGAACAGCAACTGAACGAGCAATGTCTGATGTTGCCAAATTAGAAGCATTTGTTATGTGTTCTGAATGTCTTGATGTGTCTCTTTTCTCAAGCTCAGATTTTATTCCATCTACTTTGTTTGACATCTCAGATAATTTAGCTGATAACTCTTTAATATCTCCAAGCGAATGTTGAATCTGTTGTGTTTGTTTGCTTTGCGCTTTTGGAGAATCAAATAATTTTTCAAATACATCTTCTTGATGACTTGATGTAATTTGAAATGATGGTTCTTGAATATTTTTTAAGTTGTTTAAAGAGCTTGAATCTACATTAACCTCGATATTTAATGCGTACTTTTTTGAGACATCATCAGCCATAATTTTCCCCTATAATCAATATCTTATTTTGTATGGAGTGGATACATTTACCGTATTTCCTGTGCCATCGGAAGTTTCTGCGGTTTTTTGACCACTATTTATTTTTCTTATCATTTCAAACAATGCATCATCATCGTCCAAAATATCATTATTTTTCAATTTTAGATTATCAATTATATTATCATAAAAATTTGACCAATAACACAAATTAACCTTGTTTTTATCCCAATCTGAACTCGCTCCATCAAACACTTGATTGCCTGTTTTTTTAGATACTTCCCAACGCTTTTTCCACTCGTCGCTACGGGCAACTGCTCTTATCTTTTTTTGTGGCATTCCATTGATAACGTTTCTATATTGCCTCTTGCATTCCAAAATAAGTTTTTGGTCTTTTTCTCTCAAAAAATCATCATATGTTTCCCACTTTCTTTTTTCTAATTCAATTCCTGATAATGTTATTGTTGATATTAAATAATTTATTCTATAAGCCTCTGCATTATATTCCAAACTATTTACCATCAGGTCGTCTTCTATAATTTCCATATTAACCAATGTATTTGTAACCATTTCTATATCCGCATCTATTCGTGCTAACTGAATAGATGAACCAGTCTTTTTTCTAGCATTATAAAGTCTTTCTAAATCTTTTTCTATTTTTAACTTTCTTGAATAAAAATCTTGGTCCAACGCTCCGGTTTTAAGAAAGAAAACTTTTAAATCTTCTTTTTTTGGAAGGCCCTTATTCTCCAGCTCTTTGTATTTCATAACATAAATTGTTCTGGAATTATCCCTGTCTCTTGATGTTGGATATTTCATACCCATTATTTCTCCATTATAATGGAATATTTTTTTACCAGTAACAATTTCGGACAGAGCCTCTTCTAGCTCTATATCTGATAATATGTATTTAGCCATAATCAAAAAAGGCGCACTTTCGTGCGCCGTATATGTTTTATTCAGTTTTTTCTTTTTCCGGCTCTTTAATCGGCTCTTCGACTTCTTTTGCCGCAACAACTTCTGAAGGTTCTTTCTTTTCTGTTTCTTCTTCAACATTCGGAATATTTGAAGGGACATTGTTTGAGAACATCAGATATTCATATGTAGCCCTAAAAAGAATTGCTCCATCTTCTTCTTTAGCGAAGTCTTCGTAATCCTTCCAAACCCTTTCGCCGCTTTCAGCGTACTCTGTAGTACAAGAAACAAGGTAATCCCTCTGAGCGTCTGATGCAACAGATTCTGCGCAGTGTGAAAAATAACTATTTCTCATTCTTCTCAGGTTGTTGGCTTTATCTTCCAGTTCAGAAACCTTTTCTTCTACACTTTTCTTTTCTTTTCCTTTTACATCTTTAGTAAGAAGTAAAGAAATTTGTCTTTCAAGCTCTTCGATTTCATTATCATTGTCCTGTGTCCAAGAGCCTGATGCATTTAAGACTTTTCCAAGAACCATTCTTGTTGGGAGGCCTTTTTGGAGTGCTTTAAAAAATGCTTTTGAATACTCAACATCAGAATCTTCAATCTCTTTATTGGTTGGTTTTCTAACAGAAAACTTCATAACTTCATTGTCTGAGTTAAGAAAGCTGTAAATTCTTTTATCTTCCATTTTCCTATTCCTTTATTTTGTCCTTTGCCCAATGTTTATTCTGCTAACATTGGTATTGTAAATTTTTCTAGTATCATAATTTTTTAAGATACTAACAAGTTCATTTCTTATCTTATCATTTCCTGTTCTTAATATTTTTGAACGAAGACACATAAATTGATGTTCGTTATCGCTTCCGTCTCCTTTGATATGTGGAAATCTAGCTGATAGAATATCGAGAACATTACCAAAATAAGAATTAAACAATGACGATATCTCGTTATATAAGATATCATTGCTATTACCTTTTTCCTTCATTGACCTTTTCCTTTTAAAATTGTTACCCTCATCATTTGAGAGTTAATATATCTTGTCAAGTATTTATTGACAGATTAGGACCCTGAATTAGATTCTTCTGAAATAGCCAAAGGAAGAAGGATATCAGCGGCCGTATAATTGTACGTGAACGTAAGGTTTCCACCAACGTTAACGCTTTCGCCTTCTTCTGTAAGCATAAGGCCTGTTGCTTTGGTAAGAACAATACCTTTTGCTGTAGGCGTACCTTGCTTTCCAGGGTCTCTGTTTCCTGCTGGAGTTGTTTTCAATCCATTTTCCTCAGTAGAAGCACCACACTGAACAGTAATTGCATCAAGGCTTTTTGCAAGAGCCTGTCTTCCAGTTGCTGTGTCTTCACCGGTTCCAATTACCGATCCATCGGCATCTTTAAAGCCTCTTGGTTGAAGCATTTCAAGATTGACAGAAAGGTCAAGAGGATAGGTTGTAACGAATTGAATAGGAGAACTTGAGCGTACATCAAGAATCTGGTTCCTGTTCAATGAAGCAGTAAACCCAAGAGTCTGAACACCGGCTGGAAGAACAAATGTAGTACCAGCTTTATTCAAAGCAATAAGATTTACGCCTTGACCGTCTTCACCCATAACAACAGCAAAAGCGGCTTCTTCACCATCTTTAAGAACGGCTGGATTAGCAGTAGCCAAAAGAGCATCTGCAAGACCGGCGGTGATATATCCGTAATTTACTGTAGCAGGATTTCCTGCTTGGAAGTTAATATTACAAGAAGTAAGAACATAAGATTCTTTACCGATGATAACCTCTAAGTCAGCGTGATTGTATACAGAAGTTTCGGGAGAAGCTGCGACAGAGTTTTCTGTAAGAATACAATCAAGAGTCAGATCAGAAGTAACAGGTGAAGAAGTACAGTCAACAATACCCTTGTAACCAACTGCCTGTTGTGGGTTGAACGGGGTGTGTCTGGCTATTGTGATTGTTTGAAGAGCATTTCCTCCCCAAGCAACACCAGGTTTAC
>JBNMJW010000052.1:0-12324 GCA_050874025.1 Candidatus Ornithospirochaeta sp.
GGGTAGTACACAGCAAAGCAAGCATTCCTTGACAGAAATTATCAATCAGAAGAAGGCTTTGAAATAAAAATCATCGATTAAAGTGCTGAAATAGCGTTTTACTTAGGTTTTCTATAGTTCAATGGATTGGGGAAGTTTTATTAATCCATTCCTTTTTTATTTCATAATTTGGAATGTAACACTCTTCTTCCTCGTTGTTATATGCTAGATATCCAAGATGAATAAGATAAGTAAAGACATCATCTTTTGATTTAAAACCATCTAATGAATTTTGAAATTTTGACGTATTAACCTTGATGCTCTTTCCACTCAGCATCTCAATTACATCCTCTTTTATCCCATTGAAATCTAAAAGAATATAGTCTTTTATTGATTCAAAAGAACCAGTTTAGATCCAATAATCATCATATTTATGATTTCGCATTGCAGAAACAACTGAAGCAGGAGAATATAATTCATATTCACTAAGGTGATAACCATTGTACCATTTAGAACACTCATCATAACTCATTGAATACTTATTACATAATACTTTTCACTCTTCAGAAGTAAAACCAGAAAACTCTGTAAAGCCAGCATCAAGCATTGTGTATTCATGAAAGTTATTTAATTTTGATCCAACTCTATCTTTAATTATTGGCAGAATACCAGTTACATAAACTAAAGCTATTGCAGGTGAAAGGTCTGCATTCTTAAATAAACCATTAAGAAAGCGTAAGTACGAATTCTGAACTTCACTTTTTGTTTTTTCTCTTATTAAAACATCGTACTCGTCAATTATTATTACGAATGGGATTTTCGTTTCAATATAAGAGTGCATTAAGCAATCTGCAAGAGAATCACAATCAGAAAAATCTATAAGTGGGAAAATTTTTATAAAATCTTGCTTTGTCTTTTTCTCTACCCAAGAAACTGTATTTTCAGGATATATATTAAAAAAAGCACCCATGTCAAATTTAAGGACATTAAGCTTATTCAAGTATGAAAAATCTGATGAAATTTTTAGAGAAGAAAATAGGCCTCTAGAATAACATCCAAGAGAATAATATGAAGCTATCATGTTTGCTGCCATTGATTTTCCAAAACGGCGAGGACGAGATACAGAAACTAATTTATTTTCTGTTTTTATAACTTTATTTAATTCGTGGATTAGCATTGTCTTATCCACATAAATATCGCTATTTAGACTTTCCTTAAAGTTCTCGTTGCTAGGGTTAACATATATTCCCATTTTGTGCCTCGATATAATCGATAGCACAGAAAATATTAAAAAAAAGGAAGCATCTTTCAGCTTCCAATTTCTCTAACCAACGTTTCCGTCTGTGTATTTAAAGACCTTTAAGAACTTTCCATCCTTGCCGATTGGCTTACCATCAACAGTAACAACACCGTTAATAGTTTTCATTGGAAGAGCAAAGAAATGATCTGGCTTTAAATATGTTGTGATCTTCTCAGTTTCAGGCTGACCTTCATACTCTAAAACAGTTCCAACAGCAAAATCATCTGCAAAGATAACTTCACATGTAGAATGAGTTTCATCATTCTTATCTGAAGCAGCAAGAAGCATACCATAACTCTTAACGCCTCTGAAATTTGCTGGCTTAAGGTTGCTTACAAGTACAATATTGTGTCCCAAAAGCTCTTCTTTTGTGTAATAAGGAACAATTGAAGAAACAATTGTTCTTGGTTCTTCCTCGCCTGTATCAAGCTTTAAGATATAAAGCTTATCACCTTCAGGGTGCTTTTCACACTCAACAATCTTACTAACTTTGAGAATTACTTTATGTGCCCAATTCTCTAATAATGATTTTTCTTCGTCCATTTTATTTTCCTTAACTACCTCAGTAGTTTTTTCATTCTTTTTTTCTTCTCTTTCCTTCTGAGAGCCAGAGTATCTTTCTCTCAACTCATCGATATTCTTATCTTCAAGCTTTGAGAAAAGTAACTCGATATCAGCAATTTTGATTTCACCATTGAAAGAACCTACGCTATCCCATTTTAGGCCATCAGATGAAAGCATCTTTAAAATCTTCTCACCTGTTGTTGGCATGTATGGTGTAACCATGACAGAAAGATCTCTGATTAGGTAAAGAAGCGTTCTTAAAAGCTTTTTAGCTTCTTCTGGCTCTTGCGTTCTCATCTTCCATGGTTCTCCATCCTGGAATGCCTTATTACCAATATCTGAAAGAGCAAATATTGCTCTGAGTGCATCTCTCTCCTCAGCTCTTTCCAAAAGTGAAGTAATCTCACTCTCCTTCTCTTTGATAATAGCAACTAAGTCTTCTTTTAATTCACCTTCTCCGAGTCCTTCAGGATAGAATCGTTTTACAAAAGTAAGAGTTCTATTAACGAGGTTTGATAGATTGCCAATAAGCTCTTTATTTACCTTTTCCTGCAAGTCTTTCCATGTAAATGTAAAGTCTTGTTTTTCAGGACGGTTGTAGAACATATAGAAACGCCATACATCTGCAGGGATACCAGTCTCTTCGACATCATTACCAAATACACCAATACCTCTACTCTTACTGAATTTTCCGCCTTCATAGTTCAAATATTCAGTAGAAGACATATGATATAGCATTGTCCACTTCTCGCCTGTCGCAAGTAATGAAGATGGGAAAATTACTGTATGGAAAGGAATATTATCTTTACCAATAAACTGGAAGAGTTCAGTGTTTTCGTTATCTCTCCACCAATATTCCCAATTATCTGTATAGTTAGCCGTTATTGAAATATAGCCAATTGGTGCATCAAACCAAACATAGAATACCTTATCTTCGTATCCCTCTTTTGGAACAGGAATTCCCCACTTCAAATCACGAGTAATACACCTTTCTTGTAGGCCATCTCTAATCCAAGATGAAGTTATTTGTATAGCATTCTTAGCCCAGAATCCTTCCTTGCTAGTTTTATCTATCCACTTTTCTAACATAGGTAAAGCTTTAGGTAAGTTTATATACAAATTTTTTGTCTTTCTGATTTCTGGAGTATGTCCACAAACTGAGCATTTTGGGTTTATTAACTCTGTTGGATCTAAGAGTGAACCACAAGAGTCGCACTGGTCTCCTCTAGCTCCTTCAAAACCACACTTAGGACATGTTCCTGTAACATATCTATCAGCTAAGAAGCGTTTACAGTTAGGACAATAAAGTTGCTCTGTCTCTTTTTCTGTTATGTAGCCGTTCTTATCTACAGCATTAAAGATGTGCTGAACAATTTCTGTCTGCTTTGGTGTGCTTGTACGACCAAAATAGTCAAAACTGATATTAAACCACTTATAAATTTCACTGTGTATTTTGTGGTATCTATCACAAAGCTCACGAGGTGTAACACCCTCCTGTAGAGCTCTTGTTTCGCTTGCTGTGCCATATTCATCTGTGCCACAAATGTATAGCGTTTCGTATCCACGAGAACGACAAAAACGAGCAAAAACATCTGCAGACAACACCTGAGTAAGGTTACCCAAGTGTGGAATATTATTAACATATGGAAGTGCTGATGTAATAAGTCTTTTCTTCATAAGTTTTGATTATATTTAAAGCTAGGACAAAAAGAAAGATAAAAAGCAAATTAAAAAAATAATTTACTAGTCTTTAAGACATGAAATTGGAATCACAATTACTGAGTCTTTTCTTCTATAAGCGTATGGACCAACCCCTACAATTACAGCTTTAAAAACGGGACCATTTAAACCTTCTTTTACTAGTTTTCTCTCAAGTTTATTTAAGCTTTCGACACCTTTTTCAATTAACTTCTCTCCCCCAAGTTTAATTTCAATAAGTCCATATGACCCATTTTCCAAATGCAACACGGCATCGCACTCAAGATTGTCTTTGTCTCTGTAATGGAATATTTCTCCTCCAATGCTATCTGCATAAACTCGCAAGTCTCTAATTACTAAGTTTTCAAAGAAAAGTCCAAAAGACTCTAAATCATTGATAAGATCATTTGGACTCATACCTAAAACAGCAGTAGCAATTGATGGATCTACAAAATACCTGGTATCTGTTGTTCTTATTGCTGATTTACTTCTGAAATTGAGATTCCATGCCGGAGAGTCTTCAATAACAAATAAATCGCGTAAGGCTGTAATGTATTGATAAAAAGTTGAGATACCAAAAGTTTCAAGGGCTTCATGACTCACGACATCTTTGCGCATTTCTTCATACTTTATTTGACTTCCAATTCCTCTTGCATATGACTTAAGAACATACCTAACTCTATTCTTATCAACTTTTACTTTTAGGGTTCTTGAGAGATCAGATTCACAAAGGGATTCAACATAATCTTTTGCCTGGAATAACGCAGCTTTTTCACTAAGATTAATGGCCCCAGGCCATCCACCTCGAACTGTCAAAAATGCAAGTCTTTCTATATCCATATTGGAAGAACCAAAAACATCATATTTTTTTTCAAAAAGTTTATTTAATGAAACTTCTCCAGAAGAATCACCGGATTCAAAAAGAGACATGGTTCTCATTTTCATCTTAGTTATTCTTCCGATTCCTGAATGTACAATTTTATCCAAGTCGGTAGGAGTAGAAGATCCTGTTAAAATGAACTGCCCCATTTTTCCACGTTTATCAATCTCAAAACGAACAGCATCCCAAAGCTTGGGTGCAACTTGCCATTCATCAATTAAACGAGGAGTGTCACCTTTTAAAAGAATAGAAGGTTGAATATTAGCAATATTAGTGTACAAATCAAAATTATCCGCATCTTGCATATAAATAACACTATTTGATGCTTTTAATCCTGTCGTAGTTTTTCCACACCATTTTGCGCCTTCTATAAGAACTGCACCTTTTAATTCTAGACGCTCTCTTAACAGGTTATCATATATTCTGTTTTTGTATTCCATATAAAGAATTATTTTTGAAAAAAACTATTCTGTCAATAAGGCGACATAGACTTTGTTGGTTTTTCGACATAGACTTTGTTGGTTTTTCGACATAGACTTTGTTGGTTTTTCAACATAGACTTTGTCGGTTTTTCGACATAGACTTTATCGGTTTTTTGACATAGATTTTGTCGGTTTTGAGGGAAAAGCAAGTATAGAAATATCTTTTTCCACAATACGTATTACATAAACAGTAATATTTATTGCATTTAGAAAGTAATTCTTTAATGGAATCTTTGTTTTGTTCTATAATATAAGCATGAACGTAATAGATAGTGTCTTTTCATATTTTTTAAATACAGAGAAAAAGCTAGTTTTTACATCAGAAACAATTGCAAGAAATTATTTAATGAATTTTGTTTCAAATAATCCTAACAAGGCTATTTTTAAAGATAGAGCACTTAGTTGGGATAGCTTTCTTCTCTCACTTCTTGATACTAAAGGGAAAAAAGCTGTTACTAAAACAGAACGCAAAACTTTTTCGTATTCATTTCTAAAAAATGGAGGATTAGAAAAACTTGGGTATTTCGCCTCTCCTCTTTATAAGGAAAGCATTATGAGTTATGCAAACTCAATTAGTGCTTATCTTCCTTTTTTTCCATCAAACAAAGATGAAATAAGAAAGCATATGAATCAAAGTATGCTAAACGATATAGATAAACTAAGAAGTGAATATGAAAAATACCTGCTAGAAAACAAGTTATTTGAAAAGAACTACCTTGATCCCGACTTTTCTCTTATTAAAAAGGGAGAATATGTTTTTGTCTTTCCTGAGACCTTTACAAGTACAATTGCAGAAAAAATTGTTTCACTAAATCTAGTAGAAACAATAAACATGCCTCAAATTACACCACTATCATCACTAAAAGAATATGAAAACTCACTTATTGAAATAAGACGAACGATGGAAGAAATAGAGAAAGATAGAGAAAAGTACTCAGATAGCGATATATCTATCACGTCATCTTCTCTATCGAGCTACAAACCATACTTAATAAGTGAAGCCAAAAAGCGCGATATTCCTTTAGTTTTCACATCAAGTGAGGCTCTTTCTTCATACCCAGAAGGAAAACTTATTAGGGCCATGTATAATACCGTTAAAAGCAATTGGGATATAGAAGAAACAAAACGGCTTCTTCTTAATCCAGTATTTCCTTTTAAGAATAGAGAGAGTTTAGTTTCAATAGTAAGAAAAGCTATCGATAATAAGCTCGAAAGCCATAGTTCAAAAGATTGGCTAAAAGTCTTAAGTGGAGAAGAAAAAGAATTATTCTACTCTGTAAGCAAAACTGTAAATGAGATAGTAAGAAGTAATAATGGCCAAATAACACTAGAAAAACTAAAGTTTTTTAGAGATACGTTTTTCTCTGAAGGCGAATGGAATGAAGAGGAAGATTTAGTATTTGGAACAGTCCTAGACATCTTAAGAGATATTTCTCCATCTTTAGAGGAAGATACTTTTAGGTTCTTCTTGTCTCTAATAGAAGAAACACCATATGTAGAAAAGTCAGATAAGAAGACTGGGATAAAAGTATATAACTATCCTGCTTCATGTGGTTTAATTACGAAAGTTCACTACATATTTGGTCTAGATGACAAAACTACAGAGAAAAAGATTGATGATTACCCATATCTTGTTTCACTTACAAGACCTGAGAGTACAGATTTAACAACAAGCATTTTATCTCTATATGCCTCACCTATTTTTACTGAGAAATTAGTTATAAGTGGAACTAAGCTCGGTTTTGACGGAGCAAGACTCCTTCCTTCTTTATTTTTAGATTCTTCTTTTTCAGATAAGAAAAAAATAGAAGATGAATACTATGCAGAAAAAGAACTGTGGAGAGAAAACAAAAGCCCTAATGTAAGATGCTCTATTTACCAAGCTGAAAGCTATAAGAGAGCTCTTTCTTCTCCGCTAAAAGGAAGAAAAGAAAAAGTTACACTTCCATTTTCTTCAAATGGAAAAAGAGAAATAAGTGTTTCTACTGTAAAAGAATACGATTTGTGCCCTTACAGAGGATATGTTCAAGATATTTTGAAAATAAGAGAAAAGAATTATTCACCTCTATACGAAGATCCATTAGAAATCGGAAAAATTTTGCATTCAACAGTAGAGAGAGCACTTGAAGAAGCAAAAACAATAGGAAATATAGACATAGAAAAAATGGAGTATATCTTTATTGAAGAACTTGAAAAAGCAAAAAAACATAATGGCTTAACAACACTGTATTCATATTCACATATTCTCGGTAGTTATATTGATAACTTAGAAAAGATTATTTCATCAAATAAAGCTTCAATTTACTCTGAGTATGAACTTGTTGGAAATGAAATACCTATAGAGAACTACCCACTAAATGAAAATACTTCAATAAAAGGAAGAGTCGATACACTCCTTAAGGATAAAGATGGCTATGTATACGTACTAGATTGGAAAACAAGTGGCACTACCGACTACAACACAAGCGATGTGAATCTTGTTTCATTACAGCTTATTCTTTATTCACTTTTGCTTGAAAATGATAAAAACTATGCAGTAAAAGGTGGTGCCTTCTACTCCTTTAAAGAAGGTGACTACAAAGTTGTTTGGCCCGTAGAGAGCTACCAATCTGGGAATAAAACTTACCATAATGGTTTTACTGAAGATGAAGTTACGCTTAACGCTAAGGAAAGACTTGATAAGGTAAAAGATAATCTTAAAAAAGGTAACTTTACACCTCTCTATAGCGAAAGAGGATGTTCAATGTGCCGCTTTATGAGGCTCTGCAGAGAAAAGTTTGTTGCTCAATTGGAGGAAGATAATGAATAAAGAAAAAGAAGATAAATTCCTTGCTTTTTGCCTAAATGAACATTTTGACATTACGTCTATTACATCTCCTCAAAGAAAAGCTGTTCTCTATGATTCATACTCAGTGCTTCCTTCTGGTGCAGGAAGTGGAAAAACAACTGTACTAACATATCGCTTTTTACGTTTGTTATTCGATTATGAAAATGAAAAAGATAGAATCCACAGTGATGAAATTTTAACAATCACATTTACAAAAGCTGCAACAGCAAACATGAGAGCAAAAATCTATCTCATTATTAAAAAAGCTGTAGAAAAAGGCTTAATAGACGAAGAAGAGCTAAAAAGATTTAGTAATGCTGAAATATCTACAACTGATAGTTTTTGTTCAAGTATTGTTAGACAGGATTGTATTCGCTATGGAATATCACCAACATTTTTAATTGAAGATGATCGCGATTTAAATGAATTTGTTTCTAAGACACTAAAAGATATACTTAACGATAAAATAGAAAAAGAGGAAGAAGTTGAAAAAATATGCAGATATGTATCTTTCGAAAACCTACTTTCCGCTTTTAAGACTATATCTTCTTCGTTTATAGATATCTCGCATCCTTACTCTTCTGACTATAAAGAATTATATAAAAAAACAAAAGATGAAGTTTATTCTATAATTGAAGATAACTTTAATGAAAATAAGGACAAATTAAGAGCAAATCTAATCTCATTTATTGGAAGATTTAGTCCTTATACATCAATTAACGATGATGTGAAAATAGCATCACAAGCTCTCATTGCAATTGATAATAACACAGACTTTATACTAGCGTTTTCTAAAAAAAGAAGCGTGTCAGAAAACAAAGCTTTGTCTGATGAATTTATTACGCTAAGAAACTCAATTAAAGATGAGTTTAAAACATATAACTCAACTAAAAAGTATTTAGACTCTTCAAGCTTTTCTATATTAAAAGGATATTCTTCATTATTATCAGAATTTGAAAAACGACTTATTAGACATAAGCGAGAAGAAGGACTATTAACATTCCATGATGTTATTCTTCTTAGCATCGACATATTAAAAACAAATTACTCACTACGCTCTTTTTATAACAAAAAATTCAAGAAGATAATGGTAGATGAGTTCCAAGATAATAACGAAGAAAATAAGAGACTTGTTTACCTATTAGCAAGTAAAGAAACGTTTATAAAAGATGACTATCCAACTATTAATGACATCATAAAAGAAAAAGTATTCATGGTTGGAGATGAGAAGCAGTCTATCTACAAATTCAGAGGAGCTGATGTCTCTGTATTTAAAAATATAAGCAAAGACTTTGGTGAAGAAAGAGTCTTACCTTTAACACAAAACTTCCGTAGTGAAAAAGAGATTATCGATAAGATAAATAAAGTTTTCTCCTCGTCAATAATGCCAGTAAAAGGTGAATGCCAAGAAGATTATGAAGCTGAATACACTCCACTAATAAGTAAAAATGAAAGAGTAAAAAGCCAAATCTCCTTTAGATACCTTAATGCAAAAGATAGTATTACAAACAATGAAGAAAAAGACATTCTTACTAATGCCACACTATCAGAAGCTTATGAAGTCGCAAGAATCATTAAAGAAGAAATACTTGGTTCTGAAAGGGAGAAGTATTTAGTCTCTTATAAAGATCCGAAGGATAACAAAATAAAAACAAGATATCCAGAGCTAGAAGATATTGCCATCCTTTTAAAAAAGAGCACCAATCAAAGTAGCTTCGAAAAAGCACTTCGGCTCTTTAATATTCCATTTAATGTTACAGACAACAAATCTCTAACAATGGATGCTGTTCTCAATGATTTTTATTCTGTCTTACAATTAAGTGTTTATGGCTTAGATGATACTCTTTCCTTTGCTTCATTTTTACGTTCTCCTTTTGTAAATATGAACGATGAAGATATAGAACATATTATGTATAATTATCGAAGCAATAAGGAATTATCTCTAAATCTTTCTAAAGATGGTTTAATAAAACTAGAGAATGCAAATAAAGTTTTAACAGAGTTAAAAGAAAAAGAAAAGAAAGGTTCTCTTTGTTCTATCATGGATTATCTTTGGTTTGAAACTGGCTATAGATTCTTCATTGAAAGCGAAAGAAAAAACGAGAGTTATACCGAGCATTTTGACTATCTATATACAATTGCTAATGATTATGATTCATCAAATAAAGGTTTAATTGAGCTTTTAGACAGAATAAGAGAAAAACTAGGAGATGTTTCAGACTTTAAGGATTTAAATGTACTAAAAGAAGAAACAAGTGGAGTAACAATACAGACAATACATAAATCTAAAGGACTTGAATACCCAATTGTCTTTGTTTCTGATATGGGTGGGAAAAGTAACGGAGACAAGTTCTATCCATACCGCTTACCCTCTTCTCTTCCTTTACTACCATATTTTATTGATGAGAATAATAAACTTATCAATCCTATCAGCATAGTAAAAAAACAAACAGACAACATGGTTGAGAATGCTGAGACTAAACGTGTCTTATATGTTGCTGCAACACGTAGCGAAAATCATCTTATCTTTACATCATCTATTTCAAGTAAACTAATAAACAAAAATAATGAAATTACCTATCCAAAAGATGAAAGCTATAATTCTATGCTTCAATATCTATTAAAAGGCTTAGATTTTGACCTTCTTGATAAAAGTAAAATTATTGAATGCAAAGAGTTCTTTCCTGTTTATTATTCAAAATTTAGAGAAAGTAAAAAAAGAGAAAAACATGATAAAGCTCTTATCAAAGCATGGTATAACAATCCTAAAGAACAAAAAGTAGATGAAGAAAAGAAAAAGATTGGAGTCACAACTCTAATTAAAGATAATGATCTTTTTGAAACTGAAACTGAATACAAGGATGAAATCTCTCTTCCTTCTTTAAAAATAGACACTATCCTTACAAGAAATGATCCAAAAATCTCAGAAGAGGATAATAAGAAAAGAAAAGAAGAAAGAATTACTGAATTTGGTACCTTTGTTCATTCACTTCTAGAACATTATATTAATAATGAAGAGGAAGATTTATCTCATTACTTTAAAGAAGAAAAAGATAGAGAAAAAATTATTGAGGAGGGATTTGTTCTTCGTGATAACTTTATTAATTCAGATTTATATTTATCTATAAAATCATTTAATTTGTTTCCTGAAAAGGAATTTTACATAAAAGATAAAGACTATATTGTTGAAGGAATAATTGACTTACTTGCAATAAAAGATAATGAAATAATCATAATAGACTTTAAAACGGATAGTACTTTGTCTGAAACAAAACATACAAATCAGCTTAATTATTATAAAAAAGCTATCAGCACAATCTATCCAGATAAACATATAACGTCATACGTTTTCTATCTTAGAAATAGTCAAGAAATTATGGTTTAATACTGTTTACAAAATAATCTAAAGACTTTCTTAGCGGGAAGTCTTTTTTATTTAATACGTATTATGTTTTATGCTTTAAATATTATTTTTTGTTCTTTATTATATAAACAAGAAATAATGCTATTTAATTAATGCTTTTTAATAATATAAACAATAAGTCATAATTAAAATGTAAAATTATTAGGCTCTTCATGTATAAGTGTGGGTAAAATGAGGGGGATTAGCTAGTCTTCTTGTATTCATAATGTCTTCCAGGTAAAGGGATTACAAGGGATGAGCAACACAGATAAATCATATCATGCATATTTGTAATATTTTTAAATCCATAAGAACGACGAATGATGAGCTTAATTTTGTTATTTGTAGCTTCGATTCTGGCATTGCTAAAACCATATCTTATCGTGTAAAGAATGAACTCTTCGTTTCTCTTTATCTTTTCTGCAAGCTCTTTAAACGACTCTATTCTAGAGTGAGATGCTCTCCATCTCCATTTTTTAAGAGAGTCTTTTGCATTCTCATAATCATTCATCTTCAATATTAAGCGAAGAGCTTCTTTCATGTCATAGGCTCTGTAATATCGTGGAGTCATTGTTTTTATTGTATTGAGTGTCTCTTTTTGCCTCAGCGTAAGATTCTCAGACGTATTACCCACAGCAAATGAAGAGCCTTTTATCATATCTGCTTTATCTTGTTTTTCTTTCTTAGGTCGACCTTTGCTTCTCTTTCCTAATGTATCATAGCCAGAGCACTTTCTCCTACATATTGGACATCGATTAGAGTCCCTCTTGTATGGCTTTATTTCTACAATTATCTTAGCTAACCCATTCTTTTCTGTCTCTATTCGGTTTTTGATAATTCTTGCCTTATTAAAAATATGTGCTAACTTGAAAAATCTATTGATATTAGTCATCTCTTCTCTTTCTTTGTTTTTTGCAACTACACAATAAAAGAAAAGAGATGGCTTTTTCAATTAATTGCCATCCCTAAAAATCTATCTCTCTTTATGTATCTTTAACCACAACTATGCACGAAACCTCTTTAAGAAAGATATATTATAGTCATAGATTTTAAGAATATACACCTACACTATTGTATTGAAAATTCAAACTAAAAAACAAATTAAGAACATACAAATAATTATTTTTCACAATATTTTCTTATTATATATAAAATTAAAAAATAATGCATAGTAACTATTCAGTCGCCCTA
>JBNMJW010000053.1:0-12263 GCA_050874025.1 Candidatus Ornithospirochaeta sp.
AAAAAAGATATTTAATTTTTTTTGAGAGCATCATAATGCGCTCTTATTTCTTTGATAAAAGAAAGAGTATTGAGAATTTTAACTTCTTTTCCACTCTTTGTTATACCGTTACTGATTAGAGGATAGAGACCTTTGTTACAAAGCCATCTTCAATTGTTTGAAGGCTTGCTTTTTCCATTCTATCGGCCCAATCTACTAATTCTTTTATAGAGTCAAGTTCGCCTCTCTTACGAAGTGCACCAGTCCATGCAAAGAGCGTTGCCATGCTATTAGTAGAGGTCTCTTCTCCCTTTAAATACTTGTAGTAATGCTTTGTAACAGTTCCATGAGCTGCTTCATACTCATATTTTCCCTCAGGAGAAACGAGCACGCTTGTCATCATTGCTAAAGAACCAAAGGCTGTAGATACCATATCTGACATAACATCTCCATCATAGTTCTTTAAAGCCCAAATAAAGCCTCCGTTACTTCTTATTACACGTGCTACTGCATCGTCAATTAGGGTATAAAAATAAGTTAGGTTCTTCTCTTTAAATTTTTCCTTATATTCGTTCTCGTAGATTTTTTCAAAAGTTAATTTAAAGGTTTCATCATACTTCTTGCTTATTGTGTCTTTAGCACTAAACCAAAGGTCTTGATTAGTTAAAAGAGCGTAATTAAAGCATGAGCGTGCAAAAGAAGAGATAGAGGAGTCTTTATTGTACTGTCCCATAATTACTCCATCGCACTCAAAGTCGTAGATAGTCTCTCTAAATTTCTCCTCGCCATTCTTGTTTGTAAAAACTAGTTCAGCCTTACCCTCTTCTTCAACTCTATACTCCGTTGCTTTGTAGATATCGCCATAAGCATGACGAGCAATTGTTATTGGTTTAGTCCATCCTTTAACAACAGGCTCTATCGACTCTGTGACAATTGGAGCGCGAAAAACAGTACCATCAAGAATTGCTCTAATAGTACCATTAGGACTCTTCCATTTCTCATGAAGAGAATATTCACTCATTCTCTGTTCATTAGGGGTGATAGTTGCACACTTAACACCAACGCCTAGTCTCTTAATTGCATTAGCAGCATCTACAGTAACTTTATCTCTTGTTAAATCTCTATTCTTTAGACCAAGATCATAGTACTCAGTTTTAAGGTCTATATATGGAAGAATCAGCTCATCCTTTAATTCTTCCCAAATAATTCGTGTCATTTCATCGCCGTCTATTTCAACTAGCGGAGTTCTCATATTAATTTTCATTTAGCTCATCCTTTATTTGGTTTAGTCTTCCACCCTTCTTTAGCATGTCCTTTTGAAGTTCTGAAGCAAAAAGAACAAGAGGAATCTCTATTCCTTTTGTTTCATCAATAAGAGTAAACTTTCCATTTTCAAGTGAAGAGAATGTATTTTCAAGCTTTAAAACATCGCCTTGACTGAGCTTTTCATAATCATTGCTATTTTCAAAAATTAAAGGAAGAATACCAAAGTTACATAGATTAGCTTGGTGAATTCGCTCTATAGAAACAGCCATAACAGCCTTAACGCCAAGATACATTGGGCAAATTGCTGCGTGCTCTCTACTTGAACCTTGACCATAAGAAGCACCAGCAACAATGAAGCCCTTCTCTCCTTCATTTTTCTTCTCTAAAGCACGCTTAGGGAATGTTGGATCAACGGGCAAGAAAACGACCTCTGAATACTTTGGAATATTTGATCTATACTTCAAGTATTGTCCAGCTGGCATAATATGGTCAGTTGTAATCTTGTCGCCAACCTTGAGCCAAAGGGAACCTGAAATAGTATCCTCTAACTTTTCAGACTTTGGTGGCTGACCAATATTTGGACCTCTCTTTATCTCGCATTTTTCATTAGAAGGGAAAATAAACATTGAGTCATCAACTTCTTGCTCTTTATATGGATCAATATCTGATAAAGAAGCATCACACTCAAGTGGAGACAATATCTCACCTTTAAGCGCAGAATATGCTGCCGTTTCTGGGCTAACTAGGTAAACAAGAGCACTCTTTGTGCCACTTCGTCCTTCAAAGTTACGATTATTTGTTCTGAGAGAAACTCCATCTGTTCCTGGTGATTGGTGGTTGCCAATACAGAAGCCACAAGCACTTTCAAGGATTCTTGCGCCAGCTTCTATTAGTGTTAAAAGCGTGCCGTCTTTAGTAATTGACTCTAAAACAGCCCTACTTCCTGGAGCAACACCAAAGCTTACTTGATCTGGAATTCTTTTACCTTTAAGAATTCTCGCAACTTTTCTTAAATCATAGTAAGAAGAGTTTGTGCAAGAACCTACTAAAACTTGATTTACCTTTATACCTTCTAAACTCTTGATCGTCTTTACATTTCCAGGAGAATGTGGTGTGCTTGCCATTGGTTCAAGAGTAGAGAGGTCAATTTCGAATACATCATCATATTCAGCGTCAGCATCAGCAGAGAGCTCTCTCCAAGCCTCTGCCCTCTTTTGTTTTGTTAAGAAATCCTTTGTTATTTCATCAGAAGGAAAGAGCGAGGTTGTAACACCACACTCTGCACCCATATTTGTTATTGTTGCTCTTTCTGGAGTAGAGAGTGCTTTTACGCCTTCTCCGCCATACTCAAAGACTGTATTAACATTGCCCTTTACACCAAAGTGCTCTAAGACCTTCAAAATAACATCTTTAGCAGAAACAAAAGGTCTAAGCTTTCCTTCTAGTTTAATTAAGACAACACGTGGAGCTATTAAAGAAAAGCCAACTCCTGCCATAGAGAGAGCAACATCCAAACCACCTGCACCAAAGGCAAAGGAAGCAACAGCGCCAGAAGTTGGAGTATGAGAATCGGAACCAATAAGAGTCTTTCCTGGACAAGCAAATCTCTCCAAGTGGACTTGGTGACATATACCATTGCCACAACGAGAGAACACTACCCCCTTGTTCTCAGCAACTGTTCTTAGATACTCATGGTCATCAAAGTTTTCAAATCCAACTTGAATTGTATTATGATCAACATAACTAACAGCAAGTTCATTACGAACTCGATCAAGACCAAGTGCTTCAAACTGAAGATAAGCCATAGTTCCTGTTGCATCTTGCGTCAAAGTTTGATCAACTCTGATTTCAACTTCATTACCCTTTTCCAATTTTCCCTTTAAAAGGTGTTCACTCAAAATCTTGTAGCAAAGAGTTTTTTTCATTTTATTGTCCTTTTGGTAAATCTACATCAAAACAAAAATCATTGAAATAATAATAGGAAAAAAAGTGTTACTATTTAGCATTACATTTGCTTTTCATTGATTGAGCTAATTATTTAGTGTGACTTTGCATATCTAGTTTTTTAATTGGCATATCTTAAATAATAGTAATCATTTCCTTCCTTGGTATCTGTTTTCTTAAAATCGTGTCGTAAATAAAAGCGTTCTGCTTGATCATCATTCTTGTGTACGCCAATGGCAATGGGACGCTTACCAAAGTCACGATAAACAAGCTCTATTGTCTTTTCTAATATCTCACCACCTATTCCACGATTACGATATTCTTTATCGACTACAAATCCCATTAAGCGATAAAAAGGTTCTTTACTCATTTCTAATGGATCTGTTTCCCAATGAATTGCCTCTCCTAAAAGAATGAGTCCTACGGGCTTTTTATCAAGCTTTACAATAAAGCAATGACCTATTAAGTCATTGTTAACTCCATAGTCTGTAATGTTCATTATAGTTGAAGCTGTATCGACAAAATCTTCAGAAATGTCATCTCTATTAATACTACAAGCATCTAGAAAATTCTGATGTGTTAATTCTTCAAACTCTAAATCCATAATCAACCTCTATACCACATCTCCAACTATACAGAGCTATAGGTCAAAAACTTAACAAGCTTTAAGATAATCTGTCTCTTCATTAAAAAATAACGGGTATCGCTTTTCTCCTAATACCCGTTATCCCTAATTACCACAATTTTTTAATTGTTCTTTTCTGCTATGTAGCGAGCTATATATATACCAGAAGCAGAGGCATGAGAAAGCGAATGTGTTACACCACTACAATCTCCTATTACAAATAGGCCCTTATGCTTTGTTTCTAGGTTATTGTCTATAGCTACTTCCATATTATAGAACTTAACTTCAACACCATAGAGAAACGTATCATCATCAGCAGTTCCTGGGGCAATCTTATCGAGAGCATAAATCATCTCAATAATGCCATCAAGAATACGCTTAGGTATAACAAGAGACAAGTCTCCAGCTGTAGCTTTAAGCGTTGGTGTTATAAATGCCTTTTCAATTCTCTTATCTGTACTTCTTTGACCTCTAATTAAGTCACCAAAGCGCTGAACCATAACACCACCGCCAAGCATATTAGAAAGCCTAGCAATAGATTCGCCATAGCTATTTGAATCATTAAATGGCTCTGTAAAATGCTTTGAAACCAAAAGAGCAAAGTTTGTATTTTCAGTCTGCTTACTCTTATCTTCATAGCTATGACCATTAACAGTAACAATACCATTGGTATTCTCTGTAACAACAGCACCATATGGGTTCATACAGAATGTTCTAACTCTATCCTGGTATTTTTCAGTTTTATAGACAATCTTACTTTCATATAACTCATCTGTTATATGTTTGAAAACAAGAGCAGGGAGCTCTACTCTAACACCAATATCTACCCGGTTTGATCTTGTCTCAATGCCAAGATCCTTAGAGACACTCTCCATCCACTTGCTACCGCTGCGTCCAACGCTTATAACACAATCTGTACACTCAAATTCACCCTTATTGGTTATTACTTTGTATCCACCATCTATCTTCTCGACCTTCTCTGCTTTCGTCAGGAAGAAAAAGTCTATCTTGTTTGAAAGATAGTTATAGAGATTAGTTAGAACCTCATAGTTAATATCTGTACCAAGGTGTCTTACTGATGCATCCAAAAGATGCAAGCGATTACGTAGGCATTCTGTCTTGAACTCAGTATTTGTTGTAGAGTAAAGCTTAGTCTTGTCTCCGCCGTATTGGCAGTTTATTTTATCTACATAGTTCATTAAAGAGATAGCTTGTTCTTTTCCTACATATTCGTGTAAGTTACCACCAAACTCATTTGTTATGTTGTACTTACCATCAGAAAAAGCACCAGCGCCTCCAAAGCCATTCATAATTGCACAGGTTGAACAGTGGATACAACTCTTGATTTTTACACCATCGATTGGGCATTTTCTCTTCTCTAAAGGATTACCACATTCAACAATGGCAATTTTCATCTTTGGCTTAAGATTTATTAACTCGTAAGCAGTAAAAATACCACCAGGACCAGCACCAATAATTAATACATCATATTTCATAGACCTCTATTCTAGCCAAAAAGAAAAGAACTAAGCAATCTGTTTTTGTGGAAAGAATAACGCAAGTGAAAATGAAATTACCCCTATAATTGATACCATTATTACAAGTGCATTGAATGACATATATTGATAAATATAACTACCAACAAACGAACCAAAGGTCGTTCCTGCTGTTATTAATACTTCATGGATAACCATTCTCATATGTCTATTTCCATCGCCTTGAGCTGAGTGGAAGATACTAAGATTATATGACAGAGCAAATACAGCACCGTAAAGGACAAAAAGAAAAGCTAAACTTATCCTTGTTTTAAAGAAGATAAACAAAAGAGTTAAAAGAGAAAAACAAAGAGAGCTTAGCATTATTGGCCATCTTCCCTTCTGCCACCATTTAAAACGGGATAGAACAACAAAAAAGAAGGCTACAGCTATTACTCTGTAGAAGAGAAGCCTACCGCAGAGAGATGAAGAGAAATTAAGAGTATCGAGGCCATACTGTGGAAAAACTACCATCAACATTGAGTAACCTGTGTAGACAGCAAAGATTACAGCCCACGATGGATAGCGCAACATAGAGGGCTCTTTATTACAATCAGAGACACCTTCATCCACATCACTTTTCTTCTCCACATAAGGGGAAGAAAGAACAATAACAAAAGCGACAACTAGAGATAAAACACTATTATAAAAAGCAAGATAATATGAAAGAGGAACTAATAGTCCTGCAACTAAGTTTGCTGGCCCTACGCTGCTAGACCAAGAAAAATTAAATGACGAAATAAGCTTGTTTAATTCTTTTTCATCATTAGTTGCTGTTATCCAAGTCTCCATATTTGTCCAGAGCAGTGACTGAAAGACGCCATAAATAACTAACAAAATGTACAAAATCCATATGCTCTTTGTTAAAGGAACAGCAATAAGACTAAGAGCCATACCTAGTAAAGAAGTTAAAACCCTTTTCTTCCCATTAATTGATTTCATTACATATGGAAATAAGAGACATCCAAGCAAATAGACAATTGGAGTGATAGAGGAAGCTATGCCTATTTGAGCACTATCAAGAGATAAACTCTTTAAATAAAAGACCAATACTAAGTTGAATTGGACTATAGAGAATTGAGAAAGAAATGAAGAAATAGATAACCTTTTATATGGAACACTCTGTTGCATTTATCAATAATATTTATTAAAAAAACTATTCGCAATAGGTATTACTTGAAGAGCTATATTTTTAATTGCTATCATAAAAGAAAAATGAATAACAATATTTTTATTAACCCAGTTTTCTGGTCAATTATAATTTCCATGGGTGCTGCTCAGCTAGCAAAATGCTTTGTAGAAGCAAAGATAAATCACCACTTTAGTTTTAAGCCGTTTTTAACTAATGGAGGAATGCCATCATCACATGCTTCTAGCGTTACAGCGTTAGCAAACTCTGTTGGCCTTATTCATGGTTACGGTTCTACCCTATTTGTTATATCACTACTATTTGCTCTTGTTGTATTTAACGATGCCATAAATGTTCGTCTAGAAACAGGTAAACAAGCCCAAACAATTAACCAATGGTCAAAGATATTAGAAGATCTTTTCAGTAAGGATGGTTTTAAAGAAGAGCACTTTAAAACACTCGTAGGTCACACTAAACTCCAAGTTTTATGGGGAATAATCGTTGGCATTGTCATAAGCACAGCTATTTCTGTTTGGTTCATAAAGTGAAAAAGAATAAAGTCAATAAAACAGGAGAAGAACGCTTTAATGAATACTATTCTTCTCTTTATTTAGATCGTTGGCCTGAGCTAAAAGAAGCACTAAAAGGAAAAAACGAGGAGAAGGTTTCACTTCCTAATCTACTTAGTCCATACTATATGGACGAAGCAAGTATCATTGCGGCCTCCCTTCTTCCTGTTAAAAGTGGCGATTCTGTTCTAGATATGTGTGCTGCCCCTGGTGGTAAAAGCCTTGTTATAGCATCGCGCCTTGGCTCAAAAGGCTCTCTTGTAGCCAATGATCGTTCTCCAGAAAGAAGAATGAGAATGAAAAATGTTTTTTCTTCTTGCTTAGGTGAAACAAAACTAGATATTAAAATTACAGGTTACAACGCTGAGAGTTGGGGACTCTACGAAAAAAATAAGTATGATGCAATTTTACTAGACGCTCCATGCTCTTCTGAGCGCCACGTCATAAATGACCCAAAGTACCTTTCAGAGTGGTCAGAGTCAAGACCAAAAAGGCTAAGTATTAGCCAATATGCTATGCTTTCAAGTGCACTCATAGCTGTTAAAGAAAATGGCTTCATACTCTACTCTACTTGCTCAATCAATAGTGAAGAAAATGAGAGTGTTATTGCTAAATTACTCACTAGGCACAACAGTGAAGTCGAGATAGTTGCTACGAAATGTAACTATGGCGAAAAGAGGAAGTATGGTACATTAATATTACCAGATAAAGCAAATGGTATTGGACCAATGTATTTCTGCCTTATAAAAAAAAGAGGACAAAATGCCGAATAAAGTTGCTATTACAAATTGTTATAGCTATGACTATGAAGAAATAAAAAAGAGTCTCTTACTCTTAATTGAAAATACAGATTTTCCAATCGTTGAAGGAAGAACTGTTCTTGTGAAACCCAACATTCTTTCTGATGCAAATAAGGACAAAAACATAACAACAAATCCTCTTGTTGTAAAAGCAACTATTAGCATTCTAAAAGAAAAAGGAGCGAAAACAATTTATTGTGGCGATTCTCCTGGCCTTCCGTCTTCAACATTTAAAGGAAAGAATTGTGGCATTTATGATATATGTGAAGAAGAAGGTGCAATTTGGGCAGATTTCTTTGATAGACCCATTACAACAGAAATTCCTAATGGACATAAAGTTCCTCAAGCTAGATTGCTCAAAGAAGTAGACCTCGTATTTTCACTATGCAAAATGAAGACTCATCAGCTTATGGGTGCAACTGGAGCTGTAAAGAATATGTTTGGAACAGTGCCAGGGCTAAACAAAAGCCATATGCATCTTCTCTATCGCAGTCCTCTTTCATTTGCATCTTTTATTCTTCAATTATACAAAACACATATTCCTGAATACTCTATTATGGATGGTATTATTTCAATGGAAGGTGCAGGTCCTGCAAATGGAACGCTGAGACAAACGAATTTGCTTCTTACCTCTTCTTCTGCCCTAGCACTCGATAAAGCTGAAGCTATCATAATGGGGTATGATCCAAAGGGCATTCCTATCCTCTTTGTAGCAGAACGACAAGAAAAAGGATCAACAAATGGAGTGTATACTCTTTTAAATCCTTATGATATAACAATTAAAGACTTTAGACGAGTGCCAGTAAAAAAGAGAGGTCTCATCTCCGCACTTTTATTGCCATACCTAAATAGACATAGTGACCGTAATAGCACTAAGAGTAGGCCTGCGCCCTTCTTTGACAAAGAAAAATGTAGAGCATGCTCAAAATGTGTTGATATATGCCCGGCTCATGCTTTAAAAATTGTCGATAAACATGTTGTAATAAATAAAGACAAATGCATCAGATGTTATTGTTGCCATGAAATGTGTCCTTTTGATGCAATAATTGTTAAAAAGAGTGATTGACCGGAAAATGAAAGTGTGACATTCTTCTCCTCGTGTCTTTAGATTTATACTCACTCTTAAACAAAGAACAAGCTCAAGCTGCATCTGAGCTATCTGGTCCACTACTTATTATTGCTGGCGCCGGTAGCGGCAAGACTCGTATGATTACATACCGCATTGCTAATATGCTTTCTTCTTCAATCAAAGAAGAAGAAATCTTAGCTTTGACATTTACAAATAAAGCAGCAAAAGAGATGAGTGATAGAATACGAAGTGTTACAGGAAAGAGCTTAAAAAAACTTACGACAACAACATTCCATTCGTTTGGGCTAGGACTCTTAAAACAATACATACAATACCTAGGCTATCGTAATGATTTTACGCTTTATGATGATAACGATAACCTTTCTCTTGTAAAGAATTGTATTGTCTCTTGTGGCTATAATCTCTCAGACTATAGTGCATCTAGCTTGAAGTCATATTTTTCATCGTTTAAAACCAATCGTCTGCCATTACCCGAAAGAGGAAGTGCTGTAAGAGAAATCTATGAAGAATTCCTTTTAACACAAAAGGCATATAATGTTGTAGACTTCGATGATTTAATTGTTCTTCCACTACAACTCTTAGAAAACAACGCTAAGATACTAGAGAAAGTACAAGATAGATTTCGTTATATCATGGTCGATGAGTTTCAAGATACTAGCCTTTTGCAATATAAGCTTGTATCTCTCATCGCTAAAAAATACCGCAACATCGCTGTTGTTGGCGATGATGATCAATCCATATATTCATGGCGAGGTGCAAACTATAGAAATATACTCTCTTTTGAAGAAGACTTCCCAGAGCGCAAGGAATTTCGTCTAGAACGTAATTATCGTTCTAGCGGCAATATTCTTTCTGCGGCTAATGCTCTAATCGAGCACAATAAAGAGCGTAAAGAAAAGAAACTTTGGACAGAAAGTGGTAATGGTGACTTTATATCTATCAAAGGCCATAAAAGCGCAGAAAAAGAGGCTCTCTACATTGCTGTCGAGGTAAGAAGACTAATGAGAGAATTTCATTACAACTTCAGTGATTTTGCTGTTCTTGTTAGAACTAATACGCTTTTAAACAATATCGAAACAATTCTTCTTGAACATCATATTCCTGTTGTTGTATCTGGAGGAACATCTTTCTTTGATAGAAAAGAAATTAGAGACATGCTTTGTTATTTAAAAGCAATTTTAAATGACAATGATGACAACTCTCTCATTCGTATCATCAATACCCCTCGACGAGGAATAGGCAGGACTACTGTAGAAAAATTGCGTACCTTCGCAGATAAAGATAATTCATCTCTATATGATGCAATCCTGAAGTATAATCTTAGCTCTGAATTTAATTCAAAAACTCAGGAAAGCTTGAAGGAATTTATAAAGCTACTATACAAATGGAAAGCTCAAATAAATAAACCATCTACACTCTTAGACAGCATATTGAGAGATACCCACTATATAAACTCAATCAGAGAAGAGTTTCCTGATAATGATAAAGTTGTCGCTTTCAAAACACGCTCTATCAGCTTTTTAAATGAGAGAATGACTAAATATCTAAAAGCTAATCCAGAGAAAGGTCTTAGAGATTATTTAAATAGTGTATCTATCATTGGAAAAGAAAACGAAGATGATGACTCCTCTTCTCTTTCTCTTATGACAATGCATGCGTCTAAAGGACTTGAGTTCAAGGTCGTATTTCTTGCAGGAATTGAAGACAATATAATACCAAGTAAGAGAGCCCTTGAAGAAAACGCGAAA
Organism: Candidatus Ornithospirochaeta sp.; assembly: GCA_050874025.1. GTDB lineage: Bacteria > Spirochaetota > Spirochaetia > Sphaerochaetales > Sphaerochaetaceae > Ornithospirochaeta. Next base: position 10,686 of record JBNMJW010000053.1, read on the forward strand.
AACATATATGAAGAAAGAAGGCTTTTCTACGTTGCAATTACAAGGGCAAAAGAAAAGCTTTATATTAATTATTCAGAAACTAGACCCGATTACGAAGGAAAAGAAAAAGCTGCACTTCCAAGTAGATTTTTAGAAGAAATACCAAACTCTTTATTTAAAAATGAAATTAAATCACCTGAAGAAACTAAGAAAAATGATATTGAGAGTGGTAAGAAATTTCTTGAAATGTTATCAAAAATGAATAAAAATAAATGATTTCCATACAAAAAAATATGGAAATCATTTGCGTTTAACAAATTTCAATTAAGTTTTTATATAATATTAATATTTTTATTTATCAGAATTACCATATTTTTTGGAAAATTCTTTAAGAGCAAATCTAATACCTGCAGCCCAACCTAGTCCCATATCTGCAAAAAGTTCTTCTAACTCATCTTTAAATGATGGTTCAATAGAAAAAGTTGTTAAGATTTTCTTTTCTTTTGCATCTTTTACACCAAAAACTTGTTTGGCTTTCTGTCCACCAAGGCTTTCGCTAAAGTTCTCATCGTTTTTTCTAAGTGCCATATATTAACCTCTCAACTCCAAATACTTTTATTAATTCTATACAATGCTTCAATAGTTCCAGGCTTTAAACCACGTCCATTTACTCTATATCTTTGAGGAATCTTGTGAGCTGTTTGAGCCTTTCTAAAGAGCGGATCAACTGGTATTCTAAATACAGTATACTTTCCAGAACGACATGCTTCTTCATAAATTTCGCGTGCCTGTTTTACTCTTTCATCGTATGAATTAATTATAATTTTATTGTGTTTAACAGTCGCTTTGTAATTCTTTTTAAGTTTTGCAAGTTCATCAACGAAGATTTCGAATCCATCTAAGCTGAAAATCTCAGTTGTCATCGGCGTAATAACTTCATTACATGCAATAATAGCAGCACGTTCAAGTTTTCCCAAGCCAGGTGACAAATCAAGCAAAATACGTTCAAAACTACTACTTAGCTCACTTACTAAATCTTGAATAATAAAAGGCTCATCATTTAGTTTTGTTTCACTGTAGTTTTTAAGTGTTCCTCCAATACTGAAAGTAGGTAAAATGTAAAGATTATCAATATTTGGAACCTGAACTACAGCATCAGACCAATAACATTTACCTTGGAGAACATCACTTAACTCAAATTTTGGAGCCTCGTCCAAGAACCAAGAAGAGAGATTACCTTGGGGATCACAATCTATCATAAGGGTTTTGTGTCCAGAAAGTGCAGACTGACAAGCTAGCGTTCCACAAACACTAGTTTTTCCTACACCACCCTTTTGTAAATGAAAAGCAATAGATTTTGACATCATTTTTTCCCAAGTTTTAAGTATTATAGATACAAAACATATAATAAAACAAGAGTTTTTTTATCAAAACAATTCTTATTCTATAAAACTCTTTGTGTTTTTTAATATTTTAACAATAATTTACTGTATTTTTTTAATGTATTTTTATATAAATATATTGTTGAAACACATTAGTTTTTATATTTTTTGAATATAAAATATGTTAATTTCTATTTTTTTTCTTATTTTTTATAAA
>JBNMJW010000054.1:0-12183 GCA_050874025.1 Candidatus Ornithospirochaeta sp.
ATATTATATACATTTAAAATATTTAAAAAAGCATCTCAAAATCTTTGTTGTTAATTTACAACTCTAAATGAGACAAGACAACTTTTAGTGGGACAAATGCTGTTTTTGTTAAAAAATCGAATAAAAAAAACACTAAAAATGAAAAAGTCATTGCCAACTCTGATGAGACAAGAGCCTTTTTCCAATGTTTTGACAACTTTCTTGGGACAGGATTTTCATTTTTGTCCTTATAAAGCCCAAGTTTCTATGAGAACAACCGTATCAACAAATTTTACTTTTTCCAAAGTTTTGTTAAGTTAATTTATGCCATCAGTTTTCCCTAATGTTGCTTTTTTACAAAACCATGCCTCTTTCACTGATGGATCTAAAAAAAAACTGCTTGCTTCCTTTTGGGAAAAACAAGCAGTCAAAGACAAGATAACTTGTTAGTTATTCAATTCTAAAGAACTCTACAAAGACGAGTTCTAGCTTGAGTTTTCTGATTATTTTTATGGTTTTTATACTCTGCAAATGGCCCATCATTACTATGGAATCCATTGTAATCATAATATGCACAAACATACTTTTCATGTTGGACAGGAAGTGTGCCAATAAAAATTTGTCTATTAATTTCAGTACTTGTCCAATACAACGGTCGCCCGTCTGTCGCCCAATTTTTCAGCTTATCATCAACATACTTAATAAGAGATAATTCATCTAGAGAAGGTACAAACCAAAGATTTTCATATTGGGAATTGATCTGACCCTTAAATTTTACAAACCAACTCCAAAGGAATTGAACATCATCAGTACTCCCTTCAATATTAAATAAAGTTCCATTTAGTGCTAACGCGCATTTAGTATTTTGTAGCCCAGTACCAGTGGCTGTTCCTCTACCTCCGGTTTCAAGTAACTCTGGAGCCCAATAGGTACAAGCAAGATAATCACGAGAATCATTTTGATATTGTTCACCATAAACATTATAAGAAATATAATCACTACCGTTTACATAGAAGGATAAATCATGGTTTTTATCCACAGCAATATACTTATATGGATAGTCAGAAGGAAGTCCTTTCCCTCCAGTTGCATAGCTACTAAATCCTCGTTTTCCTATGATAACGACTTCGATACCATTTTGCTTTAAGTCCCCATTCTCTCCTATATAGTCATCTTTTAATATAAAAGTATCACCAAAGTTCAACTCATTCCAAACTGCATAGAGATTAATGTCTTCAAGCGCTTTTGTCGTATTGAAATCAAAAGGAGTATTGGTTTCTGTATCTGCTGTCCAATGCTTAAATGTATCAGCAATACTTTCTTTATGATCATTAGGATCTGCAATTGGAGTTATTGTTTTTCCTAGTTGAGTAACTGTACTATTAATTTTATTATTACCAACATACCAATTGATTATTACTTTGCCACTAGTATTTAACCATCTTCCTTTTAGTGTAATATTGTTTGTTACTGCTGAATCAAAGTCATATTCTCTTGAATCTAAGTACCATCCATCGAAATTATATCCATTTCTACTTGTATCATTAGGCGGTTGAACCTTTTCGCCCTTAACGACTACTACTTCTTTATTTGGTTTACCATCATAGTATTCGAAAGTAACAGTACGAATAGCAGTACCATGACCTTCGAGATAATAATCATGGGTAATAATGGTATCAAAATTAAATTCATAATTATTCTTGAGTTCATCATTATAAGTCCATTTATTAACTTGATAGCCTACACCAACTGTATCTGGATTTGTTGCTTTTTTTCCTGCATGCACTTCTTGTTCAATGTTTTTATATCCATCATCACCGAAAATATTAAACTTCACTGTATATACATGGCCATCAATTACAACGCCAAGATCTTTTTCACTTCCTACTAAATTTTCTGCAGGAATATTTATATGGAAATTAACTGGTGCAGTTTTTGAACTTCCTGAAAATCCAATTATGATTGCAGTAAAATTCTCTTCATTTATGTTTCTAGCGACGGGAGATATTTCTTTAATTTCAGCTTTAATACCATCATATCCAAGAGAATCGCCAAACCAATGTGTAATATCGTCACCAACTTTTATATCTTTAAACTTAATACCGTTATTAAGCTTAACTGCTAGAGTTATTCCTGTAGCATCTTTTCCACTTTCAAATTGTCTTGATAATCCTTGAGAAAGCGCATCATGGATAACAGTTTCAGTTGGGTCATTTTCTTGACCGTTAGGAACATTATTCGGTGAATCTTTACATCCAACAAAAGCAATAAGCACAAATAGCAATATTACTAACCAAAACGAGGATCTTTTCATTTTTGGTCTCCTTTTTGAGAGAAATATCTCTCCTTTTATTGTTATGGAAAATACAAAACTTAGCAATATAAATTTTATTAAATGTTTACTTAACAATGCTTTAGTTTTAGTAAAAACGATGGTGATGAAAAGCACGGCTGTGACACCGTGCTTAATTGTTTGTGAAATCAACTTTTATTGCTTTGCAATTACTCAATCAGTACCTTTTGTGATTGCTTCTTGACTACCTTAATAGTTTATTCCTTTAAGGCTTGAACAAAAGCTGATTACAAAGCTACCAATAGAAACAACATTGGTTGGAATGGTGACAGATATTAATCCACTACAGTTTTTGAATGCACTGAGCTTTATAGTACTAACTCTATTGGGAAGAGTGATTGATGTAAGGACTATTTGAACTTTCAAATGCAGATGAGCCGATACTAGTTACGCCGTCTAGTATTATGCATGAAGCCTCAGAAAAAATATGTTATTTAAGAAAAAAAGGAACTGAACTCAAATTCTAATGAATCAGAGGAGCTTAATTCTGTATTGAAGGTATTTGTATATAGGCTAAAATTACATGAAACCAAAAAATAAAATGTTATGTGATAGTTAGTATCTTCAGTACCTGTCCGCTCATCATAGTCATTAATAGATGATGAAAAACCATTAGTATTGTAACGAGAAAAACTCTTTAATACGTTTCCGTCTTCATCCTTTAATTCAAAAGTATTGTTACTAGAGTTATATGTAAAAGTAAAATCATTAGATTTACTATCTAATTCAAACGAAACACCAGTTGGCTGATAGATTCTATATTCTTCATTACTAGATTTATAGGTAAAGAAACTGTCTGTAGGCTGACTCTGACTAATAATCATGCCATTAGTATTACTACAATAAGAAGAATTAAATGATCTGATTAAAGAGCTATAATTAGAGCTTTGAGACTCAGAAGAGACAGTATAGAAGAGATAAAGAGTAGCTGTAGAGTTATTTAATTCGTTAAATGTGGTATCTGAAATATTAACAGAAACCTTATGTGTAGTCTCATTTGTTGTAATGTTTATATCAGAAGAAGAAGGAACATATACATTAGGAATACCACAGCTAGAAAATAAAAATAGGGTAAGGCAAACGATGAAAAACAGTAATATTTTTTTCATCTACCCTACCCTCCTTATTTCAAATATAACTATTTAATATAAGAAATTATTTGTTTTTTAACTGAGAAATTCTACTTGTAGCAAGCTTAGCATATTCACTGCCAGAATCTTCAAAGAGACCAACAAGCTGTTCATAGATTGAAATAGCAAGGTCTAAGTCACTCTCTTCTGTTAATCTTGCAGCATTAAACAATGCACGAGATGAATAGATACCACTCTTACCATAGTCATCAAAGAGCTGATTATAGATTGCACGAGCGCCAGCTTTATCACCATTAGACTCAAGAGCACTAGCCTTACTCATAAGAGCAACCTGTCCAAGATATGTATCTTTCTGGGCTTCATAAACAGATGTGTAGTACTCAATAGCCTTTGTGTAATCTCCATCATCAAAGCTCATCTGAGCAAGTAATAATGCAGCCTTACTTCCAGCATATTTCTTAACACCAGGCTTCTTGATTAAACTATTTGCTTCATCTTTAATTGTCTGGAGTTTAGCTTCATAATCTGAACTATCTGCATCCATTAACTCAAATTCATTATAGTTTGTCTCAAGAGTTGCTAAAGCTTCATTAATCTTATCATTATTTTTATTAACAACAACAGTTGCAACAACAACAGCCAATACGATAACGACAACAGCAATGCAAAGTGTAATGATTAAGCTTCTATGAGTTGAAATCCAACCCTCTGTCATGTTAGCAAGCTTTTCATTTGTAGAGAGTTTTTTTTCTTTTTTATTTGCCATTATTTAATCCTTTTGAGAAAGCGGAGTAACTAAACACTCCGCCCTCAGTAATTAATTTTTTGGATAATTATTTGTTCTTAAGCATATCTGCAAATGGATTGTATGTATCATCATCCTCTTTTTCATCTGCCATGTACTTAGCCATTTCAGATTCCTGGCTTCTCTTAATCATTTCTTTGATAGAAAGAGAAAGCTTTTCAGCCTGAGGATTTACATCAATAACCATTGCTGTTATTGGCTGACCAATCTTTTCCTTATATTCTTCAAGAACAGAATCCTTGTATTCTTCATCTGGACCAACAAGGTTAAACTTAGAGATTAAACCTTCGATGTCACCGATAACCTTTACAAATACACCAAAGTCTGTAACAGAAGAAATTGTACCTGTAATTGTAGAGAACTTAGGATAATCCTTCTTAAGAGTCTGCCATGGGTTACCTGACATCTGCTTAACAGAAAGCTTAATTCTTCTATTCTCTAGTTCAACCTTAGAGATAACAGCGTCTACAACATCACCTTCCTTGCAGAACTGATCCATAGACTTATACTTCTTTGTCCAAGAAATATCATCAATGTGTAAGAAACCATCAATACCATCTTCAAGGTTGATGAAAGCACCACTCTGTGTAACCTTAACAACTGGTCCACTGATAACCTTTCCAACTGGGTATCTTTCTGTGATTGTATCCCAAGGATTCTCTTCAAGCTGCTTGAGACCAAGAGAAACTCTCTTATGATCTAAGTCCCAACCAAGAATCTTTGCTTCAACAACATCACCGATGTTAACAATCTCTTTTGGATTAGTAATCTTCTTTGTCCAAGATAACTCAGAGATATGAGCAAGACCTTCAATACCAGGTTCAATTTCAATAAAGATACCAAAGTTAGCAATCTTTGTAACAGGCTTCTTTATAACATCACCAATCTGATACTTCTGATCAAATGTTGACCATGGGTCTGGTTCCATTGCCTTGAGAGAAAGATTAATCTTCTGTGTTTCAGGATCAATGTTAATAAGCTTAAGCTGAACAATCTGTCCCTTCTTAACAAAATCTTTTGGTCTTGTTACATGGCCCCAAGACATATCATTAATATGTAATAAACCATCAAAACCACCAAGATCAATAAATGCACCAAAAGATGTGAAAGACTTAACAACACCCTGAACAACATCACCAACGTGAGCTGTTTCAAAGAACTGCTGTCTGTTTTCCTTAATCTTGTTCTCAAGATATTCTCTTCTAGATACAACACTCTTAAGCTTTGTACCATTGTGGAACTTATCAATAATAAAATAATCTGTCTTACCGATTAGAGATTCTGGATTCTCAACTCTAACAACATCTGCCTTTGATAATGGGCAAAATCCCTTATAATCAGCACCAAGATCTACTTCATATCCACCCTTGATAACCTTTACAAATTTACCAAGAACTGGAGTTCTATCTTCACTAGCCTTCTTGAGAAGTTCTGTCTTCTCCTTAGCTTCTGCTTTCTTCTTTGAAACAACAACCTGGCCACGACCATTATCAAGCTTCAAAATTGTTAAGGCAACCTTATCTCCAATCTTTGGGAGTTCAATAAACTCATCAACTGGAACTTGCCCTTCTGACTTGTATCCGATGTCTACCAGGACAGTCTCGTCATTTGTCTGTACAACAGTACCGGTTACGATCTGACCGACTTCTAATTCTGGAATTGACATTAGATGCTGTTCTAAATATGACTGCATCATTGATTCCTTTTCCATGCCACTTTCTCCTACAACTAAATTACCACGCTTAATGCTTTTGCATAGCAAATAAAACTTTCTCACAAACGGCATCTATAGTCAAGTTAGTGGTGTCAATATAAATAGCATTTTTTGCTTTTTTAAGAGCACCAACTTCCTTCTCCATATCATTTTTATCTCTCTTTTTTATAGATGCCAAAACTTCCTCGTATGTAACGCTTTTTTGTTCCTCAACTCTTCTTTTTGCTCTTTCTTCAACAGATGCATCAAAATAGAATTTATAATCAGCATTAGGAAATATTACAGTTGTTGTATCTCTTCCTTCTGTCACTATATTCATATTCCCAGCAATCTTTCTAACCTCATCTGTTACAAGTTCTCTCAGCCTTGGGTCGGATGAGACAGGAGATGCGTATTTATCAACAAGAGGCGTATGCAACAAGTTTTCACTATCAACTCCATTGATGCAGATTGAGCCATTTTCAACAGTAAGGACTGTCTCTTTAGCAGTCTCTAAAACACTATCTTTATCAAGAGGATCTAAGCCCTTATTGAGTTGTGCTAGTGTGTATGCACGATAAAAAGAGCCAGTGTTTAAGAAATACCAACCAAGTTCTTTAGCAAGGCGTTTTGCTACTGTACTTTTACCACTTCCAGCAGGTCCATCAATAGCAATAATCATTCTTCACTTCCTCTTTTCTTAATAACAACCCTTCTAACCTTTTTATCGCTAACAACTTTACTATTGTTCTTGCCACTCAAGAGGCCTTTAACTTCTTCATTCTTTAGGTTTCTCCATTCGCCTGTTTCCATATCGCCTAATTCAACGCAACCGATTCTGATTCGCTTTAAGCTTTTAACATCGTAACCAAGATAGCTGAATATCTTTCTAATCTCTCTGTTTTTTCCTTCAGTTAGTGTTACTTTGATAAAATCTTTAGTTCTAGGGATGAGATCATAGCGCTTAATCTTGTATGGAGTTGGAAGGTCAATATATACACCTTCGATTGCTCTATTTAAATCATCAAAATCTACAGGTCGATCTAGCTTAACTATATATTCTTTCTCAATTTTATAGCGTGGATGCATCATAAAATTTGCAAACTCACCATCATTTGTAAAAAGAAGCAAGCCACTTGATTCTTTATCAAGTCTGCCAACATTAAAAAGAAGATTATTATCTCTAATGTCAATCAAAGATCTAGCGTATTTATCTTCTTTTGGGTCATAGTTCGTGCAAACATATCCCTTTGGTTTATTGAGAGCTATATAATACTTTTTGGTAGGAAGTTCTATTGTTTCTCCATCAAACTGGACAATATCATCCTCATTAACTTTATAACCTTGCTCTTTAATCGTCTTGTTATTAACCATTACACGACCTTGGCTAATAAACTCTTCGCTAGATCTTCTACTAGCAACACCACACTTAGCCATATAGGCCTGTAATCTCATAGGGAATAAAGAAGTTTTTTCTTCACTCATTAAATAAGTCCCCTTCTCCATCTTTCATAAATCTTAATCTATCTGCTTCACTTAGTTTTGGCAAATCAGCAATTGATTTGAGTTTAAATTCATATAAGAATTTTCTTGTAGTGCAATATAAACAAGGATGTCCTGGTTTATCAGCTCTACCATTTACTTTGATATAATCTCTTTCTCTTAAAAGTCTAACGATGCTATCAGATTGAATACCTCTGATTTTATCAATTTCAGAACGAGTAATTGGTTGAGAATATGCAACAATTGAAAGAGTCTCTAATGCAGCACGAGAAAGCCTCTTATCAACCTTTCTACCATAGCTTTGTCTTAGTCTTGGATAAAGCTCAGGGACAGGTTGAAAAGAATACATATCCTCCTCTTCTAAGAGAAGCATACCAGAGTTTCTTTCACTGTAGTTTTCTTGCAGTTCTCTTAAAACATCTATAACATCGTCCTCATTAACACCACTTAATTGCGATATTCTTTCTTTAGATAGAGGCATGTTTTCTATAAATAGAACTACTTCTACAATCTTTGCTTCCTCGCTAAGTCTATTATCACCAGTCATCATCGTCCTCGTCGTCATCAAGATCTACTTCGTCTTCGTTTCCAGTATATTCTACTTCTTCTTTTTCCTCATTCTCTTCTCTTTCTTCTCTCTTTTTATGAATTAAATCATCGAGCTTCATCTGAGCTTCATCAGTAAGAATAGAAAAGTCTTCAACATCCGCTAAATCCTCTTTTTCATACTCATCTGCTTCTTTGTCATATTCATCAACAAGATTAGGATCCCAGTTTTGAGGTCTTTTTGTTATGTAGATTTCTCCCCACATCTCATTTTGTTTGAATAAAATAACATGTTCCTTAGCAGCCTCAAGTATAGAGAGAAAAGCACAAATAACGTGTAGTGGATTTTCATAATCAATAATCAAATCATTGATTGTAATTTCATCTCTATCCTCAAGAAGCTCGCTCATTAATGCTCTTTTTTCTTTAACAGATACACTTTGGTAAATATTGAAGATCTTTGAAGGAGGTGTTTTTGAGAGAATATTTGAAAATGTTCTCATTAAATCATCTAAAGTAACATCTTTAAATAATTCTTTGTCTTCAAAAGGAATAGCAAATAGGTTTTCCTTTCTGTCAATATAAAGCCTACCTGATTTATCAACACCGGTTAAAAGGTCTGTATACTTTTTAAACTTTTGATAATCGATAAGTCTATCAACAAGATCTTGTCTTGGGTCTTCATATTCTTCGTCTAACTCTGTTTCCTGTGGAAGCAATAGTTTAGTCTTTATATAAAGCAATTCAGCTGCAGTTCGATAGAAATCAGCTAAGTCATCTATTTCTGTTTTATTTGCAGCAATATACTCCAAGAACTGTTCAGTTATAAGAGAAATTGGCAAGTCGTATATATTTGCGTCATTTTTCGAAATAAGAAAGAGAAGCAAATCCAAAGGTCCATCAAAATCCTTCTTATCAGAAAGTATTCCAGGAACGTGGAAGCTTCTCTTCTCTTTTTTATCTAATAATGCATCAAATGACTCAGCCATAGCCTAATTATATTAAAAAAGCTACAACTCACTCAACAGATTTACTCTCTTCTTCCTTTTTGTTTGGAAACATAATAGCTCTTACTTCGCTATCAATTGTATTAGTAAAATCTGGATTATTTTCTAAGTACTCAAGTGTCTTATCTTTACCTTGACCAATCTTCTCGCCCTTATATGAATACCAAGCACCTGATTTTTCAATAATATCATACTTAACAGCAGCATCTAAGAGAGAGCTCATCTTTGAAATACCTGTTCCAAACATTAGGTCTATTTCACATTTCTTAAAAGGAGGAGCTACCTTGTTCTTTACAACCTTAACTCTAATTCTATTGCCTGTTAATTCATCAGCATTCTTGCCAATAGATTCAATTCTTCTAACGTCAAGACGAACAGAAGCATAGAACTTAAGTGCATTACCACCAGTTGTAGTTTCAGGATTGCCAAACATAACACCTATCTTCATTCTTATCTGGTTAATAAAAATGATTGTTGTATTGCTCTTAGCTAGAATACCTGTAAGCTTTCTCAAAGCTTGGCTCATAAGTCTAGCTTGCAAGCCAAGGTGGCTATCTCCCATATCGCCTTCAATTTCAGCCTGAGGAGTTAACGCTGCAACGCTATCTACTACAATAATATCAATAGCACCAGACCTGACAAGACGTTCTGTAATCTCTAAAGCCTGTTCGCCATTATCTGGCTGGCTTATCCACAAATCATCAATATTTACGCCAAGATTTTTTGCATATACAGGATCTAAAGCATGTTCGGCATCGATAAATGCAGCAATGCCACCCTTCTTTTGACATTCACTTATAGCATGCAAAGCAAGAGTTGTTTTACCTGATGATTCAGGTCCAAAGATTTCAATGATTCTTCCCTTTGGATAACCACCAACACCTAATGCTTCATCAAGCAAAATAGAACCAGATGGAATAACATCAACATCAAGAACGTCCTTGTTATCTCCAAGCTTCATTAACGAGCCTTTACCAAATTCCTTATCTATTTGGAGGCGTGCTGCTTCTAATGCTTCTCTTCTACCATTAGAATTGTTTTCATTTGTTGTTTTAGCCATTTTTTTTACCCTCTATATATATAGCTTAAAAAATGAAAAAAATGTCAAAATTATTTCGACAAAATAAAAGTTTCTGGTCCATCGTTTGTATATTTGATGTGCATATGCTCACCAAAAGCCCCTACACTTACATTTATTTTCTCTCTTCTTAGGATTTCAATAGCTTTATCATAAAATGCTTTTGCTTTTTCTCCAGCCATAGCATTATCGAAAGATGGACGATTACCGCGCATAAGATTTGCACAAAGAGTAAATTGGCTAATCAGCATAATTGAAGAAGAACGGTCCATAATTGAGTAGTTTGTTTTCCTATCTTCCTCACCTCGATATATTCTTAGACGAAGTATCTTTAACAAGAAAGCTTCAAGATCCTCAATCTTATCGCCTTTTTCAACGCCAAAGTAGACTAAAAGCCCTTCCTTCATCTCGCTGATAAGTCTTTCACCAACGGAGCAAGACGCATCTTTAACTGTTTGAATAATTGCTTTCATCGATAACTTCTAATATTTCATTAACAAAAGATTCTTTGTCATCTTCTCTGAAGAATGATGTTCCCATAACAGCAAGAGAAACACCTGCGTCATACAGCATCTTGATGTTGTCTTTGTTTATGCCACCATCAACTTCAATTATGTAGTTATATCCCTCTTCATTTCGTCTTAAATCGAGTTCTTTAATCTTCTTAATTGTTTGAGGAATAAACTTTTGTCCACCCCAACCTGGGTTAACAGTCATAACAAGAACATAATCAACTTCATCAAGAACAGCTTCAATAGCACTTACAGAAGTACCTGGGTTAATAGCAATGCCAGCGCTTACTCCCCTGTTTTTTATCATGGAAATACAACGCTCTATATGGTTTGTGGCTTCTGCATGAAATGTGATTATATCTGCGCCAGCATCAATGAAAGACTCTATTTTATCTTCTGGCTTTTCAATCATAAGATGCGTATCAAAGACCAAATCACTTTCTTTTTTTAAATCTTTTATAAATTTACTGCCAAATGTAATTTGAGGAACAAAATGACCATCCATTACATCCAAGTGAACATAATCACAACCAGAATCACTTATTTGTTTCAACGCATCAGAAGCATGAGCAAAATCAGATGCAAGAATTGAAGGAGAAATAGATAACTGTTTTACACTCATAAATAAATTATAATCTACAAAGTATTTAATAATCTAGATAGTTGCCATCCATTTCACTTTTACTCCAATTGAAATTTGTTTGCACTAAAAAAAATTTGTGTTATATTATTAGTACAGATTAAAAAGGTACCGAGCAGTTTTCCTGCCCGGGTTTATTTTTTGTCTAAGGTTTTAAAGGAAAAATGGTGGCTCAGATGATAGATTTAAAAACACTATTACAAGAAGAAAAGAATTTAGGAAAAAACCCATATTATTCTTATAAGGTTGCATCATTAGAAGATATAGATTCTTCAATCCTTGCAATGAAGAAAGTTGAGACAAAAGAGAACTTAAGACAAGAAGCAATTGCAATGGAATACGATAATCCAGATAGTATTGTTCTCAGCTTTGTTGCAGGAAGAATTAATCTTTTATTAAATCCGCATGAAGCTCAAATCAGATTAAATAACCTAATGAATATCTTTCATGATAAGAGAAATTATGAATGCGCTGCTTTTATTGCTACAACAATTCTTAATACCTCTGAAAGCCCAACTCCTCTACTTGTCTTAGGCGAGATAGCAGAAAGCAATGGTGATGAGAAAAAGAAGTGGGAGTATTACGAGCGTTATGTTAGATGCAACAGTAACGATACAGATATCATCACACTTGTTGCTGACAACTACGAGAAGAATGGTGACAAAAAGAATGCTAAAAACTTCTATCAACGTTCACTCAATAGACTTTTAGTTTCTCCTGATAATACAAAAATTAAGAATAACTTTAGTAAGCTTCTTAGTAACAACACTAGCGATTTCTCCTTCTATTCAACTTATCTAGCTAAGCTAAATAAGAGTGAATTAGCTTTAGATTTGGCTAAGATGCTACTTTCTTACCTATATAAAGAAAAGGAAAGCTTTACTGAAGAGACTACATCTCTTATCAGAAGAAAAAATATCGAAAATATTATATCTGTCTGTCGTACAATCCTATCTATGGATAGTGCAGATACTGA
>JBNMJW010000055.1:0-11840 GCA_050874025.1 Candidatus Ornithospirochaeta sp.
GAATTTATCATCAGTATCTTCATGGCTTGTCCTTCAAAAATGACACATTATTGTCCTATACGCGCTATCAACGGTATAGTGTTCAATAAGATATTGATATTCCTTATCCCGCGCAGCAATCAGGTCTGCCTTCAATATATTCCTAACTTCACTTACAAAAGTATTGCTATCGTTACTTTCACACCACCAGCCGAATCCGCCATCTACAATCACTTTTCCGATATCAGTATTAGAATCAGTAACTGCTAACACAGGTAGTTTAGCCTGCATATAGGCAAGCAGCCGAGAAGGAAAATTCGGAATGGTGAAGCGATGGTCAAGGAAGATAAGTCCCACATCACAAGCTCCAACCATACTGTCATAGTCTTCTTTAGGCATATAGCTGAGAAGCTTCATATTTTCTGTTTTTTCATAATCTACATAGGATTTGAGCTTCTCATAGTCACCACCGCTACCCACAATCAGGAAAAAAGCATCCTTAATCGCTGTAGCTTTCCTCAAGCACTCAATTAGGAAAGGGATTCCCTGTGGCTTGCCAAGATTTCCTCCATAAATAAAGACGGTCTTGTCCTGGGGAATATCATATTTTTCCCTAATTTTATATTTTGTTTCATCATCCACACTCTGGTCGATGACTTCTACAGAATTGGGGCAAACTTCAACCTTCTTGGGATCAATCTCTGGATTGTGGTCAAGCACATACTTTACATTTGCTTCAGACATACATCCGATATAATCTGAAAGTGCATACAATTTTTTCTCTTTTGCCCGGAAGTAATTATATATAAAACCTTTAGCGCCGCTCTTGATCATCATGCCAAGGTCTACTGCATTCTGTGGGAAGATATCTTTAAGGAGAAGATAGCTCTTAGCTCCGTCCCGCTTTTTTACATATTCAACAGCCTTGCTGAATGTGATAGGTGGTGTAGAATACATGACCAAATCAAACTTCACATCAGAAAAGTATTGCTTAATCGCCTTGATATAGGTAGGTTCAAGGGACATCTGTGCAAAACCTTTACTAACTAGATTATTAGCCCCAGTTACATCTCCTGTTTTAAGATGTAAAACATGAGCCTCTTTTTCATGGGTCAATTCTGTTTTTTTACCTGTTCTCTTTTCATATGGTGTGATTGTATAAATCTCATGTCCATGATTCCGGAAGCAGCGCAACAGGTCAGCGTAGATAGAATGTGCTTCTATACTATCAAATCTACCCATTGTTAAAAAAAGAATGTTCATGTTCTACCTTCCGTTTTCTATTTTCTGACGATTTTCACTTCGTTGTACTTCATCATGTAGATGCCTTCCTCATAAGCACCGACATTCTTTTCGTTCACAATACCCTGTAGGTTGTTAAGAATCAGCTTCATATGGTCGCATCCCGATTCATAGGCATGTGGATAACCGCCACCGAATCGAGGGTTGACTTCAGAAATATAGTACTCGCCATTGATCTCAAAGATATCGATATCGATCTGTCCACGGTATCCGGCTTCAGTCACAAACTTTTCAATCAGAGAGAAGAGCTTAGGATCCTTGAAGCTCACAGCTTTATCTGTCTCACCGGCACGCATTTTAATCTTCTTCTTTGTGAAGATTGATACAACTTCTCCACTTATAAGGTCTATATAAACGTCCGCGCCAATCTCCTGTCCATTCAAAAACTCCTGTATCATCAGGTCATCTTCGTGAGCGAAAAGAAGATCGACCGTTTCTTTATCATAGACCTTTGAGATGCTAATACTTGCTGACCCGCGATAGGGCTTCACAAAGACAGGATAGGAAACCCCGCCAGCATCCACGGCCTTATAAAACTCATTCTTATCCATCCAGGAACGGGCGCAGTTATAACCGTGAGCCTTGAGCCACTCGTACATCTGCATCTTATCTAAGGCCATCTCGCAGAGGTCATAAGAAGAACCAATGATTGTTGTTCCTACAGCCATGAATTTATCTTCATTCGCTGCCAGCAAACTAAGCTCTGGGTCAATAAGGCTTAGTACACCTTTGATCTGTTCTTTCTTGCAAATGTCAAGGATGATATCTATGTATCTGGGATCACTGATGGGCGGCACAATATAATACTTGTCGGCATCGTAGATCGCCGGACCAAGCTCACTTGCATCCGTGGCTACAACGGTGCCGACGCCGTCAAATGTTTTTTTAAAGTACTGGACGATTTTATTTCGCGTTCCTGCGGCAAGAATCAAGAAATTCATTATCTGCTCCTCAACTCATCAAAGAACAATGGTGTTCCACCTGTGTGTATGAACAAGATGTTCTTATTATTGATCTCCTTAATGTATTCAGTCATACCCATAAATGCCTTCCCTGTGTAAGTTGCATCTAAAGGGATTCCATATTTCTTTAATACTGTTTCAATTGTCTGCTTAACACGGTTATCTTCTTTCCCATAGCCAGAGGTGTAATCATCGATGAAGATTGTTTTTTCTTGGATCTCATCTTCCTTTGCCTTGCCACCTAGATAAGACCTGATACTATCCAGAACTACATTTCGCCCTCTTGGATTTTTGCGAGCTATGCTAATACCGATTATTTTTTTATCTTCTCCATTCAGAATCTGCCCGCAGACAAGGCCCGCATGGGTAGTGCCGGTACCAGACGCAAAAAAAATATAATCGAAATGAACACCTAGCTCTTTTTCCTGTTGATTTATTTCCTGATAGCACAGCATGTAGGCTTCAGTCCCTATATTTCCGTGTCCACCACCCTCAATGAGATAGGGGAAAAAGCCTGCTTCCTTTAACTCTGTCAGTTTTCCTTCTATTGTGTCATGAACTTTGCTCACAGGGACTGTAGTTATCTCAGCTCCGAACAGTTCCATCATCTGCCTGTTAAATGTCAGTTCGCTTGCCTCTTCCGGGCTTATAATGAAACACTTCATACTTCTTCGGCAGCACTCATTTGCTATTATCCTGCAATGATTGGAACTGCCAGAGCCATATGTAACAACACAGTCATAATTACCTTTATCAATCTCTGCAAAAAACAGTTGTGCTTTTCTCGCTTTATTGCCACCGAAAGAAAAAGGAATAAGATCCTCACGCTTTATCCAGAGATGATTTCCGTGATATTCTCCTAAGTCTTGAATGATCGTACTCAAATCGCTTCTCCCTTAATAACCGTTTTAACTGTATCAAAGAGAATCTTGATATCGAAAGGTACACTGAACTTATCAACATACTCACAATCGATTTTCATCCGATCATCCCAAGGCGCATCGCTACGGATTGTTGTTTGAACCAAGCCAGTCATGCCTGGCCGCATCTCAAATCTTTTCTTTGCCCACTCTGGATAATTCTCATAACCATTATATGGGTGGTATGTCACAGGTGGACGGGGTCCTACAAGTGCCATATCTCCCTTAAGGACATTGAGAACTTGTGGAAGCTCATCCAAAGAAGTTGATCTCAGGAAACGACCGATCTTTGTAACGCGAGGGTCATCTTTCTCATTGATGACTACGCCGGTTCCCATATGTTCCGCATTAACAACCATAGTGCGGAACTTAAGAATTCTGAATGTTTTTCCGTGGTAGCCAAGGCGCTCTTGTTTGAAAAGCACTGGGCCTTTAGAAGAACACTTAATGAGAACAGCTATAACAAGGAGAATAGGGCTTATACTGATTGTCCCAATCAGAGTTAAAACAAAATCCAATATCCTTTTTATAGCCAAGTTAAGTTTTCTCATTCTCATAGCCTCTGTTTCTTTTATTCCAGTCCAAACTCCTTAAGACCGTTATAGTATTCTTCCCTCAACTCATCCAAATTGGTGTAGTAGATGAACATGTCCTGCCCATCAGCATTTCTTATCTTTAAGGTTTTGTTAATGCCATCAATAGTGTGACAAAGTTCCTCTATGTCTTGTGACGCTATATGGATATTTCCCATAGTGGCGTGATACCGAACATTCCCACCCTCGCGTTTAGGGATATCAAGATATACACCTGGCAGCTTTGATATCTCATCAAGTCCTTCAATACTCTTAATGACATCATCTCTCTGCGCGAAAAGCATATATGCAGTGCCAACACAACGCTTGCAATCTGACAGAGGAGTTGGAAGATCGTCAACCGTGTGTTTAACTCCGCATGCTATCTCAACCATCCAGTCAATTGAGTCAAAACCACAGACATGACGGTAGGCAGAGTTAACAACTTCTCCGCCATACCGGTATCCCATTTCGAGGAGATAAAAGTGACCGTCATCATCGAGCATTATTTCAACCCATGCAACTCCATCCCGGCATCCGGCCTCTTTAAAAGCAGCAATGACCTTATCGTTCACTTCTTCGATGTACTGTTTCAAGTGATATGAAGTCGTAGTGATAACCGAGTAAAGATTTGCAAGCTCACCGGGCTGATGATGTTCCGCACTGAAAAAGTGAAGCCGAATCTCTCCGTCTGCCATCACATAGTTCACTGCGTATTCAGGACCATGCAACTGGCGCTCGACGATAATGGTTGAATTCTTTGAGGCTTCTCGCGCCTTTTTCCACGCAGCTCTCAGTTCTTCCTTATTGGCACAATAACTCATACCGCGATTGCCACTAAGGTCAACAGGCTTTACCACAACTGGGAACTTTATGTCTGCCAATTCCTCATCGCTTAGCTCATCGGTAAGGTGATAATCCGTAGCAATCGGCGCACCCACTTGCTTGCAGATGTCTTTGAAATGACGTTTATTTGTGGCTACATCCCATGCTTTATCGCTGGCGCAATACACAGGGAAGTCAAGTCTCTTGCAGAGTTCGCGGCTTCTCTCAATATTGAAATCACTTGCCCCTGTAAGAACAGCACCGATATTCTCCTCGCGGCATTTTTTCTCCAGAAGATCAATGTCAGTTGTGCTGATCATCCACGCTTCGTCTGCCTCTTCCTTTGTAGGAGAGGTTGTCATCAGATCTGTAACGATTACATACAAGTCTCTCGCATGAGCAGCTTTAACGATATCAATGGTTCCATAGTCACTACCCAAAATCAACAGTTTATTTGATCCTTCGATATTGGTTTTCATTTTATCTCCTCACTTTATCGCTTTTTGAATCAGTGCATCCACACTCTCCACACTGCCGTGGTCAATCTGGTCTATTGCACCTTTTAGTACGCTACCCCAGAGTCTCCGAATCCAGCTTCATTACATCCTTCTTCGTAGCATCATTTAGCGTGGAAGCAATATTCTTGCCATATTAGGAAGTTGCGCGGATTTACACGCTGCATCCAACAGTTCATCAAAAGTCATTTTCTTTGTACTCTCTATCCATCCGGTTTATGTGCGCTCATAATTTCTTGCGGTCCCAATTACACCTAAATCATCCACAGCGGGAAGTATGCGGTCTAAATTATACCTTATTTGGCTCGTTTGGATACCATTCGTTCCTCTGTAGCTACCTGATTGATATCTAGCAGATACAATGTGCCCTCTGATGCATGTCCGGCAGATACCTCTGGGGATGCCTGATGCATAGGCAATCGATACTTCAAACAGCTCTTCGGAAAAAACCTTGTCCTCTGTGACCCCCAAAGCATGTCCAGCCGATTAGAGAAAACACCTGTGGATGATATCGATTATTACGTCCTGTTGCTCTTGCGTCATCTTGTTATCACTCGGTAAACATAGCCCTCTGTGGAAAATATCAGCTCCTACGTCCTCAAAAGTGCCTGAAATATAGGCATTTGTGCGCCCTCTACCGTTTCCGGAGGCTGTTATGAAAGGGTTTGTCCTATATATCGGCTGCATATGCATGGGCTTCCAAATAGGACGACCTTCAGCATTGAAAGAAGAAAGTGTATCAAGGATTTCATGAGGAGAAGATTTACCCTTCTCTGACTTATAGAGATAATCCTTATCACCTCTTACCATTGGAGACATAGCATCTTTATCAATAATAAGACAACTTAACCAGAAGTTAGGATTACTATTCTTTTCATCATATGGATTCATTGTTACAGGTAGATCTTTTAATCCTTCCTTATATCTAAAGTAAACAGCTTTCTTTTGAGCTATGTGTTCCTCAAGATATGGTATTTGACCTCTTACTATTCCCGCTATGATATTACTCATTCTGTAGTTATAGCCCATCTCTTCATGTTGATACCAAGGAGCATCTTCTCTAGACTGTGTTGACCACTTTCTAACTTTATTTGCGTCCTCTAGGCTATTTGTAAGAAGCATTCCTCCTGATGAACCTGTGATAATCTTATTTCCATTAAAGCTTATGCAGCCTACATCGCCGAAAGTTCCAGTTTGTTTACCTTTATATGTTGCACCAAGAGACTCAGCTGCATCTTCAACTATAATGGCATTGTGTTTCTTTGCTATAGCTCTTATCTCATCATTCTTTCCTGGTGTTCCATAAAGATAGGCAATAACTATAAGTTTTACATCAGGGTAAAGTTCAAATGCTTTTTCAAGAGCTAGTGGATCCATATTCCATGTATCATACTCTGTATCTATGAAGATAGGTTCTCCACCTTCATAACAAATAGGATTTACCGTTGCATCAAAGGTCATATCAGATGCAAAAACATGTTTTCCCTCAAGTACTCCATGCCCCGCTCTTCTTTGACCATAAAGCTTCTCTCCTGCAAGCTTAATTGCAAGATGTAATGCAGCTGTTCCTGCAGATAGTGCAACGGCATTATCTATGCCAATAAATGAAGCTATCTGTCTCTCTATTTCGTTAATATTCTCTCCAACTGTAGAAACCCAATTGGTTCTAATTGCTTCATCTACCCACTTTTGTTCGTCACCATGCATTGTAGGAGAAGAAAGCCA
Organism: Candidatus Ornithospirochaeta sp.; assembly: GCA_050874025.1. Taxonomy (GTDB): domain Bacteria; phylum Spirochaetota; class Spirochaetia; order Sphaerochaetales; family Sphaerochaetaceae; genus Ornithospirochaeta. Next base: position 6,801 of record JBNMJW010000055.1, read on the forward strand.
AACTTTCTTTTCAAAAGGTTTAAGTTCCATCTATTTTCCTTAAATTCTTATTTCGCGATATAAAGCACTTTAGAATCACTTATCTCGTCAGAAGCTTAAATAATCAAGACTTATATTTTCATCAAACATGATATCGGCTTAAGCTACTTATGTTTTGGAAAAGCTACGAACTAGAATTCCATCTGAAATTCTTGATTCTTTCTTAGATATTCTATTTCTTCTTTTCTAAATCTTTCTTTCATAAAATTCGAAAAAATTGGAGCTATCCAATACTGTGAACCAAGAGGAGGTTCAATACCTAATTCTAAAGCATCCATGTAATCAGAAGACATCAATAATGTCGAATCAATAAGAATTATTATTGAAAGGATAAAAGATGTAAGTCCATATACTACTTCTTTTACCTCTTCGAGTCTTTTTGTGTCATTTAGATAAGAAAAGTTATCAAAATAAACATCAACGGAATTACCATGAACATGATTATTGAGAATTCTATTCCATCTTTTTTGCATATCTTGATAAAATCGATTAATAAATGTTTGTATAACAGTGTTACTAGAAAAGTATTGAATAAACTCGTTATAACTTGGTTTTCTTTTTCTATCACTTGATAAGTTAGATTTGAACCATTTAACCACTTCTTCTTTTGTTAATGTTTTTTGGGGGAAAGAAGGATCCTCTCCACTAAACGAAGCAAGATTGTACTTTTCTATCAAATCTACAAGCATAATTGCAATCAATGCGTCATCTCTTACCTTTCTTACAAGTACATAAGCATCAGAAATTGATTGATTATTTAAAGCAAACTTAATTGTTTCTAATGTTTTGCTAATAGAATTGAGTATTGGATTACCCCAATAGTTAATAGTTGTTTTCTCCCAAGTTATAACGTTACTCATTCTCAGGAATAGATTATCCCCAATAACATTAAACAGAGAAATAACATCATCTAACCAAAGAGCATTTTCTTTTGAATTATTTTTCTTCTTATCTAACATAATTCAAACTATATTACATAAAGATTGAATTTATAGCCTTCTTAAAACTAATAGTAGTTATACATAAAAACTAGATGTTTAACTAGCAATTAGCTTAATTACAATAAAATTCCGTGAAAGTAAAAAGACAATAAACAATAAAACAGCGACGGAGATTAAAGAGATATTCAATACTATTACATACTTGGAAATCTTTTGTTTTAAAGAATTAATATCAACAATATGACCAATAAATGCCATAAAAATCAGAAATATATTTCCAATACAAAACAGCCAAAGAATAGCAACAAGAATTGTATACCCAAAATGAAGAGTTTTGACACTTTCAAAAATGCTACCCAAAATTGAGATACCTCCAAATGTTACAAATGAAAGGGCCGTAAAGAGGCTTATAATCCCAATTATTTCCTTTAACACCATTTTGTTTGAAGACTCAATATGTTTATCAACTTCAATTATCTTCGAAACAATCATTTTTCTTTGCTCAATCGCCAAAAGGCAATGGTCTTTCATTCTTATAAAATGGCCAATTAACTTATCATTATCATTATTTTCAACTGTTTTTATGGCACTAAAATTTTTGTCTAATAACATCAGATTGGAGTATAGATAGTCTATCTTCTCTTGATTTATACTAAAAATATAATCAGTAACTTCACTATACATAATCCTTTCCGTTGATTCAGAAAAAGCAGTAAACTCATCAAACCATTCTGTTGAATCAAATGATTCATCACATAAAAAAACTAATATATTTTTTTGGAATTTTTCTGGATTAGATGAAAACTGCTTTTTCCCTTCTTTAAAAGGATTATTATCCATTTGAATTTTCCTTTACAAAATAATGAATCATACTGTCTTTGCTTATTACACTTCCTTGTACAGCATTGTAAGCATTAAACCAAGGATCTTGTGAATGAGAAATATCAACTAACTTTTTCGTTGAATAGTTTTTAGCTAAGTTCAATGTATGTACAATTGTTTTTTCATGATTAACACTTTCATTCGTTTTTTCTGATGGTAAACTCGTAAAACTGTATCCTTTATAATGACCATAAACCTCACGGACAACTGGGCCATAATCCCAAGCTTCCATATCGTCAGAAAAACAAACCTCTTTGCCTTTTGTTGCTATAATTACTGCTGCTTGGCAGAAATATAAAAGCTTTTGAAGTCGAAGATTTGTAATATATCTTTTAGAGGTATTTTCATAATTGATGATGAATCTTGCCACTTCTAAAGCTGTGTTTTCCTTATTCATTTTGTTTCTTAAACCTATAAATACTTTAGTAAGGTATAAATTTTTCTTTTATAACATTATTATGGGGTAAATCTTTTTTCCTTGTATCGCAAAAAGAGCCACAAATACAACACTTAAAATATCCATTTTCATAATCTTGCATTGGAATCAAAACAACATTTTTACCCCAGCAAACAGGACAATACTTTATTTTCTTTTCATCTGATTTTCTGGTGATATAACCATTTTCATATTCTATATCCTCTTTTGTTTCAAGCTGTTTTTTTAAATCCGAGTTTTCATCTTGAAGTTTTAAGCATTCTTTTTTTGCTTCATAGATATCACTCAAACATTCGTTTAACTCCATTTCAAACTTTTTTTCATCCATTTTTTTTGAAAGTGAACTGATTATATTTGTTACTGATTCAAATATTTTTAAAATGTCTGCCATAACCCACCTAGTTTATTTTTAATCTAATCCATTACAAAACTTTAACAGCATTCACTTCACTTGGCTCTCTAAATGTTGGAACCACACTTCTTAAGAGTTGGCGTATTTGGGTGTTAGATAGATTGTCTTCGCAAGCTTTGTGTAGAGATGCTAGCTTCTCTTCAATTCTCTCTTTTGCTAGTGGTTCATCATGTTCTACAAAGATAAGATTGTTGTCTGTCTTTTCCATTTTTGAAGTATCCACAAGAAGTTCTTCATAGAGCTTTTCCCCTGGGCGAAGTCCTGTTTCTATTATCTCTATGTTCTTTGCACCACTGAGTCTAATCATGCTTTCAGCCAAGTCTAAGATTTTAACAGGCTTACCCATATCTAAAACAAAGAGTTCGCCATTTTGGGCCATAGCACCACTTTCAAGCACTAACTCTGAGGCTTCTGGAATCGTCATGAAATATCTTATGATTCGCTTATCCGTTAAAGTAACAGGGCCACCTGCCTTAATTTGTTTTTTAAATAGAGGGATGACAGATCCAGCTGAACCAAGGACATTGCCAAACCTAGTGCATGAATAAACAGCCGTACCATGCTTAGATTGAGATAGCACCATCATCTCACAGAGTCTTTTGGTTGCTCCCATAACGTTAGTTGGATTAACGGCCTTATCTGTCGATACCATCATGAAACGTTTGACACCATACTCTTCTGTTAGATCAAGTAGGTTTTTACATCCAAATACATTGTTCTCAATGGCTTCAATAGCATTGTGCTCCATGAGAGGCACGTGCTTATGAGCTGCAGCGTTGATAACAATGTCTATATGTTCTTTCTCAAATACTCGTCTTAAAGCTTCTTTATTTGTAATTGAACATATTTCAACTGAGAAATCTAATGCATCTTTATAATGCATCTTCATTTCCTGTTGCAATTCATAAGCTGAGTTTTCATATATATCGAGGACAATAAGTTTTTTTGGCTTAAATGAAGCTACTTGTCTACATAATTCAGAACCTATAGAGCCTCCACCACCTGTAATAAGGATAGTCTTATCTTTGTAGTACAAAGCCATAGACTTATCTTCAATAACAACAGGCTTACGGAAGAGAAGATCTTCTATCTCAATATCTTTGAGAGTACCTTTATTATCAGGATTAAGAACATGAGGGACATCATAGTTCTTAACCTTTAAGCCTGCTTTTGTATACTCAGTATAGAGGCCCTCCATCTTCTTTTGATCAAGGTTATGAATGGCAAAGAAGACTTCTTGTATTGAGTAGTCTCTAATAAGACTCTCAGCTGATGCTTCTTCCTCTCCTATAACTTTGATTCCATTTATAGAGCGTCCACGTTTTCCTAAGTCACCATCTATGAAACATCTTACTTCATATGGATACTGCTTATTAATGTAAATATCATCAAATAATTGAACTCCAAGAGAGCCTGCACCATAAATTGCAACCTTTACATTTCTGTTCTCTACTGCTCTATTATCTTTTATACCTGCAAATATTCTGAGTAAAGTAGATAAAAACCTTCCATAAGCAGTATTAGGAGTTGCGCATTTATAGGCATAGCGATAGCACATCCTGAGACAAAGAGACGAAAGAAGGTTCATTGTCACAAGAGCTATCATCTTAACGAATGTAATTTGTTGGATTGGTAATGTTTTGGCAAGAATGAAGTATAGCCAAAAAGCTAAAGCATCTGAAATTACTAACTTGATATATATTTCAATGCTGCCATATCGCCATATTTCGCTATATATGCCAAAGATAAATCTCATTGTCATTACTGAAATAAAAAACAATATAGCATGGTGCATTAAGCCTATAAATGTTGGCTTAACTTCTCCACCATATAGCCATAAGAGAAGAGCATCTATAGCTAAAAATAATATGGCATCATAGAAAAAGAGCGGCCATTTTATGTGACGTTTATTCATTTTATCCCCCACAAGTGAAAAAACGCATTATTTCTTCATAAATAAAGAAGTCAAAATGTACACCTCCCCAACGGGATTTTTATCCATTATTCTGCATTCAGTTTAAGGAGGTATGAAATGGAAAACAACAACATTTCATTAGTTAGAATCGAGGAAAGAACAAGAAGCTTAGAAAGCAATGACAAAAAGCATTTCTTTATTGAGATGGTGCTTTTTATCGCCCTTCTTGTTCTTGCTCTATTCTTAGTCTCGGGTTGTTCAATCAACACACCCAAGCCCACCATTCCAGAAGAGGAGGTAAAGAAGGAATGGAAATATGAAGCAAAAGTAGAGAAAGAAGGCTTAGAGTTTTCTTTAATTGAAGACGGGAAAGCTATTAGTGTTCTCTACAATAAAAGAGAAGCAGGGATAATAA
>JBNMJW010000056.1:0-11710 GCA_050874025.1 Candidatus Ornithospirochaeta sp.
ATCGATGTAGTCGATGTCTTCGATGATTGAGTTGGATTTCCATTCCTTGAGAGTATGGTCGCCTTCGCATACTGGTACTGCTGGGTTGATTGAGTAGTAACCTTCTGAACTCCAGCCAGATGTGAAGCCTTCTGGTGTGAAGAAGTATTCAAGGAATAAACAAGCTGTATATGGAAGTTTTGTTGTTTTTGGAATCATAATCCACATCTTGTAGAAGTAAGAATCAAATCCTTCAATTGATGTATTCCAACCAGAAATAGCAAGATCTTTGTGATAATCATTAGTTGTTGGATAGTCCTTAACCTTGTTAAGTGGACCATAGACAACCTGACCAGTTGTCATAGAAACCATATTCTTAACAGCTGTTGTATCTGAACTATGCCATGTTGTGACATTCTTTACGAACTCTGTGATAAACTTATAACCAATGTTCTTGTAACCATCGCCACCAGCATAATCTGAACCGAAGTAACTCTTATATGCCTTACTTAACTTCTCACAAGCATCTGGGCTAGTAAGCATAATTAAGAATGACATATTAACTTTTTCGTTAGCTGGGTTCTGGAAAGAAAGCTGCTTAATGCCCTTAAGAGAAGCACCATCATTACCTGTTAACTGCCAAACGTTCTGGATATAACTCTTGTCATATTCGCCTGATACATTCCAGAAGAAGTTCTTATTAACATATAAGGCTGTTAATGGATCAGCGTCTGCAGGATCAATTTCGAATGAAGATGGAACATAGTTGTAAACATAGCCTGTATCAATAAGTTCTGTTTTAAGAGAAGAACCATCCTGGACCATAGCAATATCAGCAACATACTGATCTTGACCGAGTGCTGTTGTTAACTCTGTATAAAGAGCATTGTCCTTACTAGATGAGAATTTTTCATACTGGAACCATGGATATTTTTCCTGAAAAGAAGCAAGAACCTTCTTTAAACCAGATGTAACACCACGAGCAGAGAAGGTAACACCTGCAGCTTTAAATTCTTCTTCTGCTGCTGCTTCAAGTTCGCTAAGGCTCATCTTCTGTGCCTTTTCAATAGCACTCTTTACTGGATCTGTTGCTTCTGAACTTTCCTGTCCACCCTGTGCAAAAACAAAGGAAACCGAAATAAGAGCAACTAATAATAATGCCAATAATTTTTTCATATATTTCTCCTTGATTAGTTTTTATTACAAATGTAACTAATTTAGATTATTATCCTTTTGGCCATAATTCAACAAAAAAATAAAATATTAATACATTTGTGCAAATAGTGTAAAAAAATAACTTTCCAATGTAAAAAAACAGCCTTTTTTTAAATTTAAGTTGACACCCTTCTTTTTCTATGAGATTTTGAAAAAAGAGTTTCATTTGAAACTAAAAAACTATAAAGGACGGATTTTTTATGAAAAAAAGGATTCTCTCACTCGTTCTAATCTTCTTAGTTGCATCCCTTATTTTTGCACAGGGCACACAGGAAGCAAAGTCAAGCGAAAAATCAACAGTACGTGTAATGGTCTGGTCTAGTACACTTCAGACAAAACTTATTCCAAATGATATTGAAGCTAAATTTGAAGCAGCATATCCTCAATACGACCTTGTATTTGAGTCAGTAGAATATGATTCCCTCGATTCTCAGACTCTCCTTTCTCACAATACAGGAAACGACTATGACGTTATCATGGTTAACCACTCTTCTCTTCCAACTTTTGTTGCAGGTGGTGTTGTTGCCCCTATTGATGATGTCGTCTCTAGTCTCGATATCGAGTACTACTCAAAGAAAGCAGTCGATGCAAGTAAGTTTAATGGACATTGGTACGGAATTCCATTTGACCCAGATTGCAGAATTCTTGCTTACAATCAGAAGATTATCTCTGAATTAGGTTTTGATGCACCAAAGACAACAGATGATGTTCTAGCAATTGCAAAAGCTGGTTTTGAAAAGGGCTACTATGCAATGGCTGGTGGTTTAAACAGAAACACATTCTGTATCTATGACCTTGGTGGCTTCATGCTTTGTTGGGGTATAAATGTTTATACACAGGATGAAAATGGTAAGTATGTTTGTCAGTTAAATACTCCAGAAGCTGTCGACTATATGACATGGGCTCAGGAAATGTATAAGTATATGCCACATGACGGCAACCTCGACAACTCAACAGCTCGTTCTTGGTTTGCACAGGGCCAGGTTTTAATGCTCTGGTGGACACCAAGCCAGATTGCATCTGTCCTTCCAAAGTTTGAAAACAGAGAAGATTGTGCATTTGCAGAGATGCCACTTGGACCAACAGGTGTTAATGGTAGTGCTATGGGTGGTTATATGTGGTCAATGGGTTCTGGTGCAGAAAACCCAGAAGGTGCTAAAGCATTTATCCAGTGGGCATTACAGCCAGAGATGCAGGGCCAGATTTGCCGTGGACTTCCATCAGATAGCAGAGCTTATGACTATGAGCCATACAATGCTCCTGAATACAATATGTTCCGCGAACAGATCTCTAAGGCAGAGTATCCAGTTCCTCTCACAAGTGTACTCTTACAGGTATTCGATACTTGGAATAGAACATATGCACGCTGCTTAATGGGTGAACTCACTCCAGAAGAAGCATGCGCAATTGGTTATCAGGAAGTTCAGGCTATTCTCGATACCATTAACTAAAATTTTGATTATTGAGTGTGTCCCTCACATCCCCCCTCTATTAAAGAGGGACACACTTTTACTTATGAGGTTAAAATGAAAAAGCCGTTAGGAGAAAGAGTTCTACCATATTTATTTATAGCTCCAGCTTTCATAATGATTGCTGTTTTTTTGCTATACCCAATGATCTATAACTTTGTTTTAAGCTTCTTTAACTACTCTCTAGCTTCTGTTAATAGACCGTTTGTTGGTTTTGACAATTATCTGAAGATGTTTAAAGAAACGAGAATGTGGCAAGCTGTTGGAAGAACAGCAATCTGGACAGTAACAAACCTTGTTATTGCGATTCTCATTGGTGTTGGTGCAGCTTTCCTCCTTTTTACACATTTCAAGGGAAACGGTGTATTAAAATCTGTTATTCTTATTCCTTGGATTCTTCCTTCTGTTATCACAGGATATATTTTTGCCCTAATGATGAATGAAAAGGCGGGTATTATAACTTGGCTCTTAAGAGCCTCTGGCTTAGTAAAGCCAAGCTTTTCATTCTTTAACAATGGACCTTTATCTATGCTTGCGGCGATCTTAGCGAACGTTTGGAGAGCCTTCCCTTTCTTTACACTCATGATTTATGCAAAGCTATGTACAATTCCGACAGATCAAGTTGAAGCAGCAAAGCTCGAAGGAGCTAATGGCTTTCAGCTTTTCATATATGTTTATTTACCATTCATAAAAGATGTCTTAGCATCTTGTGTCTTCTTATGCTTTATTTGGACCTTCAATGCATACGACATAATGAAAGTAATGACAAATGGTGGACCTGCAGATATGACAACTACAATGTCTATTCTTATTCAAAGAGAGGCCTTCTCATACTTCTCATTATCTAACGCATCAACAATGAGCGTTATCGCATTCACAATAATGTTGACAATCATTATTGTCTTTAAGTCAATAGCAAGGGCTTTTAGGAGAAACAATGAATAACAAAATCTACAACAAGCGTTCTTTGGGAGCATCCCTAGTAATATATTTTTTTGCAATAATTCTCTTATTAATAATCCTATTTCCATTCTATTGGATTATTTGTACCTCCTTTAAGGAAACACTAGATATCTACGTTGTTCCTCCAGAGATGTTCCCAAAGAGCTTTAATTTATCAAACTACTTTGCTGCACTTAATCAATACAAGGTACTATCATTCCTTCTTAACAGTATAAAAGTAACACTTTTAACAGTACTTTTTACTACACTTATAGGAAGTTTATCTGCCTTTGCTTTGACAAGAATGAAATTTAAGGGATCAAAGATTTTAAGCAAGTTTTTAAGTATCACACAGATGTTCCCTGTTGTTGTTTTACTTGTTCCACTTTTTCTTTTTTGTACAAAGCTTGGAATGTACAATAAGCTAACATCTCTTGTTCTTCCATATATTGCACTGCAACTTCCTGTATCAATCATTTTGCAGTCAGGATACTATAAAGATGTTCCTTTAGCTTTGGAAGAAGCTGCTAAGCTAGATGGTTGTTCAACAATGCAAATGTTTTCTAGAATCTTCCTTCCACTTGTTACTCCAGGAATCGTAGCTACTGGTGTATATACCTTTATTCAGGTATGGCAGGAATTCCTAATCGCTTCTTCTTTAATCACAAAGAAAGCAGCTTATACACTAACTGTTGGATTAACAACATTTAAAGGTGATGAGATGACAGATTGGGGCGCATTAATGGCAACAAGCGTTATTATTGCTATCCCTGCCCTCATTCTATTCAATCTTTCTCAAGAGTTCTTCATCAATAAGGTTGCAGGAAGCGTAAAAGAGTAAAAATGGTAGTAACTGTCACACTTAATCCATGTATTGATAGGACTGTTAAGCTCAAGTCATTTCTTTATGGCTCAATGAATAGAATGATAGACAGCCGAAGAGAAGTGTCAGGAAAAGGAATAAATGTTTCCTTAGCTTTAAATAATCTTGGAGTTGAAAACAAAGCTCTTGGTTTTGTCTTTAAAGATACTAAAGGTTATTTTCTTACATCTCTAAATAAACTTGGATTAAGTTTTATCGGCATTGAAGAGAATGGAGAACTTCGTGAAAACATAAAAATATGGAATGAAGAAGACTCTACAACAACAGAAATTAACCAAAAGGGAGCAAGAGTAAATTCATCAAATTGGGAAGACTTTAAAGTACTTTTTAAAGCAGAAATTGCCTCCAGCTCTATAGTTATTCTCTCTGGAAGCCTTCCTCAGGGCTTAGAAAAAAGTGCTTACAAAGAGTTAATCGAGATAGCTAACTCAAATTCTATTAAGGTAATCCTTGATACAGAAGGAGATGCACTTTTAGAAGGTCTTAAAGCCTCTCCGTATCTTGTAAAACCAAATCTTTACGAATTTCAAAAGACATTTGGTGGTGATGGTTCTGTTAAGTCAATTGCAGAAATCTCTTCAGCACTAATTAGAGAAAAAAAAGTAGAAGTTATTGTTGTCTCCTTGGGAAAGGATGGAGCTCTCATCTTCGATAAAGATCAGGCATTCTTTGCGCCCGCAATTGTCGAAAATGCAAAGAGCGCTCAAGGAGCTGGCGACAATATGGTTGCGGGGATTATTAAAGCCTATCTAGAGAATAAGGATATAAAAGATATGCTTAGCTATGGAACAGCAGCTGCGTCTGGTTCTTTAGAAATAGAAGGAACTGGAGCTACAACGCTTCCTCTCTTTTCTAAGTATCTAGAAAAAACAAAGATAATGGAGATTAAATAATGGCATTTTTAATTATCTTTGCAGGAAAAGCAGGAACAGGTAAAAGTAGGCTTTCAAGAATAATAGCAAAAAAAGAAAAGATTGCATACTTGGATTATGATACCCTTAATCAAAGCTTTCTTACTTCAATTGAAAATAAAATTGGATTTAAGGATACCGATAGATATGGCTTCTATAGGGAATGGAGAGAACCTTGCTACTCTACTCTTTTCAATACTGCCATTGAAAACTTAGAGTTAGGCATTTCTGTAATAATATCTGCACCACTGACAAAAGAACTGCAAGATAGTAATTTTCCTGACAAATTAAAGTCTAAGGTGAAAAATGATTTTTCTCTCCTTCTTTTTTATATGGCACCAAACTTGGAGCAACACAAGAAGATGATTTGTGAGAGAAATAGCATTAGGGATGAGGACTTTTTAAATAATGAAGAGAGATTTATAAAAACGCTCTCTCCAGAGAAACCAAAGTGGGATGAAGAGAATACTGTTATTCTCACTTCTAGTGATATAGAGATAAATAAAGAAATTGTTTTAAAAAGAGTAAAAGCTCTTAGGAGGAATATATGAGTTTAGTAACAATGAAGTATGAAATGATGAAGGCTATGAAGGGTGGCTACGCTGTCCCTGCATTTAACTTCTTCTCATTCGACAATCTTGTTGGTATTGCAAAAGCTGCTGCTGAAAAAAAGAGTCCCGTTATTGCAATGGCAACAACAAGCGGCATTAAGGTTATGGGCGAAAAGGCTGTTGTAAAGATGGCAGAAGGCATTGCTGCAGACTTTGGTATTAATATGATTTTGCACTTAGACCATTGTACAGATATTGACTTATTAAAGAGATGCGTAGATAACGGTTTCTCATCTGTAATGATTGATTCATCAAAGAAGGATTTTGAAGCTAATATGGCAGATACAAGAGAAGTCGTTGAATATGCAAGTAAGTATGGTGTAAGCGTAGAAGCTGAACTTGGACATGTTGGTGGAAAAGAAGATGATATCGTTGTTGATGATATGTCTGTAATGTTTACTCAGCCAGAAAAAGCATTTGAATTTGTTAATGCTACTGGTATTGACGCACTCGCTGTTGCGGTAGGCACTGTTCATGGCTTCTATAAGGCAGAACCAAAACTTGACTTTGATCGTATTGGTAAGATTCACTCTCTTCTTCCTTCTACACCATTAGTACTCCATGGTGGAACAGGTGTCCCTTATGATGATTTCAGAAAGGCAATCAAGCTTGGAATCAGAAAGATCAATGTTGGTACAGAGCTTAAGGTTCATGGAGTATTCGACACTTCTGTTGCTGGTTATAATGATCCTCAATCAAAGAGTGATCCTAGAGCTGTAAGTAAACTCGTTATTGCCAAGGTTTCTTCTATTTGCAGTGAAATCATTGACGTAATGGGCAGTGAAAATAGAGCGTAAGTGAGGAAAAATTAGATGAACTCTGTCTTAACCATAGGTCTTAGCCCAACATTCCAAAAGCAAATTGTTTTTTCTTCATTTAAGGAAAATGAAGTAAATAGGAGCAATATTCACAGGCAAGTTTGTTCAGGAAAAGCTATAAACGTCTCTAGAGTTTTAAGAGATCTTGGCTACCAAAGTGTTAACATAACACAGCTTGGTGGGCCTAGGGTTGAAGAGTTCCTATCACTTTGTAAAGCTGAGTCAATTAATGTAAAACATATATTAGTTGACTCAGAAATTAGAACTTGTGTAACTATAATAAATGAAGAAAAAAACACATCAACTGAGTTAGTTGAGGAAGCTCAAAAAGTTGATGAAGGTGCTTCAGAAAGGTTATATAAGCTCTTTCTTCAAGAAGTTGACAACCATTCTGCAGTCGTAATATCTGGAACAAAAGCAGAAGGCTTTTCCCCTACTCTATTTCCTTCAATCATTGAAAAAAGTAACGAAAAAGGAATTCTAACAGTCTTAGATATAAAGGGTGAAGACTTAAAAGCTTCTCTAAAAGCAAGACCTTCTATCATAAAACCTAACTTGTGTGAGTTCTGTTTTACATTTGGACTTGGAAACAACATTCTAGAAAACAATACAAATGATGAAATGAAAAAGAAGGTAGAGGAGATTACAAGAGATATTTACTCTAAATATGGAACAAAGAGCGTCATAACTAGAGGTAAGTACGATACTTGGGTTTATGATGGCAACAGTTTCTTCTCTGTGCAAAATAAACCAATAAAAGTATTTAACACTATTGGTTGTGGTGATACCCTTACAGGTGCGTTAACATATTCTATTCTTGAAGGAAAGACACTTAAAGATGCAGTTGCATTTGGCATGGAATGCGCACAAAAGAAAGCAACACATCTTTCACACGGCTTAAAGTGAGGTAAAGATGGAGTACTATGTTGGTTATGATATAGGTACAACTAACTTAAAATGCTTATTATTAGCTGAAAATGGTACAATTAAAAAAGTAATAAAAGAAAGTACTCCAAAAATACAATATAAATCTAACCTTTTCTTTGATTTGAAGAAGATTGAATCTTTTGTAGATAATACCTTAGAGTCATTATCTTCATCGTATAATGTAAAAAGTGTTGGCTTTTCATCTGTTGGTGAAACAATTGTTCCCATAAAGGAATATAAAGCTATATGCAATCCTCCATTATGGGATGAAAAAGAAATTACTAGTACAAAAGAAGAAAGAGAGATAATAGAGTCTTTAGCTCCTAGCAAAGCAATAGGTACATTAACAAAGCCCTTATTTTCAATACACAAAATTCTTTGGATGAAAAGAGAAATTGAAGGTGTAAAAGACGCTGATTTCTTTCTTCCTCTATCATCATATTTTGTTTATAGAAAAACAGGTCTTTCTTTCTGGGATTATTCACAAGCTTCTCGCTCAGGTGCTTTTGATATAAGAATAAAAGAATGGATAGAACCCCTACTTGATTATTTTTCAATTACTCTACCTTCTCCAATTCTCCCTATGGGTCATGATGTTGGAAGATGCGACAATATTTCCTATGGGCTTGGTGGTCATGATCATATAGTCGGCTTCTATGGGATAGAAAAGAGCCTCCAAGAAGAAAATAAAAGCCTTTACTACTCTTCGATGGGAACCTCTGAAGTTTTGGCCACTCTTGTTGATGAGAATAAAACAAAAGATTTTATTCCAAGCGCAAAAGGATATTTACAACCTTCATTTTTCCCGAAAAAATATACTGCAACTCGCTCATTCCGTTCTTTTGGCTCTATGTTAGAAAGTATTAGAACAATTACTTCTTACAACGATGATTATGCTAAAATGAATGAGGATATATCAAATCTTACATCAACAGAACCAGCATGCCTTTTTTCAAGTAATGGCGATTTTATTCAAGCATCTAACAATACAGATTGGCTCAACATTTACAAGATTAAAAGAGGCTGCAAGAGAGAAGAAATTGTTGAATCTGCCTATCTTTACCTATCTGTGCTATCTGAAATAATGCGAAGTGATTTAGAAAATCAATACAACTTAAATAAAGATGGAATTTTTGTTGTAGGTGGAGGAATTACTAAAAATATAACTTTTCTTTCCTATTTATCATCTGCTATTACACAACCTGTTTTACTGCTTAACACAGAAGAAATTAGTGCACTCGGAGCGGCTTTAGTTGGCCGTAATGTTATTACTAGTCAAAGCATTAAAATTGAACACATTGAAGTTGAAAAAAACATAAAGTTTGAAAAACTAATAAAAGAAACAATAAAGTGCTATAAGGAAATAGTATGAAGAAAATCTATTTAGTTAGACATGGTAGGCAAGACACCGAATTATTTAACGAAGATGCCTCTCTTTCTTCTATAGGTAGAAGGCAAGCAGAACTTTTAAGAGACAGGTTAAAAGATAGCCACTTTGATAAAATTTACTCTAGCACTTTAAAAAGAGCAATTGAGACATCAGATATCCTCAATGAAAACTGGAACATGGATATAGAAAGAAGAAAAGAACTCTGCGAAATAGATTACGGTCTACTTACTGGAAAGCTAATCTCATCAGCTGATAATGAAAACAAAGATTTCTTTGACAGATTAAATAGTAGAGAAGAAGACTTAGCATTCCCTAATGGTGAAAATGGAGAAATGGCTTATAACAGAGCAAAGATTGTATTTAAGGAAATTGAAGAGAGTCCATATGAAAGTATTCTAATCGTTTGCCATGGAGGATTAATTCGCTCTCTTATATGTGGCCTTCTTAAGCTTCCTTTTTCATCACGCTTAGCACTTTCAAAATATCTTGAAAATACAAGTATTAACTATCTTCTTTATAATGAAAAAAAGAAACTCTACTATTTAGAAAGTATAAATGATCATACTCATTTATTACCTTATAAAAATCTTTTAAGAGAAAAATCATAAACAAAAGAGGCTATTGCCGATATAAAACAATAGCCTTTTTAAATCGAAACCTAAAACTCTATTATTTAGCTATTAAATTAAAAGCCATAATTGCAGCACCAATTACTACAAGTACAATTCCTGTGGCTCTATTAAGTGTTTTTGGTTCTGCTTTATTTGCAAATAAGGCTGCAATACGAGCCCAGACAAGTGTAAAGACAACGCATAATCCCCATATAAGTAAATCAGGGGTTCCGCCAATAGCAAAATGAGATACGGCTCCAGTTAGAGCAGTAAATGTCATAATAAATACACTTGTTCCAACAGCAGTCTTTAATTCATACCCCATGACAGTTGTCAAAATCAAAAGCATCATCATTCCACCACCAGCACCTACAAAACCACAGATAAAACCAATTAATGCTCCACAAATAATTGATTGAATTATTCTCTTCTTTCTTGATACCTCACCCATGCTTTCTTTTGTAGTCATAACAGGTCGAACAATAAACTTGATGCCAAGAAGGAATGTCATAAAGACAGAAAATCCTCCCATCGTAGAGGATGGAAGAAGACTTGCTATATAACTACCGACAACAGTAAAAGCAAGTACAGCAGCCATCATTATTAAGCCATTTTTAATATCAAGATTATCGTTTTTGTAATAGGTATATGCAGATATTGCACTTGCTAAAACATCAGAAGAAAGCGCAATTCCGACTGCCATGTAAGGATCAACACCTAAGAATGTAATAAGCATTGGCGATATTACAGCAGCGGCACTCATTCCTGCAAAGCCTGTACCAAGCCCCGCTCCCATTCCTGCAAAAAAAGTTACAAGTATTATTAATAAGGTTTCCATATTATGTCCTATCCTTTAAAAATAAATTCAAATTATCATTTAAAATTGCCATAACAGCAGTAAATTCTTTTTTTTGCTCTTCGCTCACGTTAGAAAACAAAGTATCAAAAAAGTGCCTTTGTACTTTCCTTCCTTTCTCTATAACTGAATTAGACTTTTCTAAGCAAACAAGATCTATTTGCCTTCTGTCATTCTCAATTGGCACTCTCTTTAAGTATCCATCTTTAACCAATTTATCTACATTAATTGATACAAGATTCGCTTTAATGTGTCTCACCTCAACTATATCACTTGCTCTTTTGTATTGAGGATTGTTAGCCAAAAACATCAGAATATCAAATGCTGTTTGAGGAAGCCCTATCTCTTTGCATAAAGTTTTACATGCTAAACTATATGAGAGAGAAAGTTTCTTTATAAAATCAATAGCTGGTATCATAAAAAATACTCCAATAGTTCACTTTTTGAATAGTTCATTTTTGAAGTATTTTAAGTATAAAAGGACTTGTCTTCAATATACTTTATAGAATTAATTAAAAATCATATTAAATATAAGAACGTTGTTTTTTCCTAGTAATAATGAAGATATAGATGATAAAAAGGACCTGCCATTTGGCAAGTCCTTACAAAACAAAGAATTATGTATTCCTTAGGAGTGCCGTCTCCAGGAATTGAACCAGGGACACAAGGATTTTCAGTCCTTTGCTCTACCAACTGAGCTAAAACGGCAATCAACAACAGACACTTTAAAGATTTTAATAGTTATTGTCAACCACTATTTCTAAATTTTTATCACATCGTGAGCAAGAATACCCTTCCTCTATAGGTGGTGGGATGAATTACGTTTACACGATGTCGATTAAATGACATGTTTTTTTAATTATACTATTTTTGTTCTATATTATAAGCATGGATGAAGCTGTAAGATTAGCTAAAAACGAAAGAATTAAAACTAAGGGCAAAGCTACTAGAGAGC
The DNA here is from genome assembly GCA_050874025.1 of Candidatus Ornithospirochaeta sp. Lineage (GTDB taxonomy): Bacteria > Spirochaetota > Spirochaetia > Sphaerochaetales > Sphaerochaetaceae > Ornithospirochaeta. Next base: position 11,568 of record JBNMJW010000056.1, read on the forward strand.
GCCATGCAACAATGCGTCCTAATGTAGTCTCTCTTAAACTTTCTCTCGGATGTCTTAATAATAAAGAACGAGAGAAGCTCCTCTCTTACTTCATCCAATGTCGATGGCTTTGTAATTACCTCTTAGGATTATCTAATGAGGAA
>JBNMJW010000057.1:0-11535 GCA_050874025.1 Candidatus Ornithospirochaeta sp.
CTGTACCACACAACGAATTAGATACACCTCTAGACGAAATCATACATAACTAAAAATCCCCCATAGCAAAACTATGAGGGAGGAGGTGTTATGATAAGAATTCTCCATTCCTATTTTTTTAATTTATTTTTACTTCAATCTTACCCCTTTCAGTCTTTTCAACCTTTGGAAGTGTGATTGTTAAAATACCATTTTTGTTTTCAGCACTAATAGTGCTCTCATCAATGTCATCTGGAAGTGTGAAAGAACGTGAGAATTCAGGAGTAGAAATCTCTCTTACAAGATATTTTCTCTCTTCCTTCTTTTCTTCTTTCTTCTCTTCTTCGTTTGCTCTCTTCAACTCTTTGTTATAAGAAACAGTTAAAACATGAGATTCAACAGAAACAGAGATATTCTCTTCCTTGTAGCCGGCAACAACAACTCTTAATACATAGCTATTTGGCGTCTCATATACATCGACCTTTGGAACTCTTGTTCTATAGCTATATGAGCTATCTCCAAAAAGATCATTAAAAAGTGAATCTAAACCATACATTGATGTATTCGTTCTATCTGGATAATATTTCATTTTTTTCTTCTCCTTGTAGCTCTTTCGACTACATCTATTTAAATGAAATATCTATGCCAATTTTTATAATTACTTATACTACATCAAATTATATATAAATTACAGGAAGATTAAAGTTTTGCGCTGTTGTTTCTTTTTGACACACGTAGGCTACAACAGATATCAAATGGAACAAAAAGACACAACTCTTTTTAAACATCAATACAAAGTGTCATTTTGACTCTTTAAGTAGTCCTCAACTGTTTTTCTAAGTTTCTCATCAGTAATGTATGTAACAACACCTTCTTCAACAATTGCAACTGTAAATGTAACACTAAAGAGTCCATCTTCGCTTATGAGATAGTACTCCGCTTTTTCTCCTTTTAATGGTAGAAGAGTCATAAGAGAAGGAATTTTAAAGCCAAAACTCTCTGCCTTTTCTTTGCTGATACGTTCTATTGTCATAACTCTATTATGCAGGTAAATCGTTAAAGTAGGAACATAAAAGTTTAATTTGGTTAATTGCGCGAGGAAGAGCGATATATATAGAATCTCCTTCAGGCTCTATATACTTCACCGAAGTTACTCATTATAGCAATGCTATCTTTATCTTTTTCTAATAGAGTGGGATTTAGAACGACCTTGAGCTCTTTCCATTTGCAATCTCTATAAGATGGTCTTCCATTTTTATCTAAGGAAACGGAGCCTCCAAATAGGCGGCAAACCATACTTCTTCCTTCATAGAAAAAGCAGTGCTTTTCTCTATTCTCAATATAGAAAGGACAAATAGGAGAATTGATATCACCTTTATTTAAAAGAGCTAAAGCTTCTTCTTCTTTTTCTTCTTTTACTAAAAGGAAAGCAGCAACATTGGCTTCTGTCTCAGATAGATATGGAACATAATGACAACAACACTCACCACAACACTTCGGACAAGATATAGAAAAAAGAGATAAAAATTTTCTTTCTTTTTCTTCAAGTATACTATAGACACCCAATAGTTTTCTTATTTTTTCACCACAAAGGGTGGAATAAAGAACTGAATCTAAAATCTCTTTTTTCATGGCATATTTTTTAAATCAAACAAAAAAAGAATTTCAATAGTCAATCTTCAATTTTTGAATAAAAATCAATTTTTTTACATTTTCTTTACATATACTCACTTCTTTATACTTTATGTATACCTAAAAAAATACCTCTCTTACTTTTTTTGAAGAACATTAACCTAATCAATTGAATTTTGATTGCTGATAGTTCACAATTCTTGTGCGATGAAAATAGTTATTTTAGGTGCAGGAAGACGAGGAATAAGACTTGCTAAGCATCTTATTCAAGAAAAAAAATCTGTAGTAATTGTAGACTCTAATCCAGAGCGTTGCTCACAGGTTGTTTCAAAGCTAGATTGCCTTTCTATCTGCGGTAGTGCAACAGATTTAGATATCTTAAAAGAAGCAGGATGCGAAGATGCTGATGCTATCATTGCAGTAACCGATAGCGACGAAGTGAACTTAGTAGCATGTGGTATTGCAGCCTCTAATTATCCGGAAGCAAAAACGATTGCTGCCATTCGTAGTATTTCCTACTTAGGTAATGGAGCAAAATCAAAAAACAAAATCTTAGGAATTAACCATATTGTTAACCCTGAGGAAGAAGCTGCAAAGAGCATGACCGGTATTCTCAAATCTGGTCTATTTTCTAACATAATATCATTTGAAGATGCAAACTTTATTCTATTCAGGTCTATGATTACCCCATCTAGCCCGTTTAATGGACAGAGTCTTATCGATATGAAAAAGAGCCTTAATGGCGAATACATTATTATTGGAATAAAACGAGGAGATGAGGTTTTTACACCTAGTGGAAATACAGTTTTAGAGGTTGGTGATGAAATTGCCGTAATGGCAGGAGATGACGACAGCGAAAACATCTACAAAGAGCTATGTGGTGAAGCAAGCCATACTAGACTTAAACGAATTATTGCCGTTGGTGGAACTCGAATTGCACGCTATCTCTTCTCTAACCTTCCTAAGAGTATGTTGAAGCACATTACTTTAATCGAGAAAAATCCAGATACTTGCACGGAGTTCGCAGACGAGTTTCCTACAGTTCTTACGATTAACGAATCGATTACCGATGAAAATATATGGGAAGATGAACGTTTAGCTCAGGCAGATTTACTTATATCTGTAACAGAGAATGATGAGTTAAATATTATTACTGCCTCCTATGCAAAAAGAATAGGCGCAAAGAAATCTATAGCCCTGCTTAAAACAAATCCAAACTATATCCAATTCGCAGCTAATATGGATATAGATGTAACAATAAGTACTACAGAAGCCACAGTAGATGCCATTATGAAGTTTTTAAGGGGAGATGGAATTAAGACATTGCATTCAACTTTCAACGGAGAATTAGAGGTCTATGAATATGTTTTGGATGAAAAATTCTCAAAACTCGGAGAATCTCTTTCTAATGTTGATTTACGTGGTAAATGTATAATTGCAGGAGTAAAGAGAAGCAAAAGCGAAAGCTTTGTACCTAATGGGTTATATCAATTTGAAGTTGGCGACACAATTCTTGTTGCATGCTCACATGGTAACTATGATGCTGTAATGGAGTTTTTCAAGTAATGAACTATCGCTCTGTTTTTAAATTACTAGCATACATTGTTCTTTTTGTTGCTCTGTTAATGGTTTTGCCTACAGTTCTCTCAATCTACTATGGTGAAACAGTAGCTTTATTTGGCTTTCTAGTAACGCTAACAGTAATGGTACTATTAAGTCTTGTTACAATCCTAATCCTTTCTAGGTGGAAGGAAAAAATTACAATAGGACCAAAAGAAAGCTACCTTTTTGTAACACTTGCATGGGTTTTAATTTCTTCTTTTGGTGCGCTTCCTTTATATATAAGCAAAGTCTATCCAACATTCGCAGGTTGCTTTTTTGAAATAATGAGTGGCTTTACAACAACAGGAGCAACACTATTAGACAATGTAGAAGGAGTATATAAATCAATACTTTTCTGGCGCAACATGACAAACTGGCTTGGTGGTATGGGAATAGTAGTACTATTTGTTGCCCTACTCCCTGCCTTTGGTGCAAAAGGAACAGCACTTGTAGGAGCAGAATCTGTTGGCCCAACAAAAGATAAACTAACACCTCAAATAAGGCATACAGCTCTTGCATTATGGCTTATTTATTTTGCTCTCTCTATTCTAGAAACAATACTTCTTCTCTTAGGTGGCTTAGATTTATTTAATGCCACAACAGTTACATTTGGAACTATGGGAGCTGCAGGATTTTCACCGACTAATCTCTCAATTTTAAGCTATCACTCCCCTTACGTTGAATGGGTATGTATTATCTTCATGTTCCTTGCAGGCTCGAACTTTGCCCTCTATTTCAAAATACTAAAAGGACAGTTTTCTAAAGTATTTAAAGATGGAGAATTTAAGCTTTATGCATCAATAGTCCTATTTGCTTCTTTAGCTATAGCAATTAACCTCTTTGTTAATACGGGGCTTAGATTACTAGATGCATTCAGAGATGGTCTCTTTCAAGTAACATCCTTTATAACTACAACAGGTTTCTACTCAACAAAGTATGAGAGTTGGCCAGTCTTTAGCAAGTTAATACTCTTTGCTTTGTGCTTTGTTGGAGGATGTGCAGGATCTGCAGGTGGTGGTATTAAAGTCATAAGAATTGCAGCTATCTTTAAGCTTGGAACATCCTCTATAAAGAAAAGACTTCATCCTAATGCTGTAACTACAGTTAAGATTGGGCAAGATACATATTCAGAAAATGTTCTCTCTTCTATTTGTGGCTTTATTGGGATGTATCTCATAACCTTCTGCCTTGGCTCAATAGTTATCTCTTTAGCAGGACAAGATATTCTTACAACAATATCATCAACAATCCTTACGCTTGGTAATATCGGCATAGGACTTGGAGGAATTGGAACAGAGTTCTCATTCTCAATCTTCCCTTCTTGGGCACATTGGGTCTTCTCGTTTTTAATGATGGTCGGAAGACTCGAGCTCTTTACTGTCTATGCTCTCTTTACTCGTGATTTCTGGTACAACTAATTTTTGACGTACTCCCACGGCTAAAGCTCGTGGGCTTTCTCGGCTAGATATTGTAAAATAAATGTTTAATCTATTGAGAATACTTTACATAGATTTATAATTATTCCTTAAGGAATTGAAGAAAGAATGGATGTAAAGGCTTTAGCAGATAGCTTACAGAAAGAAACAGAAAAGATTATCGTTGGCAAATCAGATTGCATTAGAAAAGTAATTCTTGCCCTTCTTGCTGAGGGCAATGTTTTATTCTCAGACCTCCCAGGTTGCGGAAAAACAACATTAGCAAAGACTATCTCACTTGCATCTGGACTGAACTTTAATAGAATACAATTTGTTTCAGATATGCTTCCATCTGACATACTTGGCATGGAGATATTCAACCAAAAGACTGGTGACTTCGTTTTAAGAAAAGGGCCTATTGAAACAAATATACTTCTTGCAGATGAAATAAATAGAGCTATACCAAGAACTCAATCGGCACTTCTTGAAGCAATGGAAGAGAGAGAAGTATCTATCGAAGGCAAGTCTTTTCCTCTGCCACGACCTTTTATTGTTCTAGCAACTCAAAACCCAATTGAAAATGAAAGTACATTTGCACTTCCTTCTGCACAAATGGATAGATTCCTAATTTCTCTTTCTATTGGCTACCCTTCATTTGAGGAAGAGAAGGAAATGCTAAGAAAAGTTGGAGATGGAACACCATACGATACTATCAAAGCTGTTTCATCTGAAAGTGAGATACTTCAAGCACAGAAAGAGTGTAAAGAGACCTTCATTTCAGATGAATGCGAAAGCTACATCGTAAGAATTGTTGACGAAACACGAAAAGATCAACGCTTAAAGATGGGGGCTTCTCCTAGAGCATCACGCTCTCTCTATTCAGCGTCTAAAGTTTGGGCAAAGATGAATGGAAGGAATTACGTTAACCCTGATGACATAAAGGAAATTGTAGAGCCAGTACTATCACATAGATTAGTTCTATCTAGCTCATCTAAATATGCAGGCCTTACTGTCGAAACTATTCTTAGCGATATTTTATCAAGAGTAGAAATACCCGAGAAGATTAAAGAAGTAAAATGAGAAGTTCACACTCCTTCTCTCGATCTAGTCTATTTGTTACTATCCCTGCAATTGTTGTCTCTTTTGTACTTTGCATAGTAATGGCACTACAAAGAGAAGGACTCTTAATGGCACTTTTTGCCATTTTATTCTTCTTTTCTCTTATCTCTAGACTATGGGCAAAGAGTGCGACAAAACATATCGAAGCATCGCTCTCTTTTTCTAGTCAAGCAACATTCCCTGATAAAGAAATAGAAGCCAAGCTTAAAATAAAAAATAACAAACTTCTTCCCTTGCTTTGGATTAAGATTACAATGCCACTTTCAAAAAGATTATCAATAGTACCAGAAAAAACAAGAGTACCAGAGAGTAGCGAAATATCGCTTTTATCGTCTAGACTTGAATCTACAGCACTAATTGGAGAAGAAAAGCTTGGACGAATAATGTGGTACGAAGAGGCAGAGTTTACATTTAAGCTAAAGGCAAAAGAACGAGGAATAACCCATCTTAGTTCTTGGTACTTATCTTCAGGCGATGGCTTTGGGCTCTCGGAAGCAAACATCCCAATGAATGGTCTCGGAAGTTTAGTTGTATATCCTCGTCTTGTTGAGGTAAATATCGATCCTTTTATAAAGAACCATTGGAACTCATCTACAGGGCCAAGAGGCATCATGGAGGATATTACTGTAATAAGATCGACAAGGGACTATCTTCCTTTTGATAAAGTAAAAAATATAAATTGGAAGCAAGTTGCACTAGGACTACCATTACAAACTAATGTATATGAAGAGATATTACCAAAAGGTATAAGCATTATATTTGATGGAGAATCATTCTCTGGTCCTGTTGGCATGAAAGAAGAACTTGAAGAATGTATATCAATCATCGCTTCCATTCTCGTTAGCCTAGATGAGAGGAATCTCCTGCCGTCTCTTTCTCTTCCAGATTCTTTTTATGCAAAAGCAGAAACTATAAAAAGCATCGATGGTCTTAATAGCCAACTTTCTGCTCTTGCTTCTTATGAACCATTAAAAGATGTCTTAAATCAGAATGGTACTGAAATGATAAGACAAGAATCTTCATTTAGAGATGAAGAAATTATCATTTCGAGTCAAGACTCGATGGAAATATTCTATTTTGCTGCTTTTTCTGATGATATTTTACATCTTCCATTTATCAAAGAAATACCAGAAGAAAAGATAACAGTCGTTAGTGCAAAAGAAGGAAAAGAAAGAATACCATACAAAACAATCACACTATCATCTTTAAGGAGGAAGAAATGAACTTATTTCCTACTGTGGCAAAAGAAACAATTCTCTCCTCCTTAATTGCAACTATTATCTCTCTATTTTTAAAGGATGGTGGTGGGCCGTTACCAATCTTTCTTGTTGTTTATACTCCTATTATTACTGTTCTAAATAATTCATTTTTAAAAAAGGAAAGAAGTGGCTCTTCAATAGCTATCTTTAATCTCATTGTCATTGTTCTTTTTGAAGTGACTATTATCCTTTTAAGAACGACAACCTCACTTTTTATCTCATTTCTTTTTATTCCTCTATTTGTACTTATCTCTGCATTTTCAGTAAAAGCACTAACAAAAGAAACTGGAGAGAAAAGCATACTAAGACTATTTGATATCTCACTCTTTTCTTTAATCTTTACTATTTTCTATCTACTGTCAAATAATGCAAACAGAATAACGATAGCCTACCCTATTATCGCAACAACAATCTCACTTGTAACAATCCTAACAATGAGGCAAGGAGGAAAGAAAAAGGGCTGGATTCTTACAGTATGTGTAACTTTAATAACTCTTTTCCTTGTATTCTTGCTTGATAAATATGCTCCAACAATAGGAAAAGGATTAGTAAGCTTTTGGTATAAAATAGTAGCACTTGCAAAGAGAATCTATACCTTCCTTCTCTATCTTATTTCATTGCTGCCAAGTATTAAGCCAAAGCTTAATTATGATATTCTTCCAAAGCCTGCTGATGGAGAATATAGAAGAGAAGTAGTAACAGGAACAATTGGAGAAAGTGTCTTAAAGATTGTTGTTTTTGCCTTCTTCCTTATAATTGCTATTGTTGCTCTTATTATAGTTTTAAAAAATATACATATTAAGAGAAATGGGGACGCAAAAAACAATAGGAAAAGAACTATATCTAATAACTCACTTATTGGTGCAATTAAAGCTTCTCTATTAAGACTAAAAGATGAGCTAAAGCTGAGAAAATATATAAGAGAGAATAAAGATTACTCTCTAGGTCTTTCTCTTTGGATGGAGAAAAAACTAAAGAATGACATATGGCACAGAAAACTAGATGAATCAAGAGCGTCCTTTGTAGAAAGGATTGGATTTTTAATTAATGAAAACGAATTAATTAAGTGTTCAAAGAACATCGATGAGATTCTCTATTCAAATGAAAAAACAAGTGCTTTAAAAATAAAAGAGTCTAAATCTATACGAACTAGCATCTTGAAAGCAAAATCAAAAAGAGAAAAAGAAAAACTATTAGAACGGATAAAAAAGAACAAATAGAGTTAAAAAAAAGGGCAACCCACTCCGGTGCCATTGCTCCCTCAGAACGGATTGCATCATTTTTTTCGGGTCTGGAAACCACATCTGCCGGTGGCTTTTGCTCACTCGACAGCCCAGATACCACTATAAACTTATCTGTCAAAAAGAATACAATAAAACGATTATCTTTGCAAATGGGGTAAAAGGGTAATTGGGTCACACTTTTTCTCAAGGCTTAGGAAAACATATTCTCATTCGTGTTCTCTGTTTTGAAAAAATATGAGGATTAGAAAAGCAAAAAAAATGGCATCCCTTTCTGCAGTCAATACTGCAAAATCGGAATAGCTCATATATGTTCTCGAGTGTTGGGAATCCATCTGTCAATTAACCTTTGCTAATACAACAGCCAACAAGCTCGCTTATTACTTAGTTATCAACACAGTCAAAGATAACAATTTAAAATACTATGGTCAATGCCATTATGATATTTTTATATTTAACCGTAACTTTTAAAAATTAGGGTGCATTACTAGCAAAAAGCATTACTAGATGCACCTTTTTTCATACATTGATCTTGTTAAAGACAGCATCGAATTTCAAACCAAACAAATCACAGAAGTCTTGTCTTTTCTTTGTTATCTTAGCTAACTTCCATTTGCCGTTTATCTTATTGGCATATATGTGAGAGAGCTTTGTTTTAAAATCTTCAAGCGATATTTGGCTTGTTTGACCGGCCTGGTATATTTCATCAAGGATGTCAAATGCCATTATCGCAGATAGATGGTTGAGAAATAACCATGCCTCTTTTGTATAGCTATTACGCATATAGGAAGTAGAGAAATCCAAAGAGTTATCATAGCTCCTAAAGAAGTCCTCTATTGCTTCTCTTCTCTTGTACAGCGTGTATACCTGAGAGCCATTAAGCTGCATGTTATTTGTTCTTAAGGTTATGGTCCCCATTGCAAGCTTGTCTTCAATGCATTCCTTGAAAGACACTGTCTTCAGGTTTTCTAGCTCAGCATCAGTAAGTCTTCGCTTCTTACCTGTCTTTATCCGGATCTCTTCCTTCTCTATTTTCAAAGAAATAGTGTTATTCTTTTTCTCTAGCCTGGAAGTAAGGTCTGCGAGCTCATCTGCAAGAAGTGACGCATCTTGGAATACATGTATAGCATACTCATCCTTCATAACAGTTTTGTGAAGGATTGCTCGAGAAATGTCATAAAGGGTGTAAATCTAGACTTTGCCATGAAAGAGGTTTCCAAATTTAAAGAAAAGAACAATATCGTTAAAATACAAGTGGATTGATAGCTGAAGCTTTTTCCTTAAAGACATAGCAACCCAAACTTTATTGCTTAAGGTATAAAAAAGCACGGCGTGGTTATCCGTGCTTAGATGCCAATTAATTTGACTTTATGGGGTTACTTTATATTTAATGGTGTAGCCACCAGTGTCTAAATTCCAATTAGGACCTTTTGTGATGGCACGCCATTGTTCTTGACTACGTAAATAGTTTATATCTGTAAGGCTTGAACATGACAATTTTAAATGTTTACAATCATAAGATAGAAGTTGCTAAAAACAACTTCTATCTAAAATCCCAATTCTTTATGTTATAAACGTTTTGGTTTATATGTAATAGCACTCATATTTATTTTAAACGCAGTTCTGGGCTCAACAAAGAAGTGAACATAATGTTCTACTCCAGAACCTTCTACTAAGAAACTACACGAATTATTTTCATTGGTTGTTTTGATATCACCATTTGCATCTACTACGCACAAAGTATTTCCTACAGTATTTAGTGTTATAGTGTAAAAAGTGTTTTCACTTGATTTGAATTTATAGCAGTATTCTTTTAAAAAAACATTTGTATTTACACCTGAAACACCTGACGTAGTAAGAGTTGATATAGTAGTGGTTGGCGTAAAGTAATCAGTATTACCAATTACACGTTTTAAAGATTTAAATTCCCCTATCTGATAATTGTTAGCAGTATCGCCAATGATCTCAAATTTAGCATCACTTGATTGCATATCATAAGTCTTCCCAAGCTCCCAATCATTAGCTGTATATTTTACTTTGATAGACTCATTTTCAACAACCCCATTTGCTTTACCAAGAGTGAATGTTCTTTCCCCTAAAGGACCGACTCCTACTACTTTTGGTAACCTCAACATGTAAATAGAATCAGCACCATAGGTTGGTAACAAGACTAAATCCCTTTTTGTGATACTAGGATAGACTTCAGTTTTTTCAATTTTATAATTATTTGTTTCGCTACCATTTAGCACAAATGCATGACTTTTATATAGAGCGCCATAATTGCTAGATTGCATAGTTACTCTAATCGATAAATTAGGCTCATTATCAAGCTCTTTTTCGATCACATCTGTTCCATCATAAGCTTTTGTAACATAAATAGGTCCTTGAATAACTGCAGGTAGTATTTCTAATGTACCAATAACTTGAAAATCTTCGTCAGTTAATTCTTTTCCTGCCAATGAAGGTAAACCGTAATTGTTTCCCGCATCAACTACAGAAGCAATAAAACAATTTTCAGGGATACTCAGTTTGTTACCTTTAATATATTCAGCTATTACTGCATCATTTAGATCAAGAGAATATACTGTATAAATACCTGCATTCAGTATACCATCAGTACTTTTATTGTATGGATAAAGCTTGATCTCAAGATCATCACCATTAGGTAATTTAGCTTTTATATTATGAGATTTTAACTCTTCCACAGCACTTGTTAGAGGTTGATAGCTTGTAACGAATGTAAGGTTTTCGATAAGAGCTTTTTTTATCGTTACAATGATACTTAACTCAGAAATATCATAATTCTCAATTCCGGAAGGTTCTGCAGTTGCATTATGCACACCAGCATTATAATCATCTAAAGTAATATTTGAAAAAGTGATCTTATCACCTTCAATAATAGCTTCCATTTTTTCATGATCAACTATTAGATCTGAGAAAGTTAATGGCTTACCCTCATAAACCTTTTGTTCTGGATGCTCAACTGCTCCTGAAAGAGCTTTCTTTGAAATTTCAAAGTCAAAACTAAAAGTTCCACTCTTCCACTCATCTGTTTCTTTCACAACTACTTCTGCAGTGTAACTTCCTGCATTGATTGGAGAATTTTCTAAATAGGATGTTGCATCTTTGACTTTAAACTTGATGCTCTCGATACTTTCAGGTACAACTGGTTTTGATACGCCATCTTCAATCCTTACAAGATTAGCTGCTGTAAGCTCAACAGCTTGACCATCATAAGTCTTATTTAAAGAACCAGATGCTAATACTACATCGCCATCTTTTGCTTCA
>JBNMJW010000058.1:0-11533 GCA_050874025.1 Candidatus Ornithospirochaeta sp.
GGTAGTACACAGCAAAGCAAGCATTCCTTGACAGAAATTATCAATCAGAAGAAGGCTTTGAAATAAAAATCATCGATTAAAGTGCTGAAATAGCGTTTTACTTAGGTTTTCTATAGTTCAATGGATTGGGGAAGTTTTAATAATCTGATACTAAAAGGAACCATTAAGAGTCATTCTGATTATTTTAGCTTTGGAGCTAAGACCAAAACGAAACATGAATCAAGAAAAAAGCAAAGTGAGTAATAGAATGATTTTTTCTGATAATTCAAGGATTGAAATATAAATAACAATGAGGCTAAACACCTCTCTGTTTTTATGAATTTAAAGCAATAAGCATAATTATTAGGCTTAAGATTATTAGTGATAGAATGATTATAACTACAATCTTAGCTGCAGTTCTTGCTGCACTATGATGCTCGGTTTCTATTGTTTCTGTTATTTCTTTTCCATTTTCATCCTTACGGGTGATTGTTGTAACAGTCTTATCTTTCTTAAATGCAAGAACAATAATAAAAACAACGGCAAAAAGAATTATAATTCCAAACATCTCATTTACCTCCGTTTTGAGTAGAGAGACCTGTTAATTCGATTACTGTAGGAATAGTTCTTATAGCAGCGGTACATTTTCTGATTGCGTCTTCATTTTCAGCAATAATTGTAAAGTCACCAGTAAGCCTATTTGCGTCCACGCCTAGGGTTCCCTTTCTGAGTCTACCTCCATGGCTACGAACAGCATTATCTATTTGACCAAAGATATCTGCATCGATTTTAGAGACAATCCTATAGCGCTTCATCATTTCGTCTCCTGTCCATTTTACAGAGACTGTCCTTTCGCCAACTTCTGCCATGTGTTTAAGATTGGAGCAATCCTTACGGTGAATAATATATCCTCTTCCTCTTGTAATGTATGCAACAACATCGTCACCTTGCATTGGGTTGCAGCACTTTGCGAATGAATACATTACATTCGAGTCTTCTCCAACCATTAACGTCCCTTTTGTCTCAGGTGAAACATATGAGAGCGTGCCATTAATAAGCTTAGCAGGATTATTAAGCTCTTTTTTTGGCTGAGCAACAGTCTTCTTTTCTGGTGTTTTAATTTCTGGAACAAAATCGCTTTGGTACTTATTGAGCCAAGCCTTAATCTTCTTTTTAGTTGATGAAGATGCTGCTGCCTCTAGCCATTGTTGGTTAGGGTGAGCAGAAGGGGAGGTCATAATCTCAACTATTTGAGTATTTTGCAGTGGCTTATTTAAAGGAATAATTGAGCCATCAGCCCTTGCTCCAGAGCAATGGTTACCAACTTCAGTATGAATTTTATAGGCAAAGTCGAGAGCTGTAGAGCCTACTGGAAGCTCAATAACGTGGCCTTGTGGAGTAAAGACTACGATGGAATCTTTTAAAAGCTCATTTTTAATCTCTTCCATATAGTCTTCAGATTGCTCTATTTCCTTCGACCATGATTTAATCTTCTTTACAATCTTCTGGTAGTTAATGGAATCCATATTTTTCCATGCACCGCTTTCACTACCAGATGATGCTTTATAAGCCCAATGGGCTGCAACGCCTTCTTCGGCTGTCTTATGCATCTCCCAAGTTCTTATTTGTATTTCAAGATGTTTGTTTTGTGGCCCTAAAACAGTTGTATGAAGGGATTGGTAATTGTTAGCCTTAGGCATAGCAATGTAATCTTTGAATCGTCCCTCGATAGGAATCCACATAGAGTGAATAATACCAAGAATTGTGTAGCATTCGACTGTTGTATTACATATTACTCTTATACCGAGAATATCGTAGATTTCGTCAATCTCCTTCTTTCTCTTCTTTATCTTCATGTAGATAGAGTAGGCATGCTTTACTCTTCCAGAGACCTCGATGTTCTGTAGTCCTTCTTTCTTGCATGCTTCTTCTATAGCTTTAGATACTTGCTTTATAAATGCTGTGTATTCGCTCTTTCTCTCTAATAGGTATGTAGATATATAGTCGTAGCTTTCTGGCTTGAGTGCTTTAAGTGATAAGTCTTCTAGTTCGCTTTTCAGCGTTTGCATACCAAGGCTATCGGCAATAGGTGCAAAGATATCTAAACAATCACGCGCATAGGCAATACGACGCTCGCTGCTTAAGCCAGAGAGAGTTCTCATGTTGTGAAGCTTGTCTGCTAGTTTTATCAAAATTACACGCAAATCCTTTGACATAGCAAAGAACATCTTCTTAATTGTCTCTGCTTCCTGAATGGACTTATCTTGAGTAATACGAGTGATTTTGGTAACAGCTTGTACCATTTCACCGACTTCTTTACCAAAGAGGGAAGCTATCTCTTCTTCTGTAGTTCCAGTATCTTCAATGGTGTCGTGTAAAAGACCCGCACAGACTGTATCTGCATCCATATTGAAGCTCATCAATATCTCAGCAACAGCAATGGGATGGATTAAATAAGGCTCTCCGCTCTTTCTTCTTTGGTCTCCATGCTTTTTTGCTGCAAAAACGGCAGCGGCAGAGATCTTTTCTTTGTCTTCATCTGAGTAATTTAGGATTCTTGAAACAAATCTATCGACAAGCTCTTTGTTAGGGAATGTATCTTCTCTATTCTCTACAGTTGTTAGTTCAGTCTTTGTATTCTCCATATATTACCCTATCTCTTCCACCTAAATCTTTCTCTACTCCTATAGAAGAAAAGCCACTTTCTCTCAAAAGTAAAGAGACATCTTTTATTTGCCTGTAATCACATTCAATTAGTAGTGTACCATTTTTTTCTAAGTGATTTACAGATGATGATATTATCTTTTTGATAATATCTAAGCCATCGTCTCCGCAATTAATCAGTGCATTAACTGGCTCTCTCTTTACCTCTTTGCTTACATTTTCGTACCAACTAGGGGTAAGGTACGGTGGGTTAGTAGCAATTAATGAAAACTTCATATCCTTCCAAGGTTCAAAAAGGTCTCCAAGCCTTGCATTAGCTTTTCTATTTGTAAGATTTTCGTAATTGCGAATAGCAATATTTAAAGCAGAAGGGGAGATATCTGAAAAGAATACATCCTTATTGAGGGTATAGCTTATAGCTGTTGCTATAGCGCCACTACCTGTACATAAATCAAGTATATTGCCTTTGTAATTCTTTTCTTTATAGAGAGTTATAGCTTTTTCAACAATTATTTCTGTGTCAGGGCGTGGAATTAGAACATTCTCATCAACATAGAACGAAAGTCCGTAGCACTCTTTTTCATTTGTAATGTATGCCATAGGGCGTCCATCTCTTCTCTCTTTCGCCTTCTCAAATGCTAGTTCTATTTTGTCTTTGGGAACTTCTTGTTCTTTTTTTGTTATCTGATCAAGTTCTGAAAAACCTAAACTAGAGAGGAGGACCCTCGCTTCAAGATAAGGGTCCTCTAAAGATGATAGTAGTGTGACGATTTCTCTTTTTAATTCAAATAGAGTCATTAGCTATTAGCATTATTAAGAGCTTCTTCACCAGCTTTAATCTTTAAAGCTTCGATAAACTCATCTAATTCTCCATTGAGTACACCTTCTAAGTTATATGACGTGAGGTTTACTCTATGGTCTGTACATCTATTTTGTGGATAGTTGTATGTTCTAATTCTCTCGCTTCTGTCACCAGAACCAACCATGCTCTTTCTTGCGTCACTGCGTTCTTTTTGCTTTCTTGCTTCTTCCATCTCAAAGAGTCTAGAGCGAAGAACTCTCATAGCTTTGTTCTTGTTTTTTAGCTGTGACTTTTCATCTTGCTGTATAACAACAATGCCTGTTGGAATGTGGGTAATTCTAACAGCACTATCTGTTGTATTGACGCACTGTCCTCCTGGGCCTCCTGCACGCATAACATCAATTTTGAGATCTTTTTCGTTTATTACGATATCTGTTTCTTCAGCTTCAGGAAGGATCGCAACTGTTATTGCTGATGTATGTATTCGTCCACCGGACTCTGTTTCTGGTACTCTTTGGACTCTATGTACTCCAGATTCATAGCGCATTGAACCATAGACGTCTTTACCAGAGATAGAACAGACAATTTCCTTGTATCCACCACGCTCTGTTTCATTTTGGTTCATTATTTCAATCTTCCAATGTTTTTTCTCAGCGTAGTGTGTATACATTCTGAAGATATCAGCAGCAAAGAGGGCCGCTTCTTCTCCACCTGTTCCAGCTCTGATTTCCATGATAATGTTCTTACCTTCTAATGGATCAGGTGGAACGAGGAGAACCTTGCATTCTTTTTCTTCTTTCGCAATTTTCTCTTTAAGGGACTCGATATCCTCTTTAGCCATCTCTATTAAATCTGAATCTGTTTCAATTTTTAAAAGCTCTTCATTGTCAGAGAGTTCTTTTTCAGCCTTCTCAATTTCCTCTAATTTCTCAACAATAGGGGCAATATGTGAACGCTCTACCATCTTTTCTTTGTAGAGCTTCATATTATTCATCGTCTCAGGGAGACTTAGCGTTTTATCTAAAGACTCAAGTTGCTCTTTAAATGAAGGGAGCTTTTCTAGTAGCTCTGAACTCATTTCTCTTCTCCGTTAATTATTGTTTTCTTCAGCTTTTCACCATATTCAATGAGTGAAAGAATAATCTTTTTATTTGTTCCGCTTATCTCAAGACTATTAAACTTTTCGTTGCATGTCTTGAGGTAGCTTTCTATTGACTGTGCTTCCTTGACAGGAGGACTAAGGAGTCTTGAGGCACACCAATTTTTCCATTTTTTCTTTCCTTCTTCGTCTAAGCTTTCAGGCCAATTGCGTCCAACTTGGCGCCAAACAAGCTTATGGTACTTTGGGTCATCGAAAGGAATACTCCCTTCACCCATAAGTTTAGCGCGAGGGCTTAGACTTTGAATAGTCTGCAGCCTATTTTTGTCGTCACGCGATACAAACGAGCCATATAGAGATAAATCAGGGTCTACATCGGTTTGTTTTGGCTTCTCATCCAAAGAAGAGAAATCTTCAGCTTTAAAATATGAGAGCTTATATATCTCCTTAGCTTTATTAAGGATTTCATCTTTAGTAAAGCCTAAGCGTTTTTCAGCTTCTTTACTTAGCGTGCTAAGAGGCGCAACGAAAGGGCACTTATTTGTGCTAAGTCTATATAGTCCAGTCTCTTTGTAGTTATCGAGTGCAATTGTTTGTGGAAGTGAGTATGTTAAGTCAAAGCACCAAACATCATTTCTATTGCCATAGAAAAGAGGAAGTAGTGGGTGAGTGTTGCCACTAGGCGACACAAAGGCAGAGCTTGTGCACAAGAATGGCATTCTCTTATTTGGATCAACTACATTTTTTACAGCCTCCTTTCCTCTATGCTCTAAAGCCCAGGAAAAGAGCTTAGGTTGTTTATTCTTAATTAGCTTAGCTAAATTAATTGTTGCATATACATCAACTAGGGCATCATGAGCTCCAACTTGGTCGATGTTATTCTCTTCTGTTAAATCTGTAAGTTTAAAAGAGGTATAACCTTCGTTATTTTTCTTTGTAAAGACAATTCCGTCAGGGCGCAAGTCTCTTGTTGCCCTAACAAGATTTATAATATCCCATCTAGAGCATCCATTCTTATATTCTCTTTCATATGGGTCATAGAGATTACGATATAGAGTGGTTCTTATGCACTCATCATCGAAGTTGATTGAGTTATAACCACAAGTGATAGTAGATGGAACCATCATCTCTCTAAGAAGAATCTTTATCATCTCAGCTTCAGGCATTCCCTTCTCATTTACCATCTGTGGAGTTATGCCAGTTACAAGGCATGACTCTGGCGACGGTAAATAATCTGGCGAAAGCTTTGAGTAAAGAAGAAGAGGAGGCCCGATAATATTAAGGTCCATATCTGTTCTTACTGCTGCAGCTTGGGCAATTCTATCGTAATGGCTATCGAGGCCAAATGTTTCTAAGTCATAGAAAAGAAAAGTTGAGCTCATAGTTATATTCTAGCAAACAAATTGACTCTCGGATATTGCCCAAATCAGAAAAAAGGGTAGACTAAAGCAATGAAGAAATGGTTTGTTCTATTTTCACTTCTTTTTCTTTCTCTCTTTCTCTTTGCATCTCCTTGCTTTGAGGAAGTAGAAACAATTGTCCTTGCAACCATTTCTAGTCGTGCATCTATTCCAGAACTTACACTAAATGGCGTTAAGATGAAGGGAGATGATGATTTAATTATTCCCTCTAGTGTTGAGTACGAAAACTCAGATGCTTCCTTTTATTTAGAAAATCTTTCAACAAAGCCCAAAAAGCTATCTCTATGGGAAAGTGCTCTCTTTAATATGACTCAACGTAATCCCTCAATGATTAAGACGAAAGAGATACTTAGAGAGGCAGATTACAAGAAGGGAGAAGTAGTTACAAATGGGCGCATTAAGATAACTGCGCTAAGCGAAGTTAAGACTCTCGACATTGTAATGAGTAGTGATCTCTCATCTATAGATATAGATGCAGAGTTGGATTTAACTCTCAAAATAAAGAATAAAAACTACATTATAAAAGGAACACTTCATATAGACGGAAGTAGTGATAGAATTCTTTCTGTCTATTCTAATCATATTAGTGTTAATGACACTTACTATAAGGTAAGTTTGAAGTATAAACTAACAAAAGCGTGAGGTAAGAATGGATTACAGAGAATTTCTTTATGAACATAAATTAGGAGAAGAATTTGTTGAAGAAGGAGAGGTAATGGCTCTCTTCTTCAGTGAGATGGAGAAAGGCTTATCTGGAGAGGATAGTTCTCTAAGAATGATTCCAACTTATGCTAAAAGTCCTGATACGCTAATAAAAAATGAAGATGTTATTGTAATGGATGCAGGTGGAACAAACTTCAGAACTTGTCTCCTTCACTTTGATGATAATGGTAAGCCTGTTATTACTGACTTCAAGAAAGTCGCAATGCCAGGAGTAAAAAAAGAGGTTAGTGCTAAAGAGTTCTATTCTATCTTTGCTGACAATATTGAAAGATTTATGGGAAGAAGCAATAGGCTTGGTTTCTGTTTTTCATACGCAGCTGAAATCACAAAAGACCATGACGGCATCCCTCTAATGTTTAGTAAGGAGATAAAAGCTCCTGAAACATTAGGACGCCCTCTTGGAAAGGAGATTTTAGCAGTTCTTTCATCTAGAGGATACGATGTTTCGAAGATGAAAGTAAGCGTTGTTAATGACACTGTTGCAACTCTCCTTGCTGCAAAGAGCGAATGCTGTATCGACGCTTCTGGCTATGTTGGTTTTATTCTCGGTACAGGTACTAACACAGCCTACATTGAGAACAACAGCAATATTAAAAAGCTAAAGTTAGAAGAAGGAAGCCAGATTATTAATACAGAGTCAGGATGCCTACGCTTAGAGCTTACAGATTTAGATAAACTCTTTATGGAGACAACTGCTGACCCTAATTCTTATCATATGGAGAAGAAAATAAGTGGAGCATATATTGGTGCTTTCAGCTTCTTTGTAATAAAAAAGGCTATTGAAGAAGGCGTATTTTCTCCTCTATTTGCTTCATCTATAAAGAACTTAAATGAGCTTACGACAACAGATGTTGGCTACTTTATTAACTCTCCCAGCGATAAGAATACTACGCTTGGAAAGCTCAATATGACAGAAGAAGACAACAGAGCCCTCTATATGATACTAAAGACGATCATTATTAGAGCTAGTAAGCTTACTGCTCTTAACTTAACATGTGCTGTCCTTAAGGGGGTAAAGAAGAGCTCTCCTGAGCATCCTGTTGTAATTAACGCAGATGGAACTACTTTTTATAAGCTTCCTTATCTAGAACAATATACACGCTACTACCTAGATAAGTTCTTAGAGAAAGAGAACCATGCATTCTATAAGATTATTAATATTGACTCTTCACCAATTATTGGTGCAGCTATATCTGCTTTATCGATATGAAGAAGGTTTTATTAGTTGCTTCAGACCCAAGCGAATTAAAAGGTTTTGGGGACGAATGGATTAAGTGTATATGTGGCGTTGGACCTATCTCTAGCGCTGCATATAGTGCCATTTTTATAGAGCGTTATAAGCCAGATGTTGTATTCTCTCTTGGTTCTGCTGGTTCATTAGGTCGTTTTAAAAGAGGCGATGTTGTCTCCTTTTCGACAATTGTTACACCTGACCAAAATCTTTCGTCAATGCATCTCTCTCTCGGAACAACAATTGGTAGCAATAGAGCAACATTTAAAGAGCTATATACTGCAGATAAAAGAAGTGGCTATATTCTTTATACATCCGGTACATTCAATAAAGAAAAGGTCGAGAGCCACTATAGTTTGCACTCTGATGCTGCTGATATGGAAGCATATGGGGTTGCGCTTTCAGCAACTGTTCTTTCTGTTCCATTTTATGCTGTTAAGCTAATAACAGACACCGTTGGTGACAACAGTACCATTGGCGACATTTCTCACTTTTATAGAGAAGGTAGAGAGCGTGTTAAAGAGATGGTTCTTTCTCTTCTAGAATAGCTTTTTCATCTTCTAGCAGAGGAACTTCTCGTGTTCTTTGTAGCTTTAATTTCTCAGGAAGTCTATCTTCCTCTACCATCTCTTTTATAAAGGCCTTTATTTTCTCTTCTTCGATTTTCCAAATCTTAGTGGCAGCATCCTCTAAGCTCTTTAAAGCAACTAGGGATGTATCATCGAGAGAGTATTGCTTATCAATAACATCTTCCCAAACTCTTAATACCTTTGAGTTAGGTATTGCTTCAGCTGCTAACTCTGTTATGTTCATGTTGCCAATGCTGTAGGCAGAAAGTAGTGGACCCATCCAATCGATATTTGAGCTAAATTCTTCAGGCTCCATATTTAAAGTTTTAGATGCAGTAGAAAGTGAAATAATTCTATACTCATCTGCCTCTGGGTAGAGCTTTCTTGCTTCTATATATGCACAAAGAATTGGGTTGTTAGCAGCAAGCCCTCCGTCTAAGAGCGTTAACTCCTCATCTGTCTCTCGATCAATAAAGTGAGCTGGAGCAAAGTAGGTTGGGGCAGCAGAAGAAGCTCGTGCTGCTTCTTTTACTAAATAGCCATGGCTATCCCAAGAGCGAAAGATATATGGTGCACAGCCTTTTGTATTGAAGGCAACGGCCATTGTTGGCACAAGTAATGAGCTAAGCGTGGTCTCTCCATACATCTCTTCTAAAAACTCTTCGTATGGCACTATATCGTATTTATCAGTAAAGATTCTGCTGACTTTATCAAAGAGCTTAAAGAGTCCTTTTGTTTCACGTTGGAGAAAAATTCTTTTGCCATTATCTTTGTAGAGGCTAATAAAGTTATCTACATCAGATAACTTTTCAATGTAACCAAGGCTTTCTGTATACTCTTTTTTTATAAAGCGACCTGTTTTGTATGTTCTAGTTACCTCTACGCTTTCGCCTTCTTCCTTTTTAAAAGAGGTTTCATCTAGTGGAGTAGTTAATCCTAAAGCCAAAAGAGCGCCAGTGCTTGTTCCTGCAATTAAATCGAAGTAAGAGTAGAGCGGACGGTCTGTTAGAGTCTTTAGTTCTTCATTCATCTTTTTTAAAATGAAAGCAGGAACAATGCCTCTCATTCCTCCACCGTCAATAGTGAGGATATATCGTATCTCTTTTTTCTTCTCTTCCTTCTTTTTTAGGAAATCAAACCACATAGTAAAAAAGATAGTCAAACAGAATACTTTGTCAAGCTTATCATTTTTACTATACTTACATCATGGACGAAAAAGAAAAGTATAGTAAGTGCTATCTGTGCCCAAATATGTGTGGCGTCGATAGAGTAAATGGCGAAAAGGGTAGGTGCCGAATGACAAGCACTATCCGCCTTTCTTGGGCGGGGCTCCATAGGGGAGAGGAGCCTCCTCTTTGTGGCTCTAAAGGCTCGGGAATGCTTTTCTTTACAGGTTGCCCACTTCATTGTGCCTATTGTCAAAATAGGCAAATTTCTGGCTCTGATGGCGAAAATTGGGGAATAGACATAACAGAAGAAGAACTTGTTTCTATAATCTTGGACCTTGAGAAGATGGGAGCAAGAACACTTAATATTGTAACCGGGACTCACTACATTCCATCTCTTGTTAATGCACTTGACGAGGCAAAGAAGAGAGGATTCTCTCTTCCTGTTGTTTGGAATAGTTCAGGCTATGAAAGGATTGAAGCCTTAGAATTAATTGACAAGTACATTGATGTTTATCTTTTAGATTGCAAGACTCTAAACCATAACGTTGCTTCAGTATTCTGTGGATTAAAAAAATATGCAGATGTTATTTTGCCATTAATGGATTGGCTAAAAGAAAAACATCCTGAGACAGATCTTGAAAAGCTAAAGGGTACAATAATAAGACACTTAGTATTTCCAGGAACAGTTAATGCATCAAAGAAGTTTATTTCGGTCTTTGCTAAACGGTATAAAGATAACTTCTATCTCTCTCTTATGAGCCAATTCGTTCCTCCTAAAGAGGACCCGAGCCTCATTGGTATAACAGATGAAGAGTATGAGGAATTATGTTCTCTCGTTGAAGACGAGGGAATAGAGAATGGCTTCATACAAGAAAAAAGTGATGACGACATTCTCTGGATTCCTGACTTTAGAAAGGACGTTCCGTTCCCTTCGTCTTTTGCTGAAGCTTCCGAGCTTTTCTTAAAGATAAAGCGAAAGAAACTCAATTCTTAATTGTAGTTCCAACAAAGTCCTTGTCTCTTAAGATATTTAGCGTGTTTGGGATATCTCTTCCGTCAGCGCATATAACTGTGATGTTATCTTCTTCGGCTAAGCCTGATGCTATAGGATCAAATGGAGCATTTAAACCTGGTTTCCATTCGTAGCCAACCATCTCTCTAAAGTGCTTCCAGCTAATAGTGTCTATTGGCTGAGCATTAGGATTCTTTCTTGGATCATCTGTATATACTTTCTTAATGTTGGATAGATTAACAATCTTCTTTCCGCCAAAACGCTTAGCTAGATAGACAGCATCTGTATCTGTGCTGAAGCCAGGCTTCCAACCTGCAGCAACTAATATTCGTCCTTCAAAAGCAATCTCATCCATTGGATTTGTGACAACAGGAGTAGTGCAATAGTCAGAAAAAATAGCTCTTACTAGTTCTCCATTAAGATGTGTTGCTTTAATGCCAAGCCAATCTTCATTAGAACCATTAGAGCTACCTGATATATCTCTATATGCTTCTTGGTAAATTCTTGCAGGGGCACCGCCTCCACATACAAAGATAAGTTTTCTCTCCTTATCTTCTTCTAGGTATTCTACAATAGCTTTCTTAAATTCTTTTAAAAATGTTGTGTTGACTTTATCTGGTGCGATAATGGAGCCACCAACAGATAGTACAGTTAAACTCATTCGTTTCTCCTTTCCTGTAGCATATCCTATATTAAGAAAGTAGTCAAAAAAGAGCTCTTTTAAAATAAAACTTCCCCAATCCATTGAACTATAGAAAACCTAAGTAAAACGCTATTTCAGCACTTTAATCGATGATTTTTATTTCAAAGCCTTCTTCTGATTGATAATTTCTGTCAAGGAATGCTTGCTTTGCTGTGTACTAC
>JBNMJW010000059.1:0-11531 GCA_050874025.1 Candidatus Ornithospirochaeta sp.
ATATACAGCAGTCTTTCCACTCCCTGTTTTGGATTGGACCATTACATCTCGTCCTGTAAGAGTTATCGGAAGAACCTTTTCTTGGACTAATGTACAAGTCGAAAAGCCAACGCTTTTCAATCCCAGAAGCACCTCATGAGGGAGGTTAAGCTCATTAAATGTCATCTCTTCTACCCTAAATATTTATTCTTCTACTAGCTTAATTTTTCGCTTGTCTTTTGTCTATCGAGTTCACTCGTACTTTAAGACTTCTCTTGGCTTGGAACCATTAGCAGGTCCTACGATACCCTCTTCTTCCATCATTTCAACGATACGAGCCGCTCTATTATAACCAATCTTAAGCCTTCGTTGTAAGTAAGAAGCAGATGCACTCTTTCTTTCATAGACTATCTTCTTTGCTGCCTCATATAAATCTCCGTCAGAGTCATCTATATCTGAGCCTCCATCATAGTCATCATCAGAGCCCTCTTCCTCTTCGAAGACACTCTCTTCTAAGAACTCTGCTCGAGGGTTATTTTCGGAAGCAAATGCTGCAACATCTTCAACTTCACTATCAGATACAAACGCTCCCTGTATTCTCTTTAACCCAGGATCAGCTGGATCCAAAAGAAGCATATCTCCCTTACCAAGTAGGTTTTCAGCTCCCTGTTCATCAAGGATGACTCGAGAGTTAATACCAGAAGACACAGCAAATGCAATTCTTCCAGGAAGGTTAGATTTAAGCGTACCTAAGATTACATCAGCACTAGGACGCTGAGTTGCCAATATCATATGTATACCAGCAGCTCTTGCTTTTGCAGCGATACGGCTTATTGCGTTATCCATCTCTTTGCCAAGGACAGCCATAATGTCCGCAAACTCATCCATTATGAGTACGATATATGGGAGCTTCTCAACGCTTCTTAGCTCACCTCTTTCAATCTTTTCGTTAAGACCAATTACATTTCTTACACCATAGCGAGCCAACATGGAATAACGTCGCTCCATTTCGCAAACAAGCCAATTAAGAGCTTTAAGTGCACGTTTAGCATCCGTAATAACAGGTGTTAAAAGATGAGGAATTCCATTGTAAATGGTAAGTTCTACAACCTTTGGGTCAACCATAATTAATCTGACATCTTTAGGCCCCTTCTGATAAATAATTGTATTAATAAACGAGTTAATACAAACACTCTTACCTGAACCTGTTGTACCAGCAATAATCATATGAGGCATCTTTGAAACATCAATTACTATTGGTTCGCCTGTTATAGTTTTTCCTAGGATCATAGGAATCTTCATTGCTTTATATTTTTCATTTGCACGAAGTGCATAGACCATATCTTTAAAACCAACGATTGATGTTCGATCGTTCGGAACCTCAATACCAACAGCTTGCTTACCTGGAACTGGAGCAAGAATTCTAACCTTCTTTCCTCCAAGAGCATAATTAAGCTCGTCTTCACGCGCTTTAATTTTGCTTATAATCATTCCCTGAGCAAGGCGGAGCTCATACATTGTTACTGTAGGTCCTTTTATTATATCTGATAGCTCAACAGATATTCTCTGCTCTGCAAGAGTTTGAACAATTATCTCACCTTTCTGTCTTGTAAGACTATCTATTTCTTGGCTTACCTGAGGGTAATCTTTCAAGAGTGATGGGGACGGTGGTGTATATACAGCTTTTTGCCTAAGCGCAATTGCTGTGTACCCTCCCCTATTAGAAGCAAGGTCACCAACACCAACAACTAGATTAAAATCATCACTAGCTTCTTCAACGCTCTTTGTTTCAATTGTTTTGTGGCCGTCATCACTTACTTCTTGCTTCCTTACTCGAGGAGCTGTAGGTATAACAAAATCACTTTCTTCTTTTTCTTCTGGAGCAACAGTTTCACTTACAGTCTCGCTCTTTTCTTCTTTCTTAAAAGCACTCTTTAATGAGCCCTTATTCTTCAAAGATGAAGACTTTTCATAAGGGTTCTCTACTACACTTTCGTCCTCTGGCTTAAATGCTCTTAAAGGTGTATAAGAAACGGAAGATAAAGACTCATCTTTAGGCTTCAGTGATTCAAAAAGCTTGTATCGTGGATGGTCTTTCTTTAGGTATGATGGAGCTATTTCTGCGTCGCTTTCATCTTTTTCTTCAACCTTTTCCTCTTCATGTTTCCCATTCTTTAAATTTTCAAACATCTTATAGCGAGGATGCTCTGGACTAAGATTAGATGGAGCAACAGATGAATCCCCTTCACTTTCTTCTGTATTTGTAGCACCATCACTACTCTCAACTTTATTTGTAGTGAGATTCTTAAACATTTTGTAACGTGGATGCTCTGGACTGAGATTAGATGGAGCAAATGATGAAGACTGATTAGGCTTTGCATCTATCTCTTCTTCATCACTATCTAAGCCAATTATTGGACGCTGAGGAGGAAGAGGCGTAGCTTCGTCTTGAGAGTTATTATACATTTCAAGGGTCGCCTCAAGCATTCCTCCACCCTTAAATTTCTTAGTAGAAAGGAGCTTTTTCTTATCCTTTTGGCTTTTTTTCTCTTCCTTATCCATCTCAGTTTTAAGATTGTCCATAAAGGAAGAGCTTTCAACTAATGCGCTATCATCACTATCATTTTCAAGATAGTCAGTCTTATTATCTTCTTCATGATGACCAATAGTCTTTAGCTCAGGCATGGAACAAAATTGAGGGAAAGAAAGAGGAGTATCTGGACTCTTTAGCCCTTCATCATATTCAGGAGCTTCTCCGAAATCTACGACAGGATTTTTCTTCTTTTCCTTTTCTGCCTCTTTTAGATTTCTTTTCTCCTCTTTTTGCTTTAGTCTCTCTTCTTTTTCTCTCTTTTCGTCTTCTTTGTCTTTTCTATTCTCTTCTTTTTCTATTGTCTTATCTTTCTCTTTTAGGGCCTTCTTTTCTTCCTTTTGCCTCTCTTTTTCTCTTCTTATTTCTTCCTTCTCTCTCTTCTTCTCATATTCTTTCTTTTCTTTGAGGGCTTCTTTTTCTTTTCTTTTTTGTTCACTCTTTTCTTTCTTGTTGAGCTCTTCGTTATATTTTAATTCGTCCTTTTGTCTCTCTCTTTCTTCCTTTTCATTTAAGCGTTGCTGTCTTTTTAGGAGCTTTTCTTCTTGTAAAGTTTCTTTACTCTTAATAGCACCCTCTTTTTCTAGCATCTTAATTTGAATTTCTCTCTTTTTTCTCCATCTTGCATCTAAATTCGATACAGAGAAAAGAATAACTAGGAGTAAAAGGAGTTCTAGAATAAAAAGAACAAATAGAAGTCCAGGATGTGTTTCTTTTACCTTTTCGGGAACAAACGAAGGTAAAGAAAGGGCAGAATAAACTCTAAACGCACTTTGAAGCGTTAGGTATATTGGAACCAACAATAGAGTTGAGAACATTGAAAATGGACGACGTAACCTACACACAAAAACTATCAAAGCCTCAAGTAGCAGGAAAGCACCAAATTCAGCTGTGCCATAACCACCATTAGATACGCTAAGTGTTGAAGTAACAAAACCATTAATAGTGCCAAGCCACGATGGTAGAATACCCATTCCGCTAAGGACACCTATTGTAACTAATGAAATACCTAAAACGACAAACAAAAGTCCGATAAAGAGCGAGACCTTTCCTTTTTTCATTCTTTTTTCTACCTCTCCCAATCTTTGAGGATTACTATGTTCCTCATCTCAGAGAGTCCCGGGACAGTTATGGGTTCTATCACGGAGACAAACTTATAACCTTGCTTTTTCAAAGAAGCTATCTCTGCCCCAATATTAGCCTCTGTTCCCTTATAAAATATTGCGTTTTTTGATAGTTTTATAGCATCGTTTGCTATATCGACAATAGGGTGGAAAGCTCGACACGTTAGATAGTCGAAGCTTCCTTTAGCCTCCTTGATATCTTTATCAATAACGCTAACATTCCTAAGCTTCAGTAAAGCTATAGTAGAACGTAAGAACCCCACTCGTCTTTGCATTCTTTCTATTAGGAAGAAATTTCTATCTTCAAATAATATCGCTAAAACTAGGCCCGGAAGTCCAGCTCCTGAACCTAAGTCTGCAATATTCATATCACATTTTGTTTCTCTTTTAAATATAGGATAAGCTGCTGCTGAATCAAAAATATGACGTAAAATTATGTCATCTCTTTCTTTTGACCCAACTAGCTTTAGTGTTGGGTTAAAAAGCATCAGTTCATCAACATATTTTTCTAAAAGTATGCATTTTTCCTTAGCATTTTCAACACCTAAAGAAAAAAGATAATCCTCAATTTTATTTTGCATGAGATTTTCCACTAAGGGCAAGAGCTAAAATAGCTGTATCAGAAACTCTAACTCCAGATATTCTTCCTGCTTGTCCAACAGAAGATGGCCTCATCTTCTTAAACTTTTCTTTCGATTCTGCACTAAGACCATCAACACTGTCATAATCAAAATCTTCTGGAATGTGCATGCTTTCCTGTTTCTTTGCTCTCTGACAGTCAATTTCTTGCCTTTTTAGGTACCCTGAGTATTTAACATCAAGCATGACTTCGTTTAGAACAGGCTCACTGTAGTTCTTTAGCTCAGGAATCTCATCCATGCTAAAGATATTGTTTTCGCTCTGAACAAGACGCTCTAGTCCATTTTTTCCTGCTACCCTACTCTGTCTCAAGAGTTCTTTGACTTCATCCATTTTTTCAATTTTATCTTTAAGCCTTGCCATCTTCTCTTCTGAAACAAGACCTGATTGGTATCCAATTGGTGTTAATCTTACATCTGCAGAATCATGGCGTAGAGACAATCTATACTCAGCCCTAGATGTAAACATTCTATATGGCTCTTTTGTGCCTTTTGTTACAAGGTCATCGATAAGAACACCAATATAAGCATCTGTTCTACCTAGCACAACAGCTCTTTCACCCTTTAGTTTTTGACAAGCATTAAGACCGGCAATTAGACCTTGAGAAGCAGCCTCTTCATAGCCACTTGTGCCATTTGTTTGTCCTGCTATAAAAAGAGAATCTACTATCTTTGACTCCAAAGATGGCAACAAATCCATCGGATCAAGATAATCATATTCAACTGCATATGCTGGCCTCATAATCTCAACATGCCTTAGTCCAGGAAGTGTTCTAATAAAACGATGCTGCACTTCTTCTGGAAGAGATGAAGAGAGACCATTTAAATACATCTCTTCTGTTCCAATGCCTTCTGGCTCAACGAAAATCTGATGACGCTCCCTCTCAGGGAATCTGACAACTTTATCTTCAATGCTAGGACAATAACGAGGACCTTTACCAACAATCTTTCCTCCATAAAGAGGAGAACGATGTATGTTTTCTCTAATTATCTTATGTGTCTCTTCATTTGTATAAGTAATATAACAAGGAAGAGTTGGCCTTTCGATTGCATCATAATCAAAAGAGAATGGCATCATTGTCTCATCACCATTTTGAATCTCTAATTCATCAAAATCCAAAGAAGATTTACGAACACGAGCAGGAGTTCCTGTCTTCATTCTGCCTACATTGAAACCATATTCACGAAGTTTTTTTCCAAGTCCTACTGCAGCACCTTCACCAAGACGGCCAGAAGGAGCGTCATACTCTCCATGAAGATTCTTCCCTCCATGAATGTTCCAGTAGTAAGAACAACAACACGTGCACTTATCTTCCATCCACGTTCAGTTACAACGCCAATTATTCTTTTTTTACCGTCATTCTCTTCAAAAATAAAATCAACAACAGTATCCATAAAGAGATTAAGGTGCTTTTCTTTTTCGCATGTCTCTTTAGCTAGACGAGAATATGAGAATTTATCTGCTTGTGCACGAGGGGCTTGTACAGCAGGCCCACGACTACGATTGAGAATTCTAAATTGAATCATCGTCTTATCAATAAGGTGGCCCATCTCTCCGCCTAAGGCATCTATTTCTCTTACAAGATTACCTTTAGCTAAGCCACCAATAGCAGGATTGCAGCTCATACGGCCGATAGCATCCAAGCTTTGAGTAATCATTAAAGTATCATAACCTTCTCGGCTTAAAGCTAAAGCAGCTTCAATGCCAGCGTGTCCACCGCCAATTACAATTGCATCATAGTCTCTCATTATTGTCTTCTCTTCTCTAAGCTATAATATGAAAAATGGGTAGAAATTCCTATCTCTTTACTTACCTAAACAAAAAGATGAGAAGAGAACATCTAAGACATCATCAGTTGTTATTTCACCTGTTAATTCAGACAAAGATGAAAGCGCTTCTTGAAAATAAAGAGCAATAATATCGACACTCATATCTTTGTTTTTGATTGCTTCTTTTAAGCTATCGATTGTCTCATCTATCTTATCTTTTTGCCTCTTACTTTCTATAACAGGACAATCACTAAAAGAGTTAATTTCAGACGACAAGAAGTGTGAAATAGCATCAATAACTTTATCTATTCCCTCTCCTGTTAGAGATGAAAAAGATAAGCCAGAACTTGGTTCTATATCTCTCTTAGAGTGAACATATATGGTCTTTTCAGCCTTTAGTGTAGGTTCTTTTTCATTACCATCTAAGACAAAAACAACTAAATCTGCATCTTTAATCATCTCCTTAGAACGATTAATACCCTCTTTCTCTATTTCGTCATCGCCATCTCTTAATCCGGCAGTGTCAAATAAACGAATAGGAATACCATCAATTTCACAATTTGATTCAAGATAGTCTCTTGTTGTTCCAGCTATAGAAGAAACAATAGCCCTATTCTCTTTTAAAAGGGCATTAAATAGGCTAGACTTTCCCGCATTTGTTGCACCTGCAAGAACGACTTTTGCACCAGAAGAATATAATCTACTAGATCGGTATGTTGAACTTATTTGCTCTAAACGTGCTATTATTTTCTCCACTCTCTCTATAGGGAAAATCCAATCTTCAATTATTTCATCTTCCCCATAATCAAGCTGAACCTCTAAAGATGCTAAAATGTTTAAGATATCATCTTTTATTATGCTCGCTTCTTTTCTAATAGAGCCTGAAAGTCTCTCAAGTGCATCTTCACGACCTCTTTCACCCTTAGCTTTGACAAGTTCTTCAACAGCTTCGGCTTCTGTCAAATCCATTCTGCCATGCATAAAGGCTCTATAAGTAAATTCACCTCTTAAAGCTTTTCTTATCCCAATAGACTCCATAAGTGACGATATCTTTCTAATTACAGGAAGAGAACCATGACACATTATCTCAAAAGCCTCTTCTGATGTATAACCATGGCCTTTCGTATACTTAATTAACATTACTTCATCGATTTTCTTTCCATCTTTATCGACGATATATCCATGAATAGCTACATTAGTTTTAGCTTTCTCTAATTTTCCAGTAAAATAGGGAGAAACAATGGACAAAACATCTTCTCCGCTTGCTCTGATAACAGCTAACGCAGATGGCGCAAAAGCTGTAGCTAGTGCATAAATAGGTTCCTGTGTTGTATATGCTAACATATGTCAATTGTAGGCCTATAACCGGACGAGTACAATAGACTATAACTTCACCGTTTCTTTTGCTAAAATAAAAACATGTTTAATTTCAGCTATCAAAGAGACCGCTCGCGACTCTTTATGAACGTCAGATCATATTTTATTCAAAAGAATTATTTAGAGGTTTTTACCCCTTCTCTCTCGCCATATTTAATTCCTGAACCAACAATAAAATGCTTTGGAACAGAATTTAAGAATGAATTCGTTGGTAACAAAGAATTATTCTTAATTCCATCTCCTGAGTTATTTATGAAAGAAATGCTTGCATCAGACTCTGGTTCTATCTTTCAGCTTTCATCATGCTTTAGAAATTCTGAGCAGCTAGGTGATGTTCATAACCCTGAGTTTACTATGCTCGAGTATTATACTGTTGACTACACAGATAGCGACTCGATAGATCTTACAATTGATATGATTGAAAAAACATCAATATCTGAGCCTGATTGGCTAAAAGAACAACCTCTAATAATCACAGTTGAAGAGGCTATGTGGAACTACTCTAAAGTTGATTTAATTAAGTGCCAAGATATATCTAAACTAAAAGAAGAAGCTGAGAGACTTAATCTTTATTCTCCTGAAAATGAGAGTTGGGAGGATACATTTAATAAAATCTTTTTAACTTATGTTGAACCATCCCTTCCTAAAGACAGAGAGGTCTATCTTAGAGATTACCCATCTCAAATCGATTGTCTTGCAAAAAATTACAACGATAAACCTTATAAGAAAAGATGGGAAATGTATATAAACGGAACAGAAATAGCAAACTGTTACGATGAAGAAAGAGACCCGAAAAGAATTAAAGAATACTACAAAAAAGAGCAAGAAAGACTTGTTAAAGAAAGAAAAGAAACTGGAGATGTTATAAGTAAAGCAGATGAAAACTTTCCCCTTTTAAAGATGCCGCAGTGCTCTGGAGTTGCTATCGGCATGGATAGACTCCTAATGGTAGAAGAAGGAGAAAAAACAATAGAAAGCCTAATGGCATTCCCCCTTTCATCTCTTTTTGAGAAAAACAAAAGAAGATAACTTAAGCAAGTAGTTCAATTTATATTTCTACTTCTTTACACTAAATACTTCTTTCTGATATTCTACCTATTGGTAAAACAAAGACTAAATTTGATACTATTTATCTGAGGTATAAAGAATGATTAAAGCAGGACAGATTGAAAAAGGCACAGCGCTCCTTATTAAAGGACAGCCATTCCTCTGTATTGAACGTGAATTTGTAAACCCTGGTAAGGGTTCTGCATTCGTACGTCTTAAGCTCAAGAGCCCAGCAACAGGCCAGACTCTTTCTGAGACAATGAAGTCACAGGATAACGCAGAAGATATTACCATCGAAGACAGAACTTTCCAGTATCTATATAACGATGGCGAAAATTTTGCATTCATGAATGTTGATAACTATGAGCAGATTGAAGTTCCTATGAAGAGTTTCCCTGATTATGAGTACATAATGAAGGATGGCGAAACATACCGTCTTACTCTTTGGGAAGATCAGGTTCTCGATATCCAGGTTCCATCTAAGGTTGTATATGTAGTAACAGAGACTGAGGATGCAGCTCGTGGAGATACTGTTCAGGGTGTTACTAAAGATGCCGTTCTTGAAACAGGACTCAAGATTAGAGTTCCTGGCTTCATCAAGCAGGGTGAAAAAGTCAGAGTTAACACTGAAACAAAAGAGTATATCGAAAGAGTTAACGACTAATTAGATTTTATGCCACGCTTGAATGCGTGGTTTTTTAAACAAATACCACCATAGAAATGAATCTTTGGTGGTATTTATTTATGAAATGAATTAAGAAGAATTAACTCTCCTTTAGCCTTTTTTTAAATTCTTCCGCGCTTAATCCAGACTTTTCGATAGCATTGTTTAAAGGAAGAAGATTTTCTTTTACAAGCTCAACGAGATTATTAATCTTGCCTTTTTCAATTCCAACTTTTTCACCCTCTTCGTATTGTTTTTGATTAGCAACTTTTTTTAGTTCTTCGGGATGAGACTCATAATAACGATTAGCCTCTTCTTCAAACCATGCGGCTGCTTTGTCATACATAGTTCCACCATCCTTGTAATGTGAGAGGAGCTCTCTTATAACATTACTATAGATATTGTTTGGGTATGGCTCTTTCATGTCAAGGGAGAACTTCATCATACTCTTTTCTTCCTCTGTCAAGGAATCTATTGTACACCAAGGAAATGCCGTATTAATGAAGGTCATATAGGGGCTGTTATCCATCTCTTGATTTTCACCTTTAAATCTCTCAAAACCTTTAAGAGCTAAAGTCTTCATGCTGAATGTATATATTGGCTTACCATTACTTACTATTTTGCTATTCTTAAACGGATCGTAGTCACAAATGAATAGAAAATAAACATCTTTTGGGGCTATCCTTTCAACTCCTATCTCATCATTACTTAACTCCCTTCCCAAATAAGATAATGCCCTAGGAATTGTATCGTTATTATCCCTCTTCTGGATTTCTATCTGTATGCATCTATTAATAGGAGAACTAGGCTTCAGGTGTACAACAACATCACTGCGTTGACTACGTAATAGTTTAGCCCTTTCTTTTTCGCTCTCTTTTTGTTTTACTAGGTCTTTCTTTCTGTACTCTTCGACAACAACCTCTAATTCATCATCATTCTCGGGAAGCTTAAAAGGCATCTCTACCAAACTTAACACCTCTCTTATTAATGCTTTGCTCTTAAATGCCTCAATCAGGTGAGGAGAATATAGCGTCATTCCATTAATCATCTCTAAGATGAAATCTTTGTTTTCAAATTTAGGCTCTTTCATATAGCCCTCCTTTTTGGGTTATATATATAAAGCGTTAAAATTTGAAATTTGGTCAAAAAAAGATAGAGACAAAAAAATAAAGCCACACTAGTTTAGCGTGGCCGATAAAAGATTGTAATAACAATCAAGCAAAGAGTGTGTCTAAAGCAATTTCAATCATTTCATCAAATGATGTTTCTCGCTCTTTTGCTGTAGTTTTCTCTCCTGTAAGAATATCATCACTGACAGTAAAGAGAGCTAATGTTTCAACGCCCTTAAGTGCGCCAAGAGTATAGAGTTCTGCACTCTCCATCTCTTCTGCCATGATGCCTAGTTTTTGCATCATTTCCATTTTCTCTTTGTGTCTATCATCATAGAACTTATCTGAAGAGAAACATGGTCCAACTGTGACTTTTATATTCTTTTTGTTTGCTTCATCATAAGCATTCTTCATAAGTCTAAATGATGGAATTGGAGCGTAATGGAAAGTTGAGCCAAAGCGGTCTTCATTCATTCCGCTATCGGTATTGGATGCCTGTGCAATAAAAACATCTCTAAGCTTCAATAGTGGGCTATTTGTTCCACATGTACCTACTCTAATAAGAGTTTTACAACCATAAAAATCAATTAGCTCATTGCAATAAATAGAAAATGAAGGCATTCCCATACCTGTTCCTTGAACAGATACTCTTTTTCCTTTCCAATATCCTGTATAACCAAACATTCCTCTTGTTTCGTTATACAAAACAGGATCTGTAAAAAACTTAGTTGCAATATGTTTTGCTCTTAATGGATCTCCAGGAAGCAGAATGTGCTCTGCAATCATACCCTTTTCTGCACTAATGTGTGTTGACATATTTCCTCCTTAGTCATCTTGGCCAAGTGCTTCTAGGCCTTTTGTATTCTTAACTTTACTTGCTTTTATATTCTTAACGAAAACAATGAAAACAAAACTAGAAATAGCTAAAAGAACAGCTGAATATATTGGGAGAATTCCCCAAAGACTTGTCTGTGTTAACAACAAACCTAATAAAATAGGCGTAACTGTTTGAGCCGCCATACTTGAAGTATAATAATAGCCAGTAAACTGACCAATCTTCTTTGCAGAACATAATTCAACGATCATTGGGAACGAACAATTATGTACTAGTGACATACCAAAACCTTTTATAACCCATACGACATAGAGTAGTGTTGGGAATGAATATTCTCCGTTGGCTCCAACTATTTTCTTTGTAGGTCCTACTATGGACATAACAATATAACCTAAAAT
>JBNMJW010000060.1:0-11527 GCA_050874025.1 Candidatus Ornithospirochaeta sp.
GATGAGATTGCTGGTAGTGCAGAGTTCTTCTCATTTGGTACAAATGACCTTACACAGATGACATGTGGATTCTCTCGAGATGACTCAGCTTCATTCTTGACTCATTATGTTAATGACCCAGACAAGCAGTTCTATGACTACGATCCATTTGCTACTATCGATTTTGGTGGAGTAGGTAAGCTCTTAAAGATGGCAGTAGGACTTGGTAGAAGTGTTCGTCCAGATATGAAGATGGGTATTTGTGGTGAACATGGTGGAGATCCTAAGACAATTCAGTTCTGCCAAGGTGCAGGACTAGATTATGTATCTTGTTCTCCTTTCAGAGTACCTATTGCTCGCTTAGCTGCTGCTCAAGCTGCTATTAAACAAAAGTAAGATTATTACTTAAAAAATACGGTGGGTCTTGTTATCTCACCGTATTTTTTCTTGTTTTTTTCGTTATAAAGAAGAATGGATCATAAAAAGATTATTCTATTTTTTTATAGCGTGTTGTTCGTCCAGATCCAATTTTTACAATTAAACCTGCTTTTACCATTGATCCAAGAATCGCTTCAACTGTTGTGGGACTAACGTCAGGAAGAATATCACAAATTTCTCTCTTAGATAAAGGTGATAGGTTAGTCAAAACAGTAGCTTCAATTCGATTCTTTTTATTGATTTTTTTGTTGTTTAGTACATCAAATCTTTTATTTAATTCATCGTAGCATCTGTATAATGTATAAAGAAAGTTATCGATAAATGGGAAATAAGAATTTTCACCTCTTTGCCATTCTTTTGATGATTGAGCAAGTGCATCATAATAATATGATTTATTTATACTTATTTGCTCTTCAAATGAAATATACTTTCCAACATCAAATCCATTTTTATAAAGAAGTAACAATGAAAGTAAACGTGATATTCTTCCATTTCCATCGTTAAAAGGATGTATACAAAGAAAATCTAAGATAACACATGGAATTAAAAGCAATTTGTTAATATTTGCGTTTTGTTTTGCATCATAATATGCAAGCTCTAGTTGTTCCATTGCTTTAGGAGTATCTTTTGCACATGTTGGACGGAAACGAACGTGACGTAATCCTTCTGCATCAATTTCTAAAATTATATTATCTTCGTTTTTGTAGTGTCCACCATAATTATTTCCCAAATAACTCATCATTATTCTATGTAAACCTAATATGTCATCTTGATTAAAACCTAAATAATTGTAATCTAGATGGATTCTTTTTAAAGCATCACGATATCCAGCTATTTCTGCTTCATTATGATTTAATGGTGCACTATTTTCATTTATAATTGCATCAATACGACTATCACTAGTTACTATTCCCTCAATAGCATTTGAACTCTTAATTGACTGAACGTGTGCAATTTTTTCAAGTTCAGAAAAAACTGGTATAAATTCATCTTTTTTTATATTTATTAAAGTCTTTAACGAATATATGTTTGAAGATATCGAAACAAGATTTGCAGGTAATAAACCATTATCTAAAAAAGAGTAATCAAATTTTCTCATATAATAAGTCCTTTTCTGCATATTATTATAATGTTTTATATGCAGAAAAAAAGTATTTTGGTCAAAAATATGCATATTAAATTAAAAAAAATATGCAGAAAGAATCATATCTTAATTAGTTTTATGCACAAGGACTGAAACTATAGAACTATAAAGCAACAATTGTGTATATTTATATTCATGGACGAAAAAAAGAAAGATTTAATAAAAGTTGGCATAAAATCATATGTTGTAGGTGCTTCAATGACAGTTCCGGGGGTATCTGGAGGCTCTATGGCTATGGTTCTCGGAATATATGATAGGATTATTAGTTCAGTTCCTCTTTTATTAACAAAAGAGTTTAAAAAAGGATTTCTATTTCTTTTACTAGCAGGTGTATGTGGCTTAGTTGGAGCTTTTTCGGCATCTCCTTTACTTTCTTTTCTACTGAAGAATTATTACACAATAGTAATGTTCTTCTTCCTTGGTGCAATTGTTGGCTCTATACCAATGATTATAAAAAAGAGCCAACTTAACAAAAGCAATTGGTATTATGCATTTTTTATAATACTTGGTATTGCTATAGTAACGCTAATTAGTTTTATTCCAGAAGATATCGTATCGCTTGGTGAGAGTAGTTTCTTGTCACAATTTATTTGTGGAGTTCTGGTCTCTATTGGCTTTGTTTTACCTGGTATTTCTTTTACATACTTACTAGTTGTTCTTGGCCTCTATGAAAGCCTTATCGGTCATCTTTCTAACTTAGAAATACTTCCATTAATACCACTTTCTGTTGGTATTATAGTTGGAGTATTTTTGCTTTCAGGCCTACTAAAAAAATCTATGGAGTCCTTTCCTCAGATTACATTTCCAATAATACTAGGTTTTTTAATTGGTTCACTTCCTCAGGTATTTCCATCTCTTCCGACTGGAATTGAGATTTTATTTTCATCATTAAGCTTTATTGCAGGTCTTTTGATTATCTATTTTGTTTCAAAAGAATAAAACTTACTGTTTTATTTTAAAAAAAGGAGTATATTTTCCATGTGCCAAAATAGCTCAGTTGGTAGAGCGACACCCTCGTAAAGTGTAGGTCATGGGTTCGATTCCCATTTTTGGCTTTAAAAAACAATATGTCTAGAGATTATAATATAAGTGTTTTTAACGATACTTTAAGATTATGCAAAGAGGATTCTGATCTCATTTATTCAATTGATAATTCAAAGAAAAATGAAGAATTAATATTTGCTAATAATTTTCTTCCTGTTGAGTCTCATCGTTTTAATAAAAAGTGTGATGTTATAGTTTCAAATAAGAGAACACTTGAAGCAGCATCGAATTATAAAGAGAAGCGGGTAGCAGTATTAAATTTTGCTTCATTTAGAAATCCAGGTGGTGGTGTTTTGAATGGTTCTAGTGCGCAAGAAGAATCATTATGTAGGATATCTACACTGTATATGAATCTTACAGACGAAGGTATTTTTAATTCTTTTTATAAGCCACATAGGAATTGTAAATCTTATTTCTACAATGATGATGCAATCTATACACCTTCTGTTACAGTATTTAAATCTGATGATTCAAAGATGGAATTAATAGATAAAAGCAAATGGTATAGCGTAGATGTGCTTACAATTGCAGCTCCAAATTTAAGAAATATCTTTGACTATGATAAAAAAGAACTATCTAATACTTTAGAGAAGAGAATAAGAAGAATTTACTCTATACTTAAATACAAAAAGATAGATGTTGCTATCCTTGGTGCTTTTGGCTGTGGTGCTTTTTATAATCCACCTGAGATAGTTTCTTCTCTTTTCTTTTCTATTTTAAAAGAATATCTATTTGATTTTGAAAAGATTGAATTTGCTATATATGCTTCTCGTAGTGATGATAGGAATTATTTAACTTTCAAAAATGCTCTTGAAAAAGAAACTTTTTGATTTTTATTCTTTATTTTTTCTTTTTAAGCTATATTACTTATGAGGCTAAATGAATGGAAGAGATTAAATTGGATCCAACAGAAATTTCCTCTCTTAGAGATGGTAGTAGCCAGTTATGCTATATAATTGATAAATCAAAGAAAAATGGAGCACAGATTGGTGTTACTTGGAATAAAAAGGTCTTTGATTATTTGTTTGAATCTGGATTATCTGAAAGCGAGATTTCGCGGATAATTGGCATAGATGATGGTGATTTTATAGAAGAAGAGATTGAACTATGATTGTTCTTGGAATTGAAACAAGTTGTGATGAATGCTCTGCAGCAGTTGTTAAGGACGGTAGAGAAATACTTAGTAATGTAATTGCAACACAGATTGAGTTACATAAGCCATATCAAGGAGTTGTGCCTGAGCTTGCGTCGCGTTTGCACACAGAGTGGATAGCTCAAGTTGTCTCTGCTGCTATCGCTCAAGCAGGTCTTAAAAAGGAAGATTTAGATGCTGTTGCTGTTACTAATCGTCCTGGTTTACTTGGTTCTTTACTTGTTGGTGTTAACTTTGCTAAAGGATTTGCTGAAACACTATCAATACCATACGTAGGAATTGATCATATTAGAGCTCATCTCTATGCTTCCCAAATTGAAAATCCATTAGAATATCCATATCTGGGTGTTCTTGTTTCTGGTGGACACACCGTAATATGTAAAGTTAATAACTACAATGATGTTGATGTACTAGGAACAACTATTGATGATGCAATCGGTGAAGCTTTTGATAAAGTTGCAAAGTTCTATGACATGGGCTTTCCTGGAGGAGTTGTAATAGATAGATTAAGTAAGAGTGGAGATCCTAATAGCTTCTTATTTCCAGGTCCTACTCTTGATCGTTCAAGTCATCCTTACGATATGTCGTATTCTGGTTTAAAGACAGCTGTTATAAATCAGAAGGATCAGTTCAAAAGCCCAGAGTCTGAAGATACAATAGAAAACATAGCAGCGTCTTTCCAACGCCAAGCTGTTGGTATTTTGATGAAGAGAGTAAAACTTGCTCTAAAAGACACTGGCTTAAAAAGAGTAAGTGCTGGTGGTGGTGTTGCTGCAAATTCACTTTTAAGAAAAGAACTAAAAGAATTAGAGAAGGGTGGTTACACAGTAACTTTTCCATCTTTAAAGCTCTGTACAGATAATGGTGCAATGATTGCAGGATTAGGCTATAGATATCTTATGGATGGAAATAGGGATAACGATAGTCTATCTGCATATGCAAGAGTATCTGCATTTAAGAATAGATAGAGCTCTATTTGTTGCAAGTATTTTCTGAAAAGGTATTGCAACTTTATAGATTTTTCTTTATTGTTTTTCTTGTCGTTATTTTGGGATGTAGTGTAATGGTAACACTGCAGATTCTGGTTCTGCCTTTGGGGGTTCAAATCCCTCCATCCCAGTATTCGGTCCCTTCGTCTAACGGTTAGGACGGGAGATTCTCAGTCTCTAAATAGCAGTTCGATTCTGCTAGGGACTATACTTTAGGCAACGTAAAATCGTTGCCTTTTATTTTGCTAGGAGGATTAAATGATTACAGCTTCCAATGTTTCTCTTTCCTATGGAACACAGGTCTTATTCAAAGAGGTAAATTTAAAGTTTACACCTGGAAACTGTTACGGAATTATTGGTGCTAATGGTGCCGGTAAATCTACTTTCTTAAAGATACTTTCTGGTGAAATTGAACCAGATACAGGTGAGATTATTGTTACTCCAGGAGAGAGACTAGCTACTCTAAAACAGGATCACTTCCAATATAATGACTATCGCGTTATTGATACAGTAATAATGGGCTACAAACATCTATATGATGTTATGAAAGAACGTGATGCAATTTATAGCAAAGATGATTTTACTGAAGAAGATGGAATTAGAGCTGCTGAACTTGAGGGTGAATTTAGCGAACTTGGCGGTTGGGAAGCAGAAGCAAATGCGTCACAGATGCTTGATGGCCTTGGCATTCCTGTACCTCTCCATGAAAAAAAGATGAGTGAAATTGAAGATAATCTCAAAGTCAGAGTTCTTCTTGCGCAATCTTTATTTGGAAACCCAGATATTCTTCTTTTAGATGAACCTACTAACCACCTCGATTTAGAGTCTATCCACTGGTTAGAAGATTATCTTGAAGATTTTAACAACACTGTCATTGTTGTTTCTCACGACAGACACTTCTTAAACACTGTTTGTACACATATTTGTGATATTGATTATGGCAAGATTCAGTTATATGTAGGTAACTATGATTTCTGGTATATGTCATCTCAGCTTGCATTAAAGCAAATGAAGGATGAAAAGAAGAGAAGAGAAGACAAGATAGCAGAATTAAAAGAGTTCATCCAGCGCTTTAGCTCAAATGTTGCTAAAGCAAAGCAGGCAACAAGTCGAAAGAAACTTATCGACAAGCTTACTATTGATGATATAAAGCCATCTTCTCGTCGTTTCCCATATGTTGCATTCAAGCCTAACAGAGAGATTGGAAAGAATGTTCTTGAAATTAAGAACATAAGTAAGATAATAGATGGAACTAAGGTTTTAGATAATCTATCTCTTGTTATTAATCCAGGTGATAAAGTTGCCTTTGTTGGACCTAATCATTATGCAAAGACAGTTCTTTTCCAGATTATTAGTGGTGAAATGGAACCAGATGAAGGTTCATATACATGGGGGGTAACTACATCTCTTTCATATTTCCCTAAAGATAACTCAAATATGTTTGGTCCTGGTATGACAATGACAGAGTATCTTCAACAATTTAGTAAAGAAGATGATGATAATTATGTTCGTTCATTCCTTGGACGTATGCTCTTTAGTGGCGATGAAGCTTTAAAGGATTGTGGGGTTCTATCTGGTGGAGAAAGAGTTAGAGTTGTTCTTGCAAAGATGATGCTAGAAGGCGCTAACTGCATGATTTTTGATGAACCAACATCTCACCTTGATTTGGAATCTATCCAGGCATTAAACAATGGTCTTATTGATTTTAAGGGTGTTCTTCTCTTTAATTCCCATGACCATCAGTTTGTAGATAGCCTTGCTAATCGTATTATCGAATTCACTCCAAAAGGAATTATCGATAAAATTGAAAGATTCGATGACTATCTTATGGATGAAGATGTTAAGAGTAAGCGAGATAAAGCATACGAAGGAAGAAAAGAGGTCGTTGTAATCTAATGATTGTTGCTGTAGATATTGGTAATACAAATATTGTTGTTGCTGCTCTAAATAATGGGGTATGGAATAAACCTTTTCGTGTCTTTACAGATACAAAAAAAACAGGTGATGAGTATTTTGTAATCTTTTCTTCTCTTTTCCAAGAAAGCGGAATAAAGAGAGAAGATGTAGAGAAGGTAATTATCTCATCAGTTGTTCCTTTTTTGACAAGATCAATTGAAAAGATTATGAATCGTCTTTTTTCCATAAATCCAATTATGGTTACTCATTCAGTTGAGACGGGGCTCGACAAAACAAGTATACCTTCAGAACTTGGTTCTGACTTACTCTGCAACTTAGCTTATGCTCATTCTTATCATAAAGAGAGTGATGTTATGGTTATAGATTTTGGTACAGCTCTTACATTTAGTACAGTTAGTGCTTCTGGCAAAGTGCTTGGCGTTGCAATAGCGCCAGGCCTTGTAACATCTGTTAACTCTCTTTTCGGTAATACAGCGCAACTTCCTCAAGTTGAACTTAAACTTCCTCAGACTGTTCTAGGCCGTGATAGTGTTTCATCTATAAGAGCAGGAATTATGGCTGGATATGCTGGGCTCGTTGAGACGATAATTAAAGATACAGAAAAAGAAGTTGGACATAAAATTTTTGTAATGGCAACAGGTGGCTTAAGTGCTACTATTTCAAAAATTATCCCTCGTATCGATGAACTCGATAGCTTAATTACACTTAAAGGTTTAGGTTTAATTGCTTCTTTAAATTAATCTATGATAATTGTTCCATCTTCATAGATAACTCTTTCTTCTCCCTCTTTATCAATACATGTGATAGAGAGGCTATCTGTTCCGATAGGGAGAGATAGAGTAGTGAGGCTATCGATAGTCTTCTCTATGTTTTCTTCTTTGACAGCTTCGCCTTTTGGGCCACCAATAGTAATAGAAACAGTGCGCATTCTATCTAGTTCTTGAAAATAAGTTGCTTCCTCACCATTTAATGGATGACTTGACTCACTTAGCGTGAGCATTGATGCTCTGATACTGTTATCATCTTGTTTTGAATATAGGTTAAAAAGGGCTTCAGAGAACATATTTCCTTGATATTTAGTTACTCTGCCATTTTCAAAGAAAAGAGATAGGTTCTTAACTGGTTTTCCCCATATAACAACACTTTTAGAGGTATTAAGCCATCCAGAAAGAGACACAGGGTCAATTAGACGAAAGATATCTGAAGAAAAGATATATGGAGAGAAGTATCTGTC
Source organism: Candidatus Ornithospirochaeta sp. (assembly GCA_050874025.1). Classification (GTDB taxonomy): domain Bacteria; phylum Spirochaetota; class Spirochaetia; order Sphaerochaetales; family Sphaerochaetaceae; genus Ornithospirochaeta. The sequence goes on from JBNMJW010000060.1 coordinate 7,899, forward strand.
ATCTGTTGTTTTACTAAATGAAGAAACAAATTCACTCTCTGGAAGGAAAGAAAAGAACAAGTCTGTTCCTTCATCATTTGTTATTCTTCCTTCTTTTAAACCTAGCTTATTTAATTCTTTAACATAATAAAGAAGATTATCATGTCTCAAATTATTGTATTCAATATAGTCCGGTTCTTCTAAAGAAAGAATTGAAGAAAGGAGCGAAAATGAGTCGCTATTCCAATCATTCTCACTAATTATCTCATCCCAATCTTTGTTGGGAAGTGGACATGTAACAAAAGGAAATGAAGGATTAGGAATATCTAATGGATCTGAGAGCAAATTAAAGTTCTGCAGCTCTCTCGCCTCATAGATTTTCCCTGTGTCAATTTCGTCTTTCTTCTTATAATAGGGTATGTAAACAAAACATGTAGGCCTCTTTGTTAATGGAGATGAAGAAAGAATATCAAAGCTTTCAACAATTCTGCCATTTTTTAGAAGTTGGATATAAGAGCCATTTCCAGTAATACGTTTTGCCTTCTCTGCAAGAAGACGAGCAAAGGCATAATCTTCCTCTTCTGTATTGATTGACAATACATCATCCTCTTTAATCTTTAAGGCTGAGAAAAGAATAATATCACTATATTTTTGGAAAAAGCTCTCTTTTGTCATTTATTTCTTATCCTATCTTTACGTGTTCCATGTGTCTTAACATAGTCTAGTGTCTTCTGGAATTCATTTAGGAATTCACCTAAGTCTTCTTGATAGACGATGACTGACTGCCTAAGATACTTTCCTTCGATGTCTGTTGGTCTAGATTCAACTATGTTTAGATATAAATCTCCATAGATGTTTTCTTTGACATTAAAAAAGTAAGTTCTGTCGTTTTTTGTTAGTTTTGTTGAAAAGACTTCTCCGCGCTCTCCCATTGTAGGGCCCTCCGTATTTTATTGATAAAGAAATAATAATATTGAGTTTGTCTTTCTTCAAGAGGAATAAGAAAAGGGAAAATATTGTGTAAAGCGAAAAAAATTTAAAAATTCATTTATGAAATAAGTAATGAAAGTAAAATTTAATGTTGAAATCAAAAGAATTGTTGCATTGTAATGAAAGATATGAGAAATTAAATATATAAAATTAATCGCGAGGTGTTAAAAAATGAAATACGGTCGTACTTTTAACTTTTCTGCAGGTCCTGCAATGATGCCAGAGCCAGTTCTTGAAGAGATAAGAGATGAGATGATGAACTACCGTGGTAGCGGTATGTGTGTAATGGAGATGAGCCACAGATCTAAGGTTTTCCAGGAAATTCTTGATAATGCTGAAAAAGATCTTAGAGAGCTTATGAATATTCCTTCTAACTACAAGGTTCTCTTTATCCAGGGTGGAGCAACACTTCAGTTCTCAATGATTCCAATGAACCTAATGAAGAATGGTAAGGCTGTTTATATTGAAACTGGTGCTTGGTCTAAGAAGGCTATTGCTGAAGCAAAGAAGTGTGGAGAAGTTATCGTCGCAGCATCAAGCAAGGATAAGAATTACACATACATTCCAGATTGCTCTGACTTAGAAATTCCTGAAGATACAGATTATGTCTATATCTGTGAAAACGAGACTATTCATGGTGTAACATGGAATACTCTTCCAAACACAAAGGGACACGTTCTTGTTTCTGACCAGTCTTCTATGTTCTTAAGTAAGCCATGTAACGTTTCTGATTATGGTCTCATCTACGCAGGCGTACAGAAGAACGTTGGTCCTGCTGGTATGGTAGTTGTTATTATTAGAGAAGATCTTATCAGAGATGATCTTGAAAACCTTCCAATCTACATGCAGTATAAGACACATGCAGATAACGACAGTATGTACAATACTCCAAACTGCTGGGCTATCTATTGCTGTGGTAAAGTATTCAAGTATCTCAAGGATCTTGGTGGCTTAGAGGTTATGCATCAGATGAATATCGATAAGGCTAAGATTCTTTATGATTTCTTAGACTCTTCTAAGATGTTCCATGGAACAGTTGAAAAAGAATTCAGATCATTAATGAACGTTCCATTTGTTACTGGTTCTGCAGACTTAGACGCAGAAGTTGTAGCAGCAACAAAGAAGGCTGGATACGATAACCTTAAAGGACACAAGAGTGTTGGTGGCTTAAGAGCTAGTATCTACAACGCAATGCCTAAAGAGGGTGTTGAAGCTCTTGTTGACTTCTTAACAAAGTTTGAGAAAGAACACAAATAATTAAAAAAGTATGGGTTCATAAATGTCCCAACTAATTGATTTCCTTCGAACAGGCATAATTATTGTTGTGCCTGTTCTTTTTTAAGCTCATAACGATTTCATTAAGGTTTTTTCCTGTTGTCTGAAATGAAATACTTTACTTCATTTATGGGATTCTTTAGTTCAGTTTTAAAGAATTCTGGGTAGATCTTTCTGTCATCCTCGAGCGAAACCCATACTAGGCGTTCTTTGCTATTACCTTCAATAAAGCTATCACTAATTGGAGTAAAAGAAGGAGGTACATCCATATAGAAGAAAAACGAAATCTCATAGACTAACTTATTAAGATTTGTTTTTGCATCACCATAGAAATAGTTTTCATGGACAAAGCCAAGACGATCAATTTCCATCTTAACTCCAGTTTCTTCAAAGACTTCACGTCTAACAGCTTCCTCTGCTGTTTCTCCAAACTTTAATCTACCACCAACGGAATAGAGATAATCTCTGTTATTACCAACCATCAGAAGTTTTCTATCTTTCATGATAATAGCACCAGAACGAATGTTTATTATTCCATCATTACAGACTACTGACATATCTTTATTCATTGTTCTTTCACCTTTTTTACAGTAGTTTTTTAAACGATTAAATGAAAAAAACAGGAGTCACTTAACTAAAGTTGAATGCATCCTGTTTTCTTACTCAATACTTTTTTGCAATAAAAAAACTCCTAGAAGAGGAGTATTAAGCGACCGACGGGAATCGAACCCGCATCTTCAGCTTGGAAGGCTGAGGTAATAGCCATTATACCACAGTCGCACGACATGAAAAATCATACTTAAAAGAAAGCGTTATTGTCAACAGAGTTTTTGAAAAAAATCAAAAGAGAGTAGGCTCATCAACACTATGTTCTTTATAAAGTTTGAATGAAAGTCTATGGATAGGACAAGGCCCATATTTTAGTATTGCTTCATAGTGTTCTTTTGTTGGGTATCCTTTATGTTTTTCAAATCCATACGCTGGCCATTTTTTTGCAGCTTCGACCATAATTCTATCTCTTTCATTTTTAGCAAGAATAGATGCTGCCATTATCTCAGGTATTTTACTGTCTCCTTTAACGATAGCCTCTACAGGATAAGGTACAAGAGGAGTTTTATTTCCATCACATAAAAGAATAGAAAATGGATGAGAAGAATAAACTTCCATACTTGATTCTCTCATCCCTAAGAGAGAAGCATTAAGAATATTTATTTCATCAATAGTTTTATGTGAAATAACCTTAACAGAATAACAAATTGCCTTTTCTTTAATAATCTTTTCGACCGATAGTCTTTCTTTTTCTTTCATTACCTTTGAATCATGTAAGATTGAATAATCAAAGGAAGACGGAAGAATAACAGAGGCAACAACGACAGGGCCTGCCA
>JBNMJW010000061.1:0-11466 GCA_050874025.1 Candidatus Ornithospirochaeta sp.
TAAACGCTGTTTTTAGCTTTTAAAAGCAGTTCCTAAAAACTTCTCTTCTTAAAAATGTACAAAAATTCTTAAAAATACTGCATTTACTTTTTCAAACCTGCATTTACCTATTAAATACTGCATTTACTTTTACAACTGACACTTGTTTTTGTTAAGAAAGAAAGCCTGGAGATAGAGGATGAAAGAATAGAAGTTGACCCACTGAAGACAGCAATTCTTTTACTTTTATTTGCCTTTTCAATCATAATTGTATTTCGTATTGTTCCATATGTGTTTGGCTTGATAATCATTCCGCTTGCTCTTATTTTTATTGATAGAAAAGCTCTAAAAGAGGTTGATTATCCACTTTTATTGACATTTGTTTTTTTCTTTATTTTTGCTGGAAATATGGGACGAATAGAGACAATAAGAACATTTTTCTCATCCTTTCTAGATAAAGATACTCTTATCTTCTCATCTCTTTCCTGCCAGGTAATTAGTAATGTTCCTCCTGCTATTCTTCTCTCTCAATTCACATCTAACTATAAGGCGCTTTTACTAGGTGTAAATATAGGAGGAGTTGGAACAATAATAGCGTCTCTTGCTTCTCTTATTACGTTCCGCGAATATTCACATCATTTTCCAAATAAAAAGGGGAGATACCTTTTAGAGTTCTCCCTCTTTAATTTCTCTTTTCTTATTATTCTTTTAGTTTTTGAAAAGATAATAGAAAAGATTTAAGGACGTGCAATCTCATTAAGAAGAGTAGTGTTGCACATATTTGAATTTATTGATGCTTGAATAAATCCTGCAGCTGAATAAGTATAGTAAATAGAAGCATATGAACGTCCATTTATAGATATGCTGTCTGCACTGAATGAATTACTTGTTCTTCTTATCACACCACTAATCGAGAATGTGCCATCTTCAATTTCTTTTGAATTTGCTCTTTGATATTTGTAAGAGCATTTTAGATCGATAGTTCCAACACCATTTGAATATGAGTAATTACCACTTAGTGTAGTAAATGAAAGAATTGTAGATCCAGAAGGCAGAGAAAGAGAAATAATCTCATTCTTTAGTGCTCTTGCTTCTTTTGTATGTGATGTTGCCCATCCAGAGTTATCTATAGAGCCACTATTTGTTGTACCAAGTGCCATTGCTTTAATAACACTTTCAACTGTCTCTGCCTGCATCTTGGCATCTAAGAATGCTCTTGAGTTCTCTCTTTCTTCTACTGTATAGAAAGTACCTCCGCCACTAGTTAAATCTGTGTATAAAAAGGCACAGCTAGTTAATAAGAAAACAGTTAAAAGAACTGTGATTAAAACACGAAAAGAACGAATCTTCATATAACACCTCTTTACTAATTATTTAGTTACTATTTTATCGTTGTCAATCTCTAATATCTTATTCAAAAAAAGAGTTTTCTTATTTATAATTTAATGAAATGAAAATTCTTTGTATTTCAGATACTACACGCTCATTGGCCTTTTCCCCCATGGTAAGGGATATATATAAGGGCGTTGATTTAATACTTAGCGCAGGCGATATGCCCCTTGAGTCTTATGATTATGTCTCAACATTGCTACATAAGGATGTTTGTTATGTATATGGCAATCATAATCTAAAAGACTTTAGAGATGCGATGAATAAAGATGGCTTGTTTACAGCCATGAAAAAAGATGATGACTACAGTAAGAAATTCTATGGCTTTATGATTGATGGAAAATGCTATAGAGATAAGTCCTCTGGTCTTCTTATTGCAGGTCTTGGCGGTAGTATGCTCTATAATAATGGAGATAGCCAATATAGTGAGAAACAGATGCGCTATAGGATTTGGAAGCTAATTCCTTATCTTATGTATAATAAAAGACGCTATGGCCGATATCTTGATATTTTAATAACTCATGCGCCTCCTTTAGGTATTGGGGATGGTCCTGATTTGTGCCACAAAGGGTTTAAGTGTTTTTTAGATTTTATTGATAAGTTTGAACCTAAGTATTTACTCCATGGTCATATTCATCTAGATGATTTGAATCTTCCAAGAGTAAGAGAGAGAGGTAAAACAAAGATTGTTAATGTTTATGGTTCTTATTTGTTAGACGATGATTCTTTAGGAGGGATTAAAAGTGGCGGCAGATAGAATGACAGTCAGTGGCGACTTTGATGACGCAAGAAGAAGGGCGAGAGTTCAAAAAGTATTAGCTACATTTAGGTGGAAAAACCCAGATTTACTTTCATTCTATGAAGTAACAAAGCTTATAAAACCAGAAAGTCAAGCTTATAAGGGAATGCAAACTATACCGGTGAAAAATATTATCGGCTCTGAAAATCGATACCATGATTTTTCTAGCGCATTCTTTCCTAAGTCATATACTCTTCAACATCGTTGGGAGAGCATTGATGCTGCGCGTCTTGATGATATTCCTCTTCCTCCTATTTCTGTATATAAGTTGGGTGAGTGGTACTTCGTCAGAGATGGTAATCATCGTGTATCTGTTGCAAAAAGCAAGGGCCAAGAGTTTATAGATGCTGAGGTCGTTGAGCTTTCCTCCCAGATTCCTCTTGAAGAAGGAATGACGATGAATGAACTCAAAAGACGAGTTGTTGCATATGAAAGAAGCAGGTTTATAGAACAATATCATCCAACATATCTTCCTATGGACAAAATCATATTTACAACTCCTGGCTCGTACCCTGAGATGGTTAATCACATTCTTGTTCATAAATATTATGCTAACGAGCATTGCGACCATGTTATGACATTTGAAGAAGGTGCAGTAAGTTGGTATAAAAATGTATATCGTCCGCTTGTTGATGCATTAGATAAAGAACATCTACTGTCTCTCTATCCAGGCTATACTGAAGCTGATATCTACATGTGGCTTGTTAGGCGATGGGATGAGATGAAGAGAACAGATAGCTATGCAACAGAGGAACAAGCAGCTTTGGATATAAAAAAGGATGCAGAAAAAAATAGATTTAAGACTTGGTTTAACTATATAAAAAGCAAAATAAGTAGGAAATAAGATGAGTAGAGCCGATCAAATTTTTGTTGAGAATATAAAAGAGATACTTGAGCACGGGGTAAAGGATGATGCCTATCCCGTTCGCCCTCATTGGAGCGATGGAGAAAGTGCTCATACAATAAAAAAGTTTGGTATTGTGAATAGGTATAATCTAAAGGAAGAATTCCCAATTATCACAATCAGACGAACATATATGAAGTCTGCTATAGATGAACTATTATGGATATGGCAAAAGAAGAGTAATAATATTCATGATTTAAAGAGCCATGTTTGGGATAGTTGGGCAGATGAAAATGGTTCTATTGGTAAGGCTTATGGCTACCAGTTAGGTGTTAAGCATAAATATAAAGAGGGTATGTTTGACCAAGTAGACAGAGTCTTATTTGACTTAAAGAATAATCCTCAGTCACGTAGAATTATTACAAATATCTATAATCACCATGACCTATCTGAAATGGCCTTATATCCATGTGCATATTCTATGACGTTCAATGTTTCTAGCCATACTTTAAATGGAATATTAAATCAGCGAAGCCAAGATATGCTGACAGCAAACAATTGGAATGTTGTTCAGTATGCTGTGTTAATGCACATGTTTGCTCAAGTCAGTGGCTTAGAGGTTGGAGAGCTTGTCCATGTTATTGCTGATGCTCACATCTACGACAGACATATTCCAATTGTGGAAGAGATAATAAAGAATGAGCAATATCCTGCTCCTGAATTTAAGATAAATAAAGAGAAGGATGATTTTTATTCATTTACTCTAGATGACTTTTCACTTGTTGGTTATCGCTACAATTCAACAAAATACAATATCCCGGTAGCAATTTGAGAGGTGTTAGGTGCAAGCTATTCTACATTGTGATAAAGAATGGGGAATTGGAAAAAAGAATGATTTGATGTTCCATCTTCCTCTAGATATGGCCTATTTTAGAAAAAATACGCTAAAAAAAGTTGTCGTAATGGGGGCCAATACACTTCTTTCTTTTCCTAATGGTAAGCCACTTAAAAACAGAACAAACATTGTTCTTTGGCCAAATGGCGACAAAGAAAGGGCAAAAACCGATGGCTTTATTATGCTAGAAAGCCTTCCTGAGTTATTTGAAGAATTAAAAAAGTACAATAGTGATGACATCTACATAATAGGCGGGGCAATGATGTATAAAACTATGCTTTCATATTGCTCTCGTGCGCTTATTACAAAGGTTGATGCAATTGGATGGGCAGATGTCTTTTTTGAGAATCTTGATAAGAAAGAGAATTGGCACCTTGAGAATTGTAGCGATAGCGTAATTGATAATGGCTTTTCAATTAAGTTTTGTACCTACGTCAATTCTGCACCTTTACCACTATGAAAACGAGAATAAATAAAGGAAATTACAGTGAGGGTAGCATTACCCTTCATATTCTTTCTCTTGCTCTACCAACACTATTAGCAGAACTAGTAAATGTCCTCTATAGCGTTGTTGATAGAATGTATATTGGACACATAGAGAATGTGGGTACGCTTGCTCTTTCAGGTGTTGGTGTTGTTTTTCCTATAATTAGCTTTATAAGCGCTTTTCCTTCTCTTATTTCAACAGGTGGTTCTCCAATTGCCGCCATTGAAAGAGGAAAGGGCGATGATAAAAAAGCGACTCTTATAATGGAGACTTGTCTCTCTTTTGCACTTATTATTAGTTGCCTTTTGACAATTCTTCTATTCTTGTTTCGACTGCCATTATTGTCACTTATGGGGGCAGATAGCCAAATAATAGGTTATGCTAGTGATTACTTTTCCATATATGTATTTGGTAGCGTCTTTGTCTTTATAAGTGTAGGCTTCAATTCTTTCATCACCATGCAGGGTTTTGGAGGAGTCGGCATGCTTACCGTGTTAATTGGTGCTATCCTCAATACAGTTTTGGATCCAATTTTCATCTATGTTTTGTCGCTTGGTGTTAAGGGTGCTGCTATAGCAACAGTTATCTCTCAATTTGTTTCTGCTCTTTGGGTTGTTCTTTTTCTAAAGTCTAAAAAATCAAAATTAAGACTAGAGCACCTTTCTTTAGATAAAAGTATTCTTTTGAGAGTTGCCAAACTCGGTGTCTCCGGCTTTATGTTTAAGATGACAAACTCTTTAACGCAAGCTGCATCAAACATGACGCTAAGGGTATTTGGCGGTTCTCTTTCCACTCTTTATATAGGTGCAATGAGCGTTATTAATTCTACTAGAGAGATGGTGTCGTTGCCAATTTCTGCTATTACAAGTAGTGCTCAGCCTGTTATTAGCTACAACTATGGAGCCAAGAAGAGCGATAGGGTATGTAAAGCCATTAAGAGTATGACGCTGATGACACTTTCTTACGGCATTCTTATATGGGCATTTGTTCTTGCTTTTCCTCAGAGTCTAATTAGTATTTATACACCAGATAAAGATTTGATTAACATAACCATACCAGTAATGAGAATCTTCTTCGCTGTTTTCTTTATGATGGCGCTTCAGTCTTCAGGACAGACGACATTTGTTGCCTTGAATCGCCCTCGCTTTGCTGTATTCTTCTCATTGCTCAGAAAGGCTATTCTAGTCTTTCCTTTAATACTTATTCTTCCACGCATAGGCTTTGGTGTTAATGGCGTTTTCTTAGCAGAGGCTATTAGCCAGCTTCTTGGTGGTTCCATTTGTTACAGTACAATGTATTTTGTTTTCTATAGAAAAATGAAAAAAGGAATAGATATAGACGCTACTATAGAATAAGAGGAGATTATATTATGGAAAGACAAGATAAAGACCTTGCCTTCATGCTTCAGTATGAAAATGTTGCTTGGTATGAGAATGGACACGTTAGAGTTTTAGATAGAAGAGTGTACCCTGCTAAGATTGAATGGGTAATTTGTAATAGTGTTGAGGATGTCGCCTTGGCAATAAAGAATATGGTAACTCAGTCAACGGGGCCATATACTCTTGCTCCTATGGGTATGGCCCTTGCTGCATACATTGCTAGAGATAAGAGCGAAAAAGAGTTTATTGAGTATTTAGAGTGGGCATCTCAAACTATTAGTACATCTCGTCCAACAACAACTAGAAGGATGCAAAAACTAACCGATAACTGTATCCCTGTTGCTATTGCTGCTTTGAGAGAGGGTAGAAGAGCAGATGAAGCTATAAAAGAACATGTAATAGAATCTAATAATCTCAGGTATGAGAGAGTAGGCAGAATTGCTAAGTACTTAGTTGATAAAATTCCACAAGGTGGAACTGTTATGACTCAGTGTTACGCCGAGACAATACTAGGTATGATGCTAAAAGAATGTAAAAGACGCAATAACCCTATTAAACTCTTTTGCCCTGAAACAAGGCCATATTTCCAAGGTGCTCGCTTTACAAGTACAGTTTGCTACGAGATGGGTTTTGACGTAACACTAATAACAGATAATATGCCTGCATTTGTTATGAAGAATGAAAAGGTTGATCTCTTTACATGTGCAGCAGATGCTATTAGTTGTGATGGTTATGTTTTCAATAAAGTAGGAACAAGTCAAATTGCAATATGTGCCAATTATTTCCATATTCCTGTATATGTTACAGGTGCGCCAGATAAGGCTCATAAAACATATGATACTGTTACGATTGAAATGAGAGATCCTTCTTTTTCTCTTCAAGCAATGGGCGTAAAAACAACAATAGATGGCGTCAAAGGCTACTATCCTGCCTTCGATATGACGCCACCTGAACTAATTACTGGCATTGTTACCAATAAGGGCATTTTTAAACCAGAAAAAGTATCTGAATACTTTACAGATGAAAGTGACGAGGAATTAACTGTTTAATCCCTCGTTTCCTCAACTTCTTCCTTAAGGGCCTCTTCTTCTATATAGTTCCATTCGCCTTTTCTGTAGAATATTACAGAAAGAATGGTTCCAATAATCCAACCAAGAGGCCAACTTAGCCATATACCTGTGCTTTGTAGTGCTGTACGAGTTAGGAAGAAGGCAATAACTACTCTTAAAATTAAATCTGTAAATGTTGAGATCATGAAGTACTTCATGAGTCCTGCACCTTTGAGAGTACCATCAGAAACCATCTTTATGCAGACGATAATATAGAAAGGAGCAACAATTCTTAGATATTCTCTTCCTGTCTTTAAAGCTTCAAGAGATGGGTTATCCATAAAGAGAGTTAGAAGTTGGTTAGATAAAAGAACATATAAGATAATGAAAGGAATTGAGATGATTTCAACCATTCTGACTCCTGCTTTCCAACCATCTGAGATTCTTTTGAGTTTTTGGGCTCCAAGGTTTTGTGCTGTGTAGTTAGATATTCCATTACCAATTGTAGTGAAGGATGTAATAACTAAGTTATTAAGCTTAACTGCGGCAGCGTAGCCTGCAACAACAGAAGATCCAAATCCATTAATAATTGACTGAAGGATTATATTTCCAACTGAAATGAAGCTCTGCTGCATTGTGCTAGGAATGGCAACTGTTAAAAATTGTTTAAAGAGTGAAGGTACAAAGACCTGTGGTTTTTCTTCAGTTTTTATTTTTCCAAGTCTTCTAAATACAACTACTAGGGCTAAAACAGCACTTATTCCCTGGCATATAAATGTTGCCCAAGCAACACCACTTACGCCCATATTAAACTTTGTAACAAAGAGAATATCCATAAAGATGTTAGCTGTAGATGAGAACGCTAAGAAAATAAAAGGTGTTTTAGAGTCTCCTAGGGCAGAGAATATTCCTGTTGCAAGGTTATATAAAAACAAGAATGGTAGACCATAAACATAGATGTCTAGATAAAGTGCAGAGTCTGCAAGAATGTTACTAGGCGTATTGATTAGTCTCAATAGTCCATCCATTGAGATAAGACCAATAGCCATCAAAATAAGACAAGTAGCTATAGTCGATACTATTGATGTGTTTATTGCACTCTTAAGTTTAGTGTATTCTTTCGCACCAAACAGACGAGATGCCAAAACAGAACATCCCATATTACATCCAAATGCGAATGCTATGAAGATTAATGTGATTTCATAACTATTTCCAACAGCAGCAAGGGCTTCTTCTGAAATGAACTTTCCAGCTACAAAGCTATCTGCAATGTTGTATAGCTGTTGAAAGACGATTGACAAAAATAGGGGAAGGCAAAACTCAAATATTACTTTTTGTGGCTTTCCAACTGTAAGATCTTTATTCATTTTTTGCTCCAAAGAGATAATAGGCACAAAAGCAAATAAGTTTCTAGTACCTTAAAATAAAGGCTGCAGCTTTAATCTCTGCAGCCTACACCTTTTTACTCTTTGGTGATATCAACACCGAAGTATTTAATTGAGAGTTCAGTTAGAACACCTTCATCTCTCAGTTCTTCTAAAGCCTTATTTATCGCCTCTAGAAGTGATTTAGAATCATCACTCTTTCTTAGTGGAATTGCAACGCTTGTCTTTTCTGTGTCAAGGCATGCAATCTTGAATGGCGCATCTGGATGCTGCTTCATATAGTCGTAATAAGTAACTTCTGCATTTAGAGTTGCATCTATTCTTCCTGTAGCAAGTAGTTCAAATGTCTGAATTAAATCATCTACACCTGTAACTGTTGCTCCATATTTTTCGGCAACTTCTGCATAAGTGCTAGATATTGTATTGGCAGTCTTCTTTCCTTTTAGGTCTTCCATCGAGGAAATTGAATTATTGTCAGATTTAGTTATAACGGCAGTCTTGTTATATGCATAAGGAGTTGAGAAATTATATTTCTGTGCTCTCTCAGGAGTGATGTCTACGCCGTTAATCATAACATCGTATCTTCCTGCATCTAGACCAGCAAGAAGTCCATCCCATTCTCCTTCAACAAATTGGGCACTAACTCCAAGTTTTTTTGCAATGGCTTGGCCAATTTCGGTATCAAAACCTACAAGATTATTCTTCTCATCATGATAAGTCCAAGGTGCCCATGTGCCTTCCATTGCGATTGTAATCGAACCCTTAGCCTTAATACGCTCTAGCTGATCTCCACTTACAGCTGTCTCTTTGTTTCCACCTGCTGCTATAGAATTAGCAAGCAGAATCGCAATTAATGAAATTGTAATAAATTTCTTCATGCTTTTTCTCCTTATTCTATCTTTGAGAGTTCCATTCTTGTTATGAACTCTTTAGTTCTACTATTTTTCGGGTTAGTGAAGAATTCTTCAGTCTTACCTTCTTCGACAACGACACCGCCTTCCATAAATACAATCTTGTTGGCAACTCCACGAGCAAAGCTCATTTCATGAGTAACAACAACCATTGTCATGCCTTCTTCTCCTAGTTTCTTCATAACAGATAAAACTTCAGAAGTAAGTTCAGGATCTAATGCTGAAGTTGGTTCGTCGAAATATATTAGTAAAGGTTCTGTCGCTAGAGCTCTAGCAATGGCAACACGTTGCTGTTGTCCACCAGAGAGTTGAGAAGGGTAGTAAGAGGCTCTATCTAACATGCCAACCTTCTCTAGATACTTTTCGCTTCTTTTCCTTGCCTCTTCTTTACTCATCTTTCTAGCAACAATGAGGCCTTCCATAACATTTTCTAGAGCCGTCTTATTGCTAAAGAGGTTATAGTTTTGAAAAACAAAGCCTGTTTTAAGTCTTATTTCTTTGATTTCTTTTTTTGTTATGGTCTTGGTGTCATATTCCTTTCCATCAAAGATTATTTTTCCGTCATCGGCTTTTTCTAGAAAATTGAGGCAACGCAAAAATGTCGTTTTACCACTACCAGATGGGCCTAGTATGGCTATTACATCACCCTTATTTACAGAGAGAGAGATTCCTTTTAATACATCTAAAGAGCCAAAGCTTTTCTTAATATTGTCAACTTGTAAAATCATCAGTAGCCTCTCTTTTTAAATTGCTTTTCTCCCCAAGATTGAACCTTAGTAAGAATAGTGCAAATTAATAGGTAAATAAAACCAACTTCTAAGTAGAGAACAAGAGGTTCATATGTTCTAGCAACGATGCGCTGTGTTTGCATAAACATCTCTGTAACTGTGATGTTTGCGGCAAGAGAGGTATCTTTTACCATGCTTATGAGAGAGTTGAAGAGAGTAGGGAATGCAATTCTTAAAGCTTGAGGAAGAACGATTCTCCTCATAGTTTGTAGCCAACTCATGCCAACACACTCTCCTGCTTCTAATTGTCCTCTAGGAACAGCCTCTATAGCTGCTCTAATTGTCTCAGAAGAGTATGCTCCTTCATTGATTGAGAAGACTAAAACAGCTGCCGGAAAAGGATCAATTAGTATGCCAATAGATGGAAAACCAAAAAAGACAACAAAGAGTTGTACTAAGAGAGGCGTTCCTCTAATAATCCAAATATAAAAACGACAAATGTTCTTTAAAACTGGAATTTTTGCAACTTGTATAAGTGCAACGATAGTTGCAATGACAAGAGCGAATGAAAAAGAGAGAAGAGTAAGCGGTATTGTTCTCTCTAAGCCAGGCTTTAATATTTTCCAAAATGAATCTATGACAAGATTCAGTATTCTCTCGTTCACTTTTCTCTCCCTACACAAGAAGCAAAATAATGAATCGTTAGCTTAGTGTCAATGATATATAGAAAATGGAGAAGAGACATCTTTAAGTGTAAAAATAATGTCTTATACTTACGTTTTTTTGTAAAACATTATTTTTAGAAGTTTAGCATAAATAATGACAATTACTTTGAAATAGAATTTTGAAAGTATCAGAGCAGATTAATCTTTTTATATTTCATTGTTTTCTGTGTTATCATACTTAAAAAGGGAAATTAATGAAAAAAACAGTTATTTTATGTCTTCTAGTTGTTGTTTTTTTGTCAATGGCAATCGCATCCGATTGGACTGTAGAACATTATGTTGATGAATTTGGAGATACAACAGAAAGTGTTTTTTTGACGTTGGGAATTGAATCTGGTTCGGTTTCAAGCTTTGTATCAATAGAGGACTTAAATTGGCAAATAAGAATTGATGAAGCCAATATTATATTTGTTTTTTTTGAAAATGGAGTTGAATGCTTTAAAGGAAGCATATTGGACAACGATTTTTTAGTAAAAGTTCGAGATGACAATGGGATAGATTATTCTTTTTATGCCTATAGATTAGGTAAATATATCAATGTCGATGGCTTAAATAAAAATAATCTACTCAGGATTCTTGCCATAAATGATTCTCCAAGAATAATTATCGAGACAGAAAGTTCATATGGTACTACGAATACTTACAAATTGGGGCTAATTAAAACAGAGGGTCTTGCAAGTTTATATAAAGATACATTTGGTCTAGATTGGAGCCAACCCATTTCTATCGAATTGTCCACGGAAAAACTTAAAATTATGGCTCAAAATCATTTAAGGTGGTTTTAAGAAACTAGGAGCTGACCATTTTTGTCTCTCTCTATTAAGAAAATAGTTTGTTTAGAAGCATTCTTGTTGTTCTTTTTTGTTCGAGGTTTGTATATTTTCTTTATATAAGAA
>JBNMJW010000062.1:0-11367 GCA_050874025.1 Candidatus Ornithospirochaeta sp.
ATATCTGCTTTTCTCGTTTTCTGTAAGCTTATTACTCTCAAGAAGAAAATGGAATCTTTCAGCCTCTAGTCCAATCAATTCTATCAATTGATACTTTGCCGCCTCAAATGTAAGTCCATCAACATTTTTTAGAGAAATAAATAAAACTGGGTATTTCCCTATGTATTGGTCACATAAATCATTTCGCTTCGAAATATATAATCCATCAAAAAGAGATTTATCTGCACCTTTTTCAAAGAAACTCTTAAGCGTACTCATATTAAGAGACTTTCCGAACCTTCGTGGACGCGTAAAAAGATTCACTTTACCCGATTGAGTAAGAAGTTGCTCAATTAGTCTAGTTTTATCAATATAGTAAAATCTTTTTTTTCGAATTTCTTCAAAGCTTTCTATACCAATGGGTAACATTATACTCTTACGCATCTATACATATTCCTATCATGTTGATAATACTCTACTTTTCTTATTTTCTCCACTCTGTAATTTTTGCATCAGAAATACTAAAACAGTATCAACATTGGGAAATACATAGATAGCAATTCAAGCCAATTAGCGTATTCTGAAACGAAGAAAAGTATAAAGTTAAGCATTAAAAGAATGACAGTCATTCTCGCTGCATCACGTAAAATTAAAATCAAACAGTAAAACATTTTGAGTTTAAAAGATTTAAACTCTATTAAAAAATAATTGAAACAATCTCAAATCATCTTACTAAGCATTATCCTTTAAGTAATCAGAAAAAGAATTGTATCCAAGTTTTCGACGTTTTTTTATCATATCATCCTAAAGCTTATTACCTTCTGCTTCTGTAATTAATTTTTTTGATAAAGCTTCCTTTAGAATATAGCCAGTTGTTATGCTTAAAAGCTTGTATTTTTTATATAAACTTCAACATCTTTTAAATTGTTGCTTGCAAGAATACCTTTTCTATTTTTTGCAAGAGTAATAGCTGCAGCTTCACCTTTTCCAATTATTTTTTGTCCATGATACGGACCAAAAGCCATTTCTTTATATAAAGAATATTCAGTACTTCCAACTAAAATACCTTCTATCCGAGCTTGGTTATTACTAATTAAAGTATCAACTCTAGACTTCAAATGAGGTATGCATGGATTAGATAATTCTCTATATACCTCTTGAGGAATAACAATTCGATTAGGATATAATTGGACCAAAAGACTTTGATTATTAATCCATAAAAAGCAGATAAACAATCGGTATCAAAAAACAATTGTTCAGTCAATTATACCACCTGCCTCATCGTCATTTCCATAAACTAAATCAGACCTAAATGCATCTAGCAATATCTCTTCATATTTACAATTTGAAATAATACCTCTATCAAAAAGATTTTTTGCTTGATTAATATAATTACCATATGTCATATAAAGATGATATTTGTCTGATGGTTCATATAAAGACGAACTATAACCAAGTTCTTTTGCTTTAAAACAAACAGCAACCGTAAGATATTTATTCGCTTCATCACGGCTTAAATACTTTGTATGCATTAATCTATAAACTGTCGCCTGATGACTCATTCCAAAGTATTGTTCTATTCTAATTATATCATCCAAGGAGAGTTGTTTTCGATTACTTTTCATCAAAAGTCTTTCTACTAACTCAGTTAACGCTACATCTGGCATCAAAAAATAAGAAGCAAACATATCGGCAGATTTTTCGATTGCTTCATTAGGATTAAGATTTTTTGTACAAACTGACATGGTATCATCACAATAAAACAGATGATAAAACTCATGTGCCATGGAAAATCTTTGGCGACCAAGTGTCATGGATGAATTAATTGCAATAAGATTATTGCCTTTTTTACCTTTAATGCATATTCCACTAAGATTATCGCCAAGTGGATAAAATACGATTGTCAACCCGTCAATAGTTTGCGACAAGGCAAAAATATCAATAGATGAGTTAATATCTTCTCCTAAATTTCTTCTTAAAAAAGACGATAAAGTCATAAGTTTCGCATAATCAATCTTTTCAGTCATTCTTTGCATCCTCAAGTAGTGCTCTCATAAATTCTGAATTAAGAGCAATCTTGTTAATCGCAGAAATAGCCTTCATTTCAGAAGCAGTTAATTCATTTCCTCTAAATGCAAAAGAGAGTCTTGGATCAATAGTAGATTCATTTTCAATTTGTTCTGGAGAAACACCAAAAAGAGTAGCTATTTTTTCTAGCATATCAGAAGAAAGGCACCTTTCACCTTTTTCAATCTTTGAAATTAAACTCTGATCAACATCCAGAAAACTTGCTAAATTGTCTTGAGTAAATCTTGCAAGCTCACGTAAATGACGGATGTTTTCTCCTACGATGTTATGATTCACGCTTTGTACTCCTATTTACAAAAGAAATTATAGGTTCGAATTGTCATATTTCCAATCTATTTATGTATTATTTTTATGACTTTCTGGCGTTTTTTATTGCTACCTAAAGAAAAATAACATTTTTGCAATAAAGTAATAAGAAAAAGTAGCAAAAAAGTTTTAAATTAGTCTACATAAAAAACATACAAGAATATATGATGTTAAAAAAGGAAGAATTAATCATATGTTATACAGAAAGATAGAGAATATAATTTCTAGTTGGATTGCTGATGATAAAAGGGCATTGCTTATAGATGGAGCGAGACAAGTCGGAAAAACATTCACAATACGAAAAGTCTTAAAAGCTCAAAATTGCGAATATATTGAATTTAATCTTTTAGATAATCCTTCTATTATTAACCTTCTTTCTAAAAGTGAAACTGTTGACGAAATGATTACTAGCCTCTCCCTTTTCACAAATAAACAATTTTACAAAGGAAAAACCTTTATTTTCTTTGATGAAATACAAGAGTTTAAAGAACTTGCAACCAAAATAAAGTTTTGGGTAGATGAAGGGTCTTTTCGCTATATTCTAAGTGGATCATTACTTGGAGTAACATTGAAGAACATTAAATCTGCCCCTGTTGGATATTTAAAGACGCTTACAATGTACCCACTAGATTTTGAAGAATTCTTGCAACTTTATAATTTTAATGATGATCTAAAAAAACTACTCTATCGTTCATTTGTTAATAAGATAGCTATTAATGATTCTGTACATACACAGATGTTAAAGATATTCAATATGTACCTAATTGTTGGAGGTATGCCAGCTGCTGTTGAAAAATTCAAAGAGAGCAAAAATTTAGAAGATGTAATGAATATCCATGAGAATATCATAGCTCAATACAAAAAGGATTTTACGCATTACGAAGTGGAAGATAAAAGACCTTATCTTACTAAAATATATGATCTAATTCCCGCTGAATTAAATTCAAATAATAAGCGTTTTAATTTTGCTGATATTAAAAAAGGTCTTCAATATTCAAGAAGCGAAAATAACTTTGTTTGGCTTTCTAAGTCAGGAGTTGTCCTCCCCGTCTATAATGTTGTTGAGCCAACAATTCCACTTATGCTTAATGAAAAGAGTAGCCTTTTTAAACTGTTTCTATCTGATGTTGGAATGCTAACAACAATGTATGGTAGAACTTCAAAAATAAAGCTTTTAGAGAATAATGAAGATATTAATAATGGTGCTTTGTATGAAAACGTAATTGCACAAGAGCTAAAGGCACATAACTTTAACCTTTATTATTACAATAGCAAAAAATATGGTGAAATAGATTTTGTAATTGAACACAAAGGAAAGATACTCCCAATAGAAGTAAAAAGTGGCAAAAATTATATGCGTCATTCGGCATTAAATAATGTAATGGAAATATCAAACTATTCGATAGATGAAGCCTACGTTTTATCAAACTACAACGTAGAGAAGAAAGGAAAGCTAACATATCTTCCAATATATATGATTATGTTTATTGAAGAGGAAAAGACAGTATTTCCTGTTGTTGATTTTGATGGATTGACTTCTATTAAAATCAACGAATAGAGTAACTATAGAGTAAACTACTCGCATAAAGGTATTACTAGCTAACAAAAAAGAATGATTAAAATAAGTTTCATCATGTAATCTTTCTAGTCCATAGCTCATCAAGGAACTGCCACCATGGAACAATCTCTTCATTGAGATTGAGTTACACATATGCGAAGAGATCAAAATCAGGATTATTAGAAAGGTATATGGAAGAAATGAGTCCAGTCTTGAAAAGTAAATCAAGTTCTAGCGCATCGCTTTTGATTTCTAAAGAGAAAAGTGGATACTTACCTATCAATTTATCATTATACTAAAAATATAGAAACAACCATAATTAAGATTTCGTAGATAAAAAACAATATCTGTAAATATGCAATCTTTAGCTTTGTTGTTATATATTGAAAAAAGATGTCAGCTTCTTGGATGATGATGGACTAAGATAATACCAAGAAGACTGACAATTATTTTGATGCTTTGTAATTTCACTACTGTCTAAACATATCAAAGTAACGATTTTAAATTACCTATTTCACCAGGCCATTCATTTCCCTTTGCCCAACTAAGACTTTCCTTTTTATTTTCATATAACCCTTCTCCATTTAAGAAATTAATAAAGCCATAAACACCACCAACATCTTCTATAAGAGGAAGGCCATCAGCAGCAATAACTATTGGGCGAGCAAGTGTAAGTACATGTTTTATGGCGTCCTTAATCTCACTAGGTTTTACTCTTTTTCCTAGGTATTCAACATTGTCATGGCAAGTTATTACAAAATTCCAACTATCACCAAAGTCATATTCATAACAAAGCTTATCTACAAAAGGATAGATATATGGCATAGAAGCTTCTGATTTTTTGGGATATTTTGAAGCTTCTTCTATAGACTCCTTCATATACTCATCATATTCATGAATACTCTTATAATCTTTGGCACCAGAAACAGTTAAGATTTGTCCCACAGGAATTGCTTCATTAATAGCAAAAGGGTTTAATTCAAAACTATACTTTAGATCATCTAATGTCTTTTGAGAGATTTGTTCATTCTTCATTAAGTCGTGTATATAAGAGTATGATTCTTCATAGACTTTTCTATAGGAAGGACCTGTATATTTTTCTCTCATCCATTTCTTTGGGCTTCCACCATTATAATCATCATCCCAAAAATCAAGATCTTCATCTCTATAAGGATTTTTGAAGATAAGCCCGATCAAATCTTTCCATCTAGAAACCTTGTTTTGTGTAACCCATTCTAAGTCTTTATCAAAAAGAGTATACTCGTGCAAATGGGAATTGGTAAAACCAAAAGCTTGATTAAGAACATAGTGAAGATTATGAAGAGGAATATCATATGGTACAAGAATATCACGTGATATTGTATTACCGTGCTTAATCTCAGCATCTTTCTTTACAGCTTTTAAATTAGCTTCAAGTTCAACGTGAAGAACAATTGTATTTGGTAACATCTTAAAAAGCTTCATTTCTTCTGGACTAAATACTGGTTTCAAATGAATTGGATCATCCTTACGAATTTCGTTTGATAAACCAAACAGTTTTATCAACTCTTCAAAACTTTTTCTGTTTTCAACATTACTAAAAAAGGCTTCCGCCTCATGCTCTATATTTGTTTTTTTTCTTACTACTTTCGACAAAAAGATTTTTTCTCTCTTTCTAAACGATTCAACATATTGGGCACCACTACTCTTCTCTACTCCATTATAGATAACCTTCTCATAAGGTATGTTTATTTTAACTGTAGCAGGAGAAACACCAAGTGCTAAGGCAATATCATTTGTGTCATACCCTTCTTCTTTAAGATTCATAATATCTTGATGAAGTGGAGAATCAATTACACCTGCTGTTATTAGAATTTTATTAACCTTTGCACGGGTGATCTTAAAATGAGCGGCAACAGCACTCATATTACCCCCTCTGTGTTCGCTATCAATTGTTGAATAGTAATAATCAACAACACTCTTCATAAATTCAATTTCATTTTCTTTCATACCTATTACCTTCTTACAAGTTAACATAAAATATAAGCACAATCATTGTCAACATATTTTTACAAGTTAACAAAAAAATAAATGTTTCGTTACCAATTTTAAGGCAAGCCCCTGAGTTCACATGCTGACTGTTCGTATCGTTAAAAATGTGAACAACCTCAAGAATTACCCTTTAATATTCCTCTGGATTTACTCCACAGGAATCAGCATATTCAACTCCAAATACAACTTAGAGATGTTCATTTTGGCTAGAGCAACTATTATAGATTTCGTAAGCCATAGAAATCAAACCACGCTTATCATCTTCTCCATGAATAATTAAGAGAGGAATATCTGTTTTCGATATACTTAAAGTAGAGTTATCTTCTCTTGGATCTATACTGCCACTACCAACGTTCCGCTTTACGTCGCTTTCTCAATGTTATAAGGTGAGAGTATCCTCTTACATAATTCCGTATTCGGTTCTACTCGCTTTTCTTCTATCAGATTGCTCTGATAGATGATTTCTCATACTTTCGGTATTTATTTTGTCCAGTCTTCTACTTCCAAGTCTTCTACCCGGAAGAATTCTCTGGTATTGTTTGTCACAAGAATCAGACCTTCTGATCTTGCATGAGCGGCTATCAGCATATCCATCGCTCCGATTGGTGTTCCCTTGTGTTCAAGGTCAGCTCGTATCTTGCCATATTCCTCTGCTGCATAGTAATCAAACGGGAGAATGTCAATAGAAGAAAGAAACAGTGTAATCGCAACACGATTTCGTTCTACTGCTTGACTTTTTTCCACACCATGCATCAGCTCTCCGTAAGTGATTGCTGATATGCAAATATCGTCTGGGTCACGCATCAGGAAGTTCTTAATTACCTCTGATGGCTTGTGCTTCATGACGTAGATGCAGATATTTGTATCCAACATATACTTCATAAAGTTTCACGCTCCTGCATCGCAGGCTGTTTACGTCCTTCGCTCATGAAATCATCAGAGAACAAATCCAAACTACTCAGGAATCCAGCCCATTTGTTTTCTTTAGGCAGAAGGATTACGGCATCCCCAACCTTGCTAATAGCAACCTCGTCACCATTAAAACGGCATCCCTTTGGAAGTCGAACCGCTTGGCTTCGTCCATTCTCAAACAACTTTGCTGTCATCATAGTAACTAACCTCATTACATTTATAGTATATACCATGATATATACCTCATAATAGAAGAAATGATAGATACAATCAAGGCAAGAAAAGAAATCACTAGTGTAGCAAAAGAGAACTTATCTTTTATAGTCCTTCTTACTATAATTTCTCGTACACTTGTAAATAACAAATCCCAAAAGTGAAATAAGTAGCACAACAACACAGCTACCAATTAGTGCTAATTTCGTCATATCAGTAGAATTGAACCATTTAGCGACACCATTTGCTTGCAGAAAATAACCCCAAACACAACAAATAAGAATAGAGAATAGTAAGAAATTAACCCAACACACAAGTGGATATTTCTTGCACACTCGATTAGTACCATTTCCATTAGTATCTATTTTTAAATTTGTCATTTTTGAAACACAATAAAGGAAAATAAAAACTAAATTAAGTACACAAAGCCCCCAAACGAGACTAGATATCATCACTTTTAAAAGTGGAATATTATTTACAGAGAATACATTATCAAGAGAACTAATAGAACCAAATATAAGAAAAGCTAACGCAGTAAAAATGCTAACCATAGTCAAAAGTTGACTATTCATATCCCTCATTATTTCTTCTTTGTATGAGCCAAACTTATCTTTAAAATTCTTTTCAAACTTTTCATTAAATTCTTTGTCTGTTTGTTTTAAACTTAGATATTGCTGTGAAGCTAGATTAATGTGATCCCATAACTTTGTTACCGCATTAACAAACTTTTTCTTATCATTCTCATTATCGAAACTTTTGCTATCATCAATATATGTTGCTAAACTTTCAACATTTGTAATTAATGTTCCATCTAGGTCATTATTCGGTTCATTTTTATACAACAAGTAAATTGCATTACTAATTGGAGCATACATTAACCTATCATAGGACTTTAGATATTTGCTTAGCTCGTCAAAACACATCTCTGCATTAAATTCATTTGATTTAACAGACAAAGCTTTAAGGAGATCTTCAGTATCTCTTTTATTTTTTTCTAAAAATCCAATTACAGATGATTGTCCATTCTCAGAAGCTTTTACAACATTATTATATCCGTTCGCCATTCATCACCTTACTAAAATAGTTTTTGATACTTTCATTGGAAATAATTTTTCCTCTGTAATCACTATATGCATCACGCCACGGGTCTTGTTTATGTGTCATTTCAACAAGTTGGGATGCAGATAAATCCGCACAAGAATTGATAATATCATCCATAATATCTCTATCATTTGAATTAAATGAAAAATCTACATCACCATCATAATAAGGAATGTTAGCACCACCATATATTCTATATTTTCTATAAACAGAAGGCACAACAGGACCGAAGTCCCATGCTTCAATAGAATCGTTAAAAATAGGTTTACCAGTACGTACAAGAAATTCGGCCTGAATAAAATACAAAATCTTCTGGAGCTTTAAATTGCTAATTCCCTTTCCCTGATCATTGCATTTTTTAATAACATATTCAGCTATATCAAAAGCACTATACATATCATCTCCTTCCTCGTTACCTATATTAAAGTTAGCATATAAAAATTTAAAGAAAACAATAAATATTAAAAAAATTGCATCATTTTTTTAAAAATTTCAATTTTTTGTTATATTTATTCAAATTCTTTACTTAATTCATACTTCTTCAAAGAATGTATCTGGAGAATTTGTATTAAAGACTTCATTGCAAGTCATTACAGTGACAAGATTCTCTTTGTCACTAAGATTAATGATACTATGAGTCCAACCTGGAATCATGTAGACAGCTTCGATTCTTTCTCCACTAACCTCAAACTCTACAATTTCATTAGTATTAATATTTCGCTCTCTTATTAAGCCATGACCAGAAACAACAATAAACTGTTCCCACTTAGAATTATGCCAATGGTTACCTTTCGTGATTCCTGGTTTAGAGATGTTAATAGAAATTTGTCCACAATCGAGTGTATGTACTAACTCTGTAAAGGATCCTCTATCATCCTTATTCATCTTAAAGTCATACTTCATCTTATCTTTTGGAAGATAAGTTAGATACAAAGAGAAAAGCTTCTTCTTAAATGAACCATCAGGACACTTAGGCATAAGTAAAGATATTGGTTGTTCTTTAAACTCTTCTAGGTAATCTACAATTTCACCTAATGTGACTTTGTATGTCAAAGGCACGGTACAGAACTTTCCATTAGGACTCAAAACAGTTTCTACCCCATCAAATTCACAATGTTTTTCTTTTCCCTCTAATAGATCAAACATGCCTTCTATTAAATCGTCAATGTAGAGCAACTCTAATTCAGTAGATCTATCATTAACAGTAAATGGTTTATCATTAGCAACAGAGTAGCAAAATGTCGATACAGCACTATTGTAGTTAGGCCTGCTATGTCCCATAAGATTCGGAAATCTATACACAGCAACTTTGCTACCTGTCTCTTTTCCATAAGAAAAGAATAAGTCCTCCCCTGCTTTCTTACTTAGTCCATATTTACTGTTTGTAAAGCGTCCAGAAAGAGTTGCTTGAATAGAAGAGGAAAGCATTACAGGAGCTTTATTATTATGCTTTTTTAGAAGATTAAGTAAGTCGGAAGCAAAACCGAAGTTACCTTTCATAAAGTCTTCTTTATTCACAGGTCTATTAACACCAGCAAGATTAAAGACAAATGAAGAATCTCGACAATATCTATCTAAATCATCCTTAGAAGAATCAATATCATACTCATAGATTTCATCTATTTTAATATTAGGTCTAGTCTTGTTTTTACCATCTCTAATTGCTTTAAGATTATTAACAAGAGCAGTACCGACCATGCCTTTTGCACCAGTAATAAGAATATTCATTTTTTTACCAAGCCTACTAATTTTTTTATTGTCTAAATACCTTGATTTTCAATATTTGCACCATAAGAATTATGAATCTTAAATTTTAATTAAGAAAGAGAAAGACTCCCAATACCACTAACTTTACTTGTAGTTCTTGCCTTTTCAGCTGTCTTATTTAAATTACTAGTATTTACTTTAAAATCAGCAAGAACATCATTCTTAGGCAAACTAGTTCTTAAGCTTTCTACATTATCATAAGAGAGTATTATTTGGTCTTCCTCTCCATATATCTTTGTTACAGAAAATATATTTGAAGATTCCCCTTTTTCATAAACACTTTGGATAGATGACCTTCCATTGGTTATATCGTAATACTCGGATTCTTTTATCTTAGAAACTAACCAAACATCTTTATTTCCATCATCAGAAGCCATTTCATAAAAAATGTATTTACTATCATAGACGTCTATGCAAACAAAGACACGAGGATATTCAAAATAAACCAAGACAGCAGAAAGATATAAGTCTCCTATACCTTCAGCGCTTATAAAAACATCATCCCCCATAGATATTTTCCCCTTAGTTATATATTATAATCCCAAAACCATTCTTTCCACAAAAAACTATGTATAGCTTATTATTCTTGAGTCTTTCTCCAAACCATTTTGTTTACTACATTCACGTAGCCTTGAATTATCCTGACAACCTTCATAGAAACGCATTTATCTGTGTAGTCAGGGCATGGTTTACCAACAATTCCCATTCTCTTCATCTCAATAGCCATGTCTGTTGCTTGCAGTAATTCTTTAGTTGATATCCCTGCAAGAATAAAATCACCACTCTCTAATGCTTCAGGTCTCTCTGTTGATGTACGAATACAAACGGCAGCTATAGGCTTACCAATTGAAAGATAGAAGCTACTCTCCTCCGGAAGAGTTCCACTATCAGAAACAACAGCAAGAGCATTCATTTGAAGCGAATTATAATCATTAAAGCCAAGAGGCTCATTTATTCTTACTCTCTTATCTAAAACAAAACCTGATGATTCAAGTCTCTTACGAGAACGAGGATGACATGAATAAAGTATAGGCATATCGTACTTCTCAGCTAATGCATTAATAGCATTAAAGAGAGACAAGAAGTTTTTCTCTGTGTCTATATTCTCTTCTCTGTGTGCAGAGAGAAGAATATATTTATCCTTCTCTAGTCCTAATCTAGAAAGAACATTACTTCCTTTAATCTTTTCAAGATTTCCACTTAAGACTTCAGCCATAGGAGAACCAGTTACATAGATTCGTTCTTTAGGAAATCCCATTTCAATAAGATATCTTCTTGCCGCTTCAGAATAAGGAAGATTAACATCACTAATAACATCAACAATACGTCTATTAGTTTCTTCAGGAAGGCATTCATCTTTACATCTGTTTCCCGCTTCCATATGGAAGATAGGAATATGTAATCTTTTAGCA
>JBNMJW010000063.1:0-11181 GCA_050874025.1 Candidatus Ornithospirochaeta sp.
TCTTCTTTTCCAGAAAAGATTGAATTAATCTCTTCTGCAAAAATAGAATCAATTTTATTACCAAGGTTATTAAGAGCATTTCTTAAACCCGTTCTCCATTTTTGATTCCAACCAACCTCTCCGCCTGTATGGCATCCACAGTCTTTATACCATCTAGAGACTCCATGAGAACAAGACCAGCTAGTTCCCTTATTATCTTCGCCTTTCTTTAAAAAGGCTCTCTTTGTTGCTTTTTTACTAGCCATGTATGACGCATAGTTTGTAAGAACAAAGTCGTCTCTTTCATTTACCTTTCTTATTAATGCAGCTAATGCCATATCTCCAAAAGGTTCATGATGCCCATAGATTTCACCATCTGTAGCTGTATGAATTAAAGGAGTATTTGTACTCTTAATAGAAAGGAGAGAGGCGTAGAGCGTATCTGCATTACGTAGTGCATGTCCAAAAGAAATAGAGGAAGCTAAATTAGGCTCATAGAAGAATGCTGTAATAGTTGAACCTTTACTTCCAGTTAGAATATATGGCTCGCTATACGGGCAAGGAGAAGAGCCAAGAGAATAAATCTTTCCATCGTCCCTTTCGACGCTATCTGCCTGCCAAGGAGAGAGAACAATAAACTTTATGCCACTCTCACTAAGCATTTCAACAATGCTATCGTTTACTCCGCACTCAGGGAGCCACATTCCCTCTGGTTCGCGCTTAAAGTGATATATAAAGTCTTCAATGCCCCATTCAATTTGCAATTTTGCGTTTTCAGGATTATCTAGGGGAAGAATTGTATGGTTAAAGGCTTGTGCCATTGCGTTTCCGTGACCAAGTCGCTCTATTGAATGTTTATCAGCTTCTCTTAGGCCTTCAATTAACTCAGGATGATTGTTATCCAGCCAATGAAGTAGGGTAGGCCCGAAGTTAAATGATATGTACTCATAGTTATTTGAAATGCTAAGAACTCTACCATTTTCATCTAAGTATCTAGATTTCAAATTTGCTTCATAGCAGCAATCATATATCTTTTCATTCCAATCTAGAAAAGGATAAGCGCTAGGTTGGACAGGAATAATTCCAGTTCTAGGATTCTCTCTAGGTGGTTGATAAAAGTGTCCATGTAATATTACCGACGTTTTTTTGTTATTTTGCATAGCTAAATGATAACATAAATCGGTTTATAAAAAAATAATTCTTTGTTTTTTACCAAAATTTTTAAAAATTAACAATTTTAAATCTATTTGCTTTTGTTATAAATAATTAGCATTAAGTATTGTTAAATAAACTATCTCGAATGTAAATTTGTATTTTAGTTAATGTAAAAGATATCATAATAATTGCGTAAAAAATTGACAATTATCGCAATTATTGTCTATTTGCTTTTACTCACAAAAGTTGCATTCGTTGACTAAATGTTACGTTTTTAATTAAAGTTAGTGGTGGAGAATTATAAAAAATGGTGCGTGTTAACCTCGAGTTACTATCTACCTCCGAACTTAGGAATTTATCTCAACAAGAGAAGATAGATGGCTATAGTGAGATGGATAGAGATGAACTAATCAGTTCACTAACTGAAAAGTTTGAAGAAGAAAACTCTAACTATGAAGCTGATGATGAACATCAAGCAAAGACACTAAACATAAAATACGTACAGTCTTTCTCTGATTATTCTTCTAATTCAGATACAATTAAAGAGCTTCCAGGTGTAGAGGAACTCCCTCAGTTCTATCAAGAAACCTCTATTCATTTCCTTTATAAGAACCCAGATTGGGGATATGTATTTTGGTCTATTTCATCACTTGATGAAGAGGCTATTTTAGAGAAGAAGGGGAATGTGCTTCTTTGCGTCTCTATGTTTAACAAAACTGGTGTAAAAGAAACATATGATATCTTCCTATCTGAAGATGATAGAGAGTGGAATATTGGTTTTTCTCACGATGCCTTAGAGTGCTTTGTTTCGCTCGTTGTTGAGTATCCTGATGGAAAGAGAGATATTCTTGTTCAATCCAATACAATAAAGCTCCCTGAGTCTTATTGGTTAGAAAACAAGGATAAGATGAAAGAGAATGATATGCTCTTTAAAGTATACCTCTCTCTTATAACAACAAAAACAGGTGAAGTTTTAAGCAATGTTACAGTATCTGAAATATTAGATGCTTATAGAGAGGAGGATAATAAATGAATACAATAAACCTTATTCTCCATGCTCATCAGCCATATGTAAGACATCTCGAGTATGAGAAATTCTTGGAAGAAGATTGGCTTTATGAGTCGTTAAATGAAACATATATCCCTCTTTTAAGAATGCTTAGTAAGCTTGAAGACGAAAAAATCGACTTCAAGATTTCATTGTGTTTTTCACCAACCCTCTTAACTATGCTCTTAGACGAACCTCTACAAGAACGTTTTGTTCAATACATGGAACGTCATATAGAGCTTGGAGAAAAAGAAGTAGAAAGAACAAAAATAGAAGATAAAGAGTGCCATGAAATGGCAAAGACTTATCTCGAAGAAACAAGACGCAATTTAAATGTCTATGAAGCTTATGATAGAAATATCTTAACTGGCTTTAAGAAGTTATCTGATATGGGAAAGATTGAGCTTGTTAGCAGTGCTGCTACACATGCTTATCTTCCTCTTTATAAAGATTATCCAGATGCAATTAATGCACAGATTGCTGTTGGCATTAAGACTCATAAGAAGGTCTTTGGTACATCTCCTAGAGGTTTTTGGTTACCAGAAGGTGGTTATTATCCTGGACTTGATAAAATATTAAGAGCTAACTCAATAGATTGGATTGAACTTGCTCCTCAGGCCCCACTTACAAGTCCAGATAAGTCTTTATATGGTGGTTATAGACCAATATTACTTTCTAGTGGTTTATATGGTTTTCCATCAGATTGGAGTCTCACAAGCTTAATTTGGTCAAATAAAACAGGTTATCCTTGCGATGGTGACTATAGAGAATTCTATCGTGATATTGGATATTACTTGCCGATGGAATATGTAGAGAAATATATGCATGAGCCAAAGCTCCGTGTTTTTACTGGCTATAAGTATTATGCTATTACAGGAAAGACAGAAGATAAAAACTACTATTCTAAAGAAAAAGCAAGAGAGAAGCTTTTACTCCATGTTGAAAACTTCTTATATAATATCAGGAAGAAGGGTAGTTTATTAGACGCATGCAATATACAAGATCATGTCTTTAACCTTACTTTCGATGCAGAACTATTCGGGCATCGTTGGTATGAAGGAATAGATTTCTTAGAGCATACTATCAGAGCGATGGCCAAGGATAGTGAGAATTTTGCATTCAAATCTTCTTCTGATATCATCGACAATCATGGAAAAGTTGATACTATTCGTGTAAATGAATCTAGTTTTGGTCTTCGTGGTGGTGCAGATACTTGGCTTGATTCTTCTAATTCATGGATTTATCGACATACGATAAAGGCCATTGAAAGAATGGAAGAACTAAGAGAAAGATTCCCAAGCCAAGGTTCTCTTAAGGAAAGATTCTTAAATCAGGCACTAAGAGAGTTGTTACTTGCTATGTCCTCAGATTGGCCTAGTACTATGCATGATAATACCTCAACTTCTTATGCAAAGAAGAGGCTATTAGATCATCTAGGATCATTTAACGTTGTTCATTCATCTATGTGTCGTAACACTGTAAATACAGAATGGCTCATAAATGCAGAAAAGCGTAATGCAATTTTCCCAGATATTGATTATAGATGCTTTGAATCTAAAATTTAATGAAAAAAAAGAGCTGGTTTTTCTAGCTCTTTTTTGATAATTAATTGTAATACAAGCAATTAGATAAAAAATAAGAAAAAGAGTAAAATCTGTTGACATAGTTTGCTCAAATTTCTAAGATACTATTGTTGTCTTGCGGCCGTGGTGGAATTGGTAGACACGCTAGCTTGAGGTGCTAGTGCTTTAACGGGCTTGGAGATTCGAGTTCTCTCGACCGCAGAAAATAAATGGAGGATTAGCTCAGCGGGAGAGCGCCTGCCTTACAAGCAGGATGTCACAAGTTCAATCCTTGTATCCTCCACTACGCCAGTTTAATAACTGGCATTTTTTTTTGAACCTCGACATAGCCAATTAAAAGCATTATGCTTTAATTGAGGTTTATATGGCTAAAGATTTTCTTACACAGTATACTTTGACATTTGTTATTTATGCCTTTATTGGGTATGTTTGCGAAGTAATCTATTGTTCAATTGGACAGCGAAAGCTTGTTAACAGAGGTTTCTTGTATGGGCCTTGGCTACCTATTTATGGGTGTGGTGGATTAATTGTAGAAATTTTCCTTGTTCCATTAAAGAAGTATCCTCTTTTAGTATTTGTTTTAGGGATGCTCTTAACAAGTGTTGTTGAATATATTGGGTCTTGGGGACTTGAAAAGATATTCTCAATTAAGCTTTGGGATTATTCACGTTATAAGCTTAATATTAACGGAAGAGTCTGTCTTTTAAATTCAACACTCTTTGGCGTTATGTCTGTTGCCCTTGTCTATCTTGTTCAGCCATATATTGCATCATTCATTAATTTGATTCCTGAAGCTATTAGATATAATCTTGGTGATGTATTACGTATTCTTTTTGCTATTGACTTGACAATGTCTACAATAAAGATGAGTGCATTCCAGAAGGCATTAAAAGAAGCGAGAGAGAAAGCTAAGAAGGTTGAAGAGAAGGCTAAAGAGTATGCCCTTGAAGGTAAAATGGAAATTTCTCAAGAATATCGTAAGCGCATGATGAATGAGATTGATGATAACAAAGCTAAATTCTCTTCTGTTTATAAGCGTATTCTTGATGCATTCCCAAGTGCAACAAGTAAGCGTTCTGAAGTGAAAGACCAGTTGAAGAATATTAGAGCATGGGCAAAAGAAAGACTTGAAGCAAGCAAGGAATATAAAGAAAACATAAAGAATGTAAAAGCTCAGTACAAAGAGCAAGTTAAAGAAATTAACAGTAAGAAAGGTAAATAATGGTTTTATATAAAGAGTTTTTATCTAAGTTAAGAGAATGTAGTCCATCTGTTGAGCTTGTGGCTGTAAGTAAGACAAAGACTGTTGAAGATATTAAAGAGGCCTATAGGGAAGGGGCAAGAGTCTTCGGAGAGAATAGGGTACAGGAAATAAATGAGAAATTTCCTCTTCTTAATTTAGATGAGATTAAAGTTTATCTTATTGGTCAATTACAAAGAAACAAGGTTAAGAAGGCTGTTTCTCTTGTAGATAGAATTGAAAGTGTTGATTCGATTCCTCTTCTAATCAAGATTGATGAAGAATGTAAAAAAATTGATAAGAAGATGGATATCCTATTTGAAGTTAATTCATCTCACGAAGAACAAAAGAGTGGCTTTAAAACAAAAGAAGAGCTATTTAGTGCTGTCTTAAAGGCACAAGAGTTAACAAATGTAAATCTAATAGGCCTCATGACAGTTGGACCTTTAGGTGGTGATAGAGCGAAGAATATTGCTGCTTTTACATATACTAAAAGCCTCTTTGATGAAATATCGAAGAGCTATCCATTATCTGTTCCTTCAATGGGAATGAGTGGCGATTGGAAAGAGGCAATTGAGTCTGGATCAACAGAAATAAGAATTGGTAGCTCTATTTTTGGGGTTAGAGGATGAAGAAGCTTATAGCAATTCTCTTAATTCTATCTACACTCTTTTCTCTTTCTGCAGAGACACTTACTCACCCAAGCTTAAAGTATGAGTATGAAGAGTACACAGAGGATGAGTTTCCAATTTGGTCTATAGAACTAAGACGAGCAGAGAGTCTCTTTTTTGGCTCTTATGTATTTACAATTCCAATTAGTGCATTAGCTATAACTTCACTTAAATCTTTTAATGTCATTCCTTCTTCTTACACCACAGAACAGAATGCATTGTTGACGATAGGTGTTGCATCCGGCTTGTCTTTATTTGTAGCAACACTTGATTGGGTATTAGGAAAAATAGAGTGAAAAAGACGAAAGAATACAGCTTTATATCTTCTACTTCTGGGCGTTTAGATAGCGTTTCTTCTCTAGAACTAAATATTCCGCGCTCAATTTTTTCAGATGATTCGACTCATATTTTGCTCAATGGCCAAAAAGCAAAAAAGTCGAGCAAAATCAAAGAAAATGACAGAGTCGAAATAAGTTATGTAGAAGAAACATTCGAAGGTCTAAAGAAAGAGGACATTCCACTAGACATTATCTACGAAGATGACGACATTCTTGTCATAAACAAAGAGCAAGGAATGGTAGTTCATCCTGGAAGCGGTGTAAATGAAGGCACTCTATGCAATGCACTCTTAAATCTCTATGGTGAAGATTTTTCTACCTCCGATGATGCTGTTCGTCCTGGCATTGTTCATCGTTTAGATAAAGACACCTCTGGCGTAATGGTTATTGCAAAAAATAGAGAAGCCCATTTAGCCTTAACAAAGGAGTTTAGTGAGCACACTAATGAAAAGTACTATTGCGCTATTGCTAAGGGCTTCTTTAGTGAGAGTAGTGGGTATATAGAAAGAAGAATTGTTAGAGATAAGAACAATAGAAAGAAGTTTACTGTTACAGATAATAAAAGTGAAGGTAAGGATGCTCTAACAAAGTTTAGGGTTATTTCGCAAAATACTGAGTATGCATTTCTTATCTTAAGGCTCTATACTGGTCGCACTCATCAAATAAGAGTTCATCTTTCTTCCATCAATCATCCAGTATTGGGAGATCCAATCTATTCAAGAGTCGATAAAAAGTACAAAGATGCAACACTAATGCTTCATTCTCTTCGCCTTGTTATTCATCATCCCAGAACTGGAGAGAAGATGGTTTTTAGAGCTCCTCTTCCTGAGCGTTTTAATAAAATCTTAGAGAGTGAAGGATTAAAAAAGGACGATTTAGTCATATGATTTTCCATATTTTAAAATCTATAAACAATATATATACAGGCCTAGGCGAAGATGGGAACCTTTACACTTTAAGAATTAAGGGTAAGGTCTTGAAGAATAAAGAGAGTGAATATAATCCTGTAGTTGTTGGCGACTATGTTGAGGGTGAGCCATATAGCAAAACAGAGGCGCTTTTACTCTCTGTCTTAGAAAGAAAATCATATTTCATGAGATGGAATAAAAAGGCTAATTTAAATCAGACAATATGCTCAAACCAAGACATTACAGCGATAGTCTTTTCTCCTCTTTCTCCTCCATTTAGACCCCGTTTTGTTGATAGAGCTATAGCATGTACTTTCTCTTCAGATATTTTGCTTGTTTTAAATAAAATTGATTACGGACTAACTGAAGACGAAAAAGAGCGCTATGAGTTATATAAAGAACTTGGATACAATGCTATAGCTGTCTCATCAGTAACAATGCAAGGTATTGATAGACTCAAAGAGATTATCAAAAACAAGACTGTTGCTTTTGTAGGACAAAGTGGCGTAGGCAAGTCTAGTTTAATTAATACACTTATAGGTAGTAATCAACGTACTAACGATGTATGTAGCAAATACAATAGGGGACGCCATACAACTAATCACTCAATTTTTCTTACTCTTGATGATTACTCTATTATCGACACACCGGGAGTGAGAGAGATTCAAGTTCCCCTCTTAGAT
The DNA here is from genome assembly GCA_050874025.1 of Candidatus Ornithospirochaeta sp. Lineage (GTDB taxonomy): Bacteria > Spirochaetota > Spirochaetia > Sphaerochaetales > Sphaerochaetaceae > Ornithospirochaeta. The sequence continues at coordinate 7,606 of JBNMJW010000063.1, forward strand.
AAAGAAAAAATAAGAGATTCATTTCCTGAACTTAGAAACTTAAACTGCATGTATTCAAATTGTTTGCATTCAGGTGAGGATGGATGTGTTGTACCCCAGTTGCTTGAAGAGGGAAAGATTAATGAAGATAGATATTATTCATATCTTAAAACATTAGAAAGTGTTTCTCTCCTTACTCCTCAATATGCTAGAGATAAAAAATGAATAATAAAGCTGTTTTAGATATCGAATTGGATGTTGTTTTAAGAGACATTGCCTCATATAGCTTAAGCGATGAAGCAAAACGTTATGTAAGCCCAGATCTTTTTACAACAGATGAAAGCATTTTAAGAGATAGATATCTTAAAATTGATGATTTAGTAAACAAACTTGAGGGCGCTGAGCCTCTTGAATTCTTTCCATCTCTTAGTGAGATATTTAAATATGTAAAAGAGACTCATCGTGATATTGAAGGAAAAGATATATACAGCATAGGGGAGTTTTTACACGCTACTCTTACTCTCTATAAGTTTTTAGAGAAAGATCTTGATCCTATCTATATAGACTTAGAAGAGAAAATACTTTCGTCTCTAAATAGTGAGGGCGACGTAAATGAGAATCACCCACGGCTATTGCCTTTAATAAAGAGAAGAGATGAGATAAAAAATGAACGCTATCGCTTCTCACTTTCATTTATCTCTTCAAATAGAAATATAGTTCAAAATGAAAATCCACTTTATCGTAATGAAAGAGTTGTTATACCAATCTACTCAAAGGACAAAAAGAGTGATGAATACTATATTTCTGGGCAATCAAGTTCAGGCAACACTACCTTTGTCGAACCATTTAAGCTTGTTGAATTAAACAATAATGTTGTTTTAGCCGAAGAAAGAATACGAGTTGAAAAGCTCAAAATAGTTCATGAGTTAAGCGAAGAATGTAGAAATATAATTTCTTTCTTAAAAGAGATGACTGAAACTGTTGTTGATTTTTCATTCCACTATGTTTTTGCTCTTTGGGTAAGAAGAGTGAAAGCTAATCATATAGAGAGAAGTGAAGATATATCACTTATTGAAAGTCGTCATCCTCTTATAAAAGAGAAGTGCGTCCCAATTTCTGTACGAATAGAGAAGGATAAAAAAGTCTTGGTTCTTTCCGGTGCTAACTGTGGTGGTAAGACAGTTACAATGAAGACAATTGCTTTAATGGTTGCGCTAAATCAAATTTCGTCATTCATTCCGGCGTCTCCTTTATCAACTCTCCCTTATTATGATAATATTTTGACAGATATAGGGGATGGACAAAGCATTGAAGCAGAGAAATCAACATTCTCATCTCATATGAGCAACATCGCCTCAATTTGTGCAGGATTAACAAATTCTTCTTTGATCCTTCTCGATGAGTTAGGAAGTGGAACCGATCCAGAAGAGGGTGCCGTTCTATCTCTTTCTGTATTAAAGTATTTAGCAAATAGAGGCCGTCTAACAATTTGTACTAGCCACTATAATCAAGTAAAGAACTTTGCTTATACTGAGAAAAATATGATGAATGCATCTATGGAATTTGATAACAAAACTAGTCTTCCAACATTTAAAGTACTAGAAAACATTCCAGGAGATAGCCACGCTTTAAGTACCGCACGAAGAGCAAAAGTTCCTAAAGAAATAATTGATGATGCGCTTCTTTCTTTAGGAGAAGAAAAGAATACTAGCGCTAATATAATTACGTCTCTATTAAGTAAATCGAGGACTCTTGATAGAAAAATTAGCGAATGTCATAGAGAAAAACAAAGCTTAGAAGAGGAAAGAAAAAAGCTAGAAAAGAGAGAAGAAGAGTTAAAGAAAGAATTACTTAATGTTGAAAAGAGTGGATACAGGGAACTTAATTCTTATTTACGTGAAAGCAGAAAAGAACTCGAGAATCTAGTTAAACTTGTAAAAACAGGTACTCTAGATAAAGAAAAGACAAAGAGTGTCAAGAATTTTATCTCAAAGCTTGAAAAGAAAGAGGATGATGTTAAGAAAGACATAGAGAAGAAAGAGGAAGAGGCAGAAGATGATTACTCTTCTCGCGAACCATTTAAAAGTGGCGATGAAGTACTTTGTGGCTCAGATAAAACACATGCTCTTATTCTCTCTCTTAGCGACAAGAGCGCTTATGTTCTTTTCGATAACGGCTTGAAGATGAACGTTAAGCTTTCTTCTCTCGTTCATGCAAAGAAAAAGATAGAAAAAGAGGAGGCTAGTGTCTCATCTTTTACTAGTTCAATTAAAAAGCCTAAGCTTACTCTAGACTGCAGAGGTAAAACACTTAGCGAGACAATAGAGATGATTGACGATGAAATTGAATCTGCGCTTCTATCTTCTTTGTTTATGTTTTCAATTATCCATGGCTATGGAGATGGCATACTTCAAAGAGGTGTCCATGAGTATTTGAAAAAGAATAAGTTTGTCGCTGACTATCGTTTTGCACTTCCTGAAGATGGCGGAATGGGAAAAACATATGTCTTTTTGAAGAAGGATTAATTCTTTTTCTTTTTATCGGGAAGCTGCGCAATAAGAACAGATAAAAAGAGAATAGAAGCACCAATTATCTCTTTTTCTGACATTCTTTCAGAGAGAAGTAAAGCTCCTCCAAGTGCGGAGAATACACTTTCTAGAGACAATAGAAGTGTAGCTTTAGTTGGCGATGTGTACTTCTGGCCAACTACTTGAAGTGTGTATGCTATTCCACATGAAAACACTCCGCCATATATAATTGGCCAAGCACAGGAAAGAATGGCATCTAGTGTAGTTCTTTCAAAGAAGAATGATACAATTAAAGATGAAAGCCCTGCAAAGAAAAACTGCAGTGTTGAGAGTTCAATTCCATTGTATTTTTTACCAAGTTTGTCGATAGCAATAATATGTAGAGAAAAGATAATAGATGACAAGAAGACAATTGCATCGCCTTTGTTAATCGATTCTGTATTACTAATTGAAAGAAGAAATGCTCCCACAAGACCCGTTAAGACGCAAATCCAAGTTTTAGTGCTGCTCTTTTTACACATTAAAAGAGAGATTACAGGAACAAGGAGAATATATAGTGAAGTTATAAAACCTGCTTTTCCTGCTGACGTATAGGTTATACCTTCCTGTTGCAAATTTGATGCTAAGGCTAAGAGTAGACCACATATTAATGAATCAATGAGAAGAGATTTTATATATTTCTTATCTCTTTTTTTAATTAATGGGATAAAAAGAGGTAGGAGCACAATTGCTCCTAAAATCATCCTTATTCCATTATAGATGAAAGGTCCTAAAAGAGATGTTACTTGGCTTTGTGCGACAAAGGCAAAGCCCCAAATAAATGAAGTTAAAAGCAGTAAAAATGAGGAAACTGAAGATTTCATGGAATGGAGCTTATATATACTTTAACTTTGTGTGAATATCTTTTTTGCGTTTTGGTTTTGTTTATAACACAACTATGTTAAAAATTAGGTACAGAAAAAGCAAAAAAAATGAGCAGAATATAAAATATTTGACGAGTTAGCTCATTTTATTCACAAAAAGCAAGAATAATTCATCAAAATGTTTTGAAAGAGAGTGGTTTTCTTAA
>JBNMJW010000064.1:0-11086 GCA_050874025.1 Candidatus Ornithospirochaeta sp.
GCAATTCCAATACGATGTCTCTGCCCACCAGAGAACTCATGAGCATAACGAGACGCGTGTTCGCTATTTAAACCAACATAGCCCATAAGCTGTAATACACGCTCTCTTCTCTCTTCTTTTGTAGAGTACATCTTGTGAATGTCTAATGGTTCAGCAATGATATCAGCAACAGTCATACGAGGGTTAAGAGAAGAATATGGATCTTGGAAGACCATAGTGGCCTTCTTTCTATACTCATTCATATTGTTCTTCCCAACAACTTGCCCGTCGTAAATGACCTCGCCACTAGTTGGCTTATACAAATGAAGAATTGATCGCCCTGCAGTTGTCTTTCCACAGCCACTCTCACCAACAAGGCCTAGTGTCTCACCTTTCTTAATGTCAAAGGTAATGCCATCGACAGCCTTAAGAGGCTTAGTCTTAAAGAGACCCATGTTAATATCAAAATACTGCTTAAGATCTTTAACCTCTACCAGTGTTTTATTTTCATTACTCATTTTCGGCCTCCTTCTTTTCGATTGTAGCAGTACCATCTTCGAGAGCTTCTTTTACATTCATCCAGCATGTTGCCATATGGTCTTCATTGATTCTCATTCTTTCGGCATGCTTACTAAGACAAATCTTCATTGCGTTTTCGCATCTTGGTGCGAAAGGACAACCAAGAGGCATATTTAATAAGTCAATTGGAGTACCACTAATTGGTTGGAGCTTCTTTCCTGCAGTATCTGCAGTTGGGATACTTCTCAAGAGTCCCTTTGTATATTCATGCTTAGGATTGTAGAAGATTTCATCAGCTGTACCTTGCTCACAAATAGAACCTGCATACATAACAATGACTTCATCACACATCTGAGCAACAACACCAAGGTCATGTGTAATAAGAATAATTGCCATACCAAGCTTCTTCTGCAAATCGCGCATCAAATCCAAAATCTGAGCTTGAATGGTTACGTCCAAAGCTGTAGTTGGTTCATCTGCAATAAGAATATCTGGTTCGCAAGCAAGAGCCATAGCAATCATAACACGTTGTCTCATACCACCACTAAACTCATATGGGTATTGCTTCATTCTCTTTTCTGGCTCATTAACATTTACAAGCTTGAGCATCTCTATTGCTCTTTCTCGCGCTTGTTCTTTTGTTCTATTGGTGTGAAGCAAAATAGCTTCCATAAGTTGTCTACCAATAGTGTATGTTGGGTTGAGACTTGTCATAGGGTCCTGGAAGATGATGGAAATCTTTCCACCCCTGATGTGCTTCATAACGCCTTCGCCACTATTAACAAGCTCTTGGCCATCAAACTTAATTGAAGAGCCCTCTTTAATAACGCCAGTTGAAGCAAGAATCTGCATAATTGAGTAAGCAGTAACACTCTTACCACTTCCACTCTCACCTACAATACCCAATACCTTTCCATGATCAAGATTGAAAGATATGCCATTTACAGCCTTAACTTCACCATTATCTGTGAAAAAGGAGGTTGTTAAATTTCTAACTTCTAAAAGTGCCATTTTCCTATCCTCCTTAGCTATTCAATTTTGGATCGAATGCATCTCTTAATCCATCACCAAATAGGTTAAGAGAAAGAACAATCAAAGAAATAAAGACAGCAGGAATAACTAGTCTTGATGGATATGAGCTCATGCCATTGAGTGCATCAGAGGCAAGAGAACCTAGACTAGGCATTGGAGCGTTAACACCAAGACCTAAGAATGAAAGATAGCTCTCTGTAAAGATGGCAGATGGAATCTGAAGTGCTGTAGAGATGATAATTACAGAGATACAGTTAGGAAGAAGATGTTTTGTAATAACCCATCTTCCCTTTGCACCAGCTGTCTTAGCAGCAAGAACATATTCCTGTTCTCTTAGAGATAGTATTTGTCCTCTAATCTGTCTTGCCATTGAGACCCAATATAACAGACCAAAGACAATAAATAGAGAGATAATGTTACTTCCAATCTTTTCAAAAACAGTCCCTTCAAGAGCTGCAGATAAAGGTTCTCGTATAACAGATGCAAGAAGAATGATCATAAGCATATCTGGTAAAGAGTAGATAATATCTACAAAACGCATTATTACAAGGTCAACCTTTCCGCCAAAGTAACCAGATATACTACCAACTGTAAGTCCAATAACAAGAACAATAAGAGATGCAAAGAAACCGACAGCAAGTGAAATTCTTGTTCCATAGACGATACGAATAAAATAATCACGACCCGCACTATCTGTTCCAAAGACATGAGGGAAAATCTTTTCCCCATTAGCAATTCGCTTTTGCTCTGTCTTTCCGTACTGAAAAGGAGCAAGGTTTTTATATGAAGAATCTACTGGCTTACCCGGTGTGACGCCAAGTTGGGCATCATATGAATAAGGCCAGAAGAAAGGGATTATTATACATGAAAGCGTAATGATTACTATGACAAAGAAGGAGACCATAGCAACCTTATTACGCTTAAATCTCTTAAGTCCATCTTTAAAGAATGTAGAAGCAGGTCTCATTTGGACCATGTACTCTTTTTCTTTATCTGTTGCAGGTCTAAAGTCACTTAAGTCCTGCTGAATACTAAAAGGCTTATGTCTATTTAACATCTTTTTTCCTCCTTAACTGAAATCAATTCTTGGATCGACAACCTTGTAAAGGATATCGGAAAGAAGGTTCATAATGACGATAAGAGAGGCTAGCATAATCGTTGTACCCATGATTAATGGATAGTCACGATTGATGATAGATTTAACAAATGCTCTACCAATACCAGGAACAGCAAAGATTTGCTCTACTACTAATGAACCAGTAACAATGTAAGCTAGCATTGGTCCAATATAGGTAATAACTGGAATAAGTGCATTCTTTAAAGCATGCCCAAATATAATCTTTACAGGAGCAACACCCTTTGCTCTTGCTGTTCTTATATAGTCTTGTCCTAAGACATCAAGCATACTTGAACGGGTTAATCTTATGATGTGAGCCATAGGACTCAAACCAAGTGTGATAATAGGGAGAACCAAGCCCTTTGCTGTCTCACCATTTGCTGGGAAGATATGGAGCGCTACAGCAAAAATAAGTAACAGCAATGATCCCATAATAAATGACGGCATAGATACAAAAGCTGTAGAGATTACCATGATGATGCTATCTGCAACACTACCCCTCTTAAGAGCAGCAATAGCACCTAAAATAACACCAACGATTGTTGCCCAAAGCGCAGCAATAAGACCAAGCTTAGCAGATGTTTTAAGACCATCTGTGATAATGTCTATAACCATTCTTCCTCTAGATTTTAAGGATGGTCCAAAATCGAATTTTGTTACTATGTCTGATAAATAAGACCAATATTGCTCCATAAGAGGTTTATCTAGTCCATACTTAGCCTCAAGAGCTGCCTGAACTGCGGGCGTTACAGCCTTCTCACTAGCAAATGGCCCACCTGGAACAAAGTGCATAACAAAGAAAGTTATTGTCAATACAATCCACACAGTAAGAATAGCAAGCAATATTCTTTTGATGATATAACCTAAAGTCTTTGGATTCATCTTTACCTGCCTTATATGCGAAGTTTCGCTTTATTTTTATGGCGAATCGTACCAAATGCAAAAAAATAATTCAAGAAGTAAGCATAAATATACAAAATTTTGTATATTCTTTTTCATTTTCTGTTACTATATGAACAAAACTAGCTCTTCTTTCTTCTTTTTTTGTTCTATAATCGCATTATGGAAATAAAAAGAGCAAAGTACGAAGGAACCATCAGAGTTCCTGGTTCAAAGAGCCAAACAATAAGAGCTTTCCTTATTGCTTTTGCATCAAGAGGAAAATCTACAATACATAGCCCACTGCTTTCTGCAGACACAAAGAGCTGTTTATCTTCAATAAAAGCCTTGGGAGCAAAAGTAGAAATCGGTGACGATACAGTAGCGATTGATTCAACAGAACTTAATCTAGATGAAGGAAAAGAGATTATAGTCGACGCAGGCAACAGTGGCACAACACTTGCTCTTCTTGCCCCAATAGTGGCAACAATGCCAGTAAAGTGCACCTTTACAGGTGATGAACAACTAAGAAAAAGACCATTTGGTCCCCTTCTCTCTTCACTTGAAGACCTAGGGGCAACTGTTGAGTCTAAAGATGGCTTTCCACCTTTCACTATTGAGGGTCCAATAAAAGGAGGAGAGACAACAATAGAGTGTAAGACAAGCCAATATCTATCAGGCTTACTTTTAGCTACTCCACTTGCGAAAGGAAATAGCAATATTAATTGTTCTCTTCTTTTTGAGAAACCATATGTGAATATGACACTAGAGTGGCTTAATAGAGAAAAGATAAAATACTCAATAACAGATGATTTGATGCATAGCTTTGTGGAGGGAGGACAGCACTACATACTAAAAGAGGAAACAATTGAAGGAGACTACTCCTCAGCAACATTCTTTATGGTTCTTGCTGCTATCCAAGGCACAACAATTAAACTCTCTAACCTAAAAGAAAATACAACACAAGGTGATAAGAGAGTATTAGAGATAATTCAAAAGATGGGAGCATCTGTTAGTCGACTAAACGATAACGAGGTAATCGTCAAAGGGCCTGAAGTCCTTAGTGGAGGTGAATTCGATATTAACGATATCCCAGACGCGCTTCCGTCTCTAGCTGTTCTAGCTGCTTTTGCTAAAGGAAAGACAATACTAAAAAATGTCGAACAAGCAAGAATAAAAGAAACAGATAGAATAAGCGTAATGAAAGATGAACTTGAAAAACTTAACGTCGATATAGAAGAAATGAGAGATGGTCTAATCATAAATGGAAAAGGACATATAAGTGGAGGAAAAGTCTCAGGGCACAAAGATCATAGAATAATTATGGCACTAGCAATAGCTGGCACAAAAGCCGACACAGAGGTCATAATAGATGATACAAAAGAGGCAGATGTTACTTTCCCTACGTTCTTCACTCTCTTAAAAAGCTTGGAGGTTTAAGATGAAAAAAGCTATCATTTATTACTCTGCAACAGGTAATACCCTATATTGTGCAAAACAATTCAAAGATTTCTCTCTCTTTGATGCAATATCGCTTTTAGACCACAAAGTAGAGCTACCTGAAGATATTGAGATTCTGGGGCTCTTCTCTCCTGTCTACTATGGTGGAATAGCTAAGCCAATGAGAGATTCTATTCGCCAAATATTAGAGAAAAGAGATAACAGCAAGTTATGTTATATTTTTACAATTCTAACAAAGGGCGCAAGGTCAAGAACAGCAGAACGAATTATGGAGAAAGAGCTAGAGGATATTGGTCTAAATCTCTCATTTTCGTCATCAATCCAAATGCCAGACTGTTACCTTCCACTTTGTAAGAATAGTCCGACAAAAGAAGCAACAGAAAAGCTAAAAAAGAGCGTAGATGCAGCTATCAATTCTTTAGTTCAGAGAGTAGAAAAAGAGGATATGGAGCTTCCTCCCTTCTCTCTTATATATCGCTTTATAAAAAAGATGAGCGAAAGTGCTATTTCAAATGGTGAAGAAAATAAGCACTTGTCTGTTTCATCGTCATGTACAGGATGTACACTATGCTACTCTCTTTGCCCAACAAACAACATTAAAATTGAAAACAATAAAGCTAGACACGGACAAAAGTGTATTTCTTGCTATGCTTGCTATAATTTCTGTCCTGTTCACGCAGTAAACTACGATGGAAAAGAAAAAGGATTTTTCGTTCCATTAGTAGATGTAGAGGAATTAAAAAAGAGATGACCTACTTCGACAAGATGCCTAAAAGATGGGAAACAAATTCTGAAAAATGGAATAAAGACGCAATAGAAAATCTTTCGTCAAATAGAAATGCTCGCCCTTTCTGGGTCGCAGACATGGATTTTTATTGCGCACCAGAAATAATAAAAAAAGCTGAAAAAGTCGCCCATAGTGGTGTCTACGGCTACCCTTCTTTTCCAAGTTTAATTTCAGTGTTTAAAGAGTGGCTTGAGAGAAAACATAACTGGGTAGTAGATGAAGGCAATATAGCTTTCTCGATGGGACTATTGCATGGTCTTGCTTTAAGCATAGATGTATTTACAGAGGAAGGAGACGGAATAATAATTCCAACACCATGCTACCGTCCATTTAGGGAATTATGTTCTCTATCCAATAGAAAGATAATAGAATTACCTCTTTCATATGATAAAGAAACATCATCATTTTCCCTTCCATTAGACAAATTGGAAGAGAAAGCGAAGAGCGCAAAGATGATTCTCTTTTGCTCTCCACACAATCCCACAGGCATTGTTTTCAAAGAAAATGAGCTAAAAGAAGTATTAAATATTGCTAAGAAGAATTCTTTAGTTGTCATAAGTGATGAAATCCATGGAGATTTAGTCCATCCTGGATCATGCCATATTCCTATGGGCAAAGCCAATGAGAAGATAAAAGCTAAGTGCATAACATTTATGGCACCATCGAAAACATTCAACATAGCAGGAGAACACTCTGCTTTTGCAATCTTTTCTGATGAAGAGACAAAAGACAGATGGACGAGAAAGGAAAAAGCGCTATGGCTAACAGAGCCTGGCTACTTTGTCGGTGAAATGATATCCACTTCCTATACAAGTTGCGATGAATACAACAAAGAACTCTGCAAATACCTAAAAGACAATTATGATTATATATCTTCATTTTTCGAGGAAAATAAGCTAGGAATAAAAGTAGTCAAATCAAATGCCTCTTTTGTTGCTTTTTTAGATTGTTCAGAGCTATATGACAAGCTCAAGGCAAAAGGAAAAGCCATGGCTCTTTCTCACTTCTTTGGTAAATATGCTCTTGTTGCAGTCAATGATGGCACTTGGTTTGGAGAAGAATACTACACATTTGTTCGCTTCAACTATGGAACTAATCGCGAAGAAATAAAAAGTGCCTTAGAGAGGATAAAGAAAGCAATTGAATCTTTATAGTGAAGAAAATCAACTAAGAGTTAAATATATTCTCATAGCCTTAATATCTCTCTTCTCATGGTTTTTCTTGGGAGGGATAGTTAGCTACGAACTCTCTTTAACACTTCAAGGAAAACTGCAAAGATTTATTCTTTTATTTATTCCTCATATAATTCTCTTTCTTGCACTTTTTATTTCGGTAAAAGCCATCTTAAAAAAACCTTTATTGTCACTTATAAGCGAAAAGAAGATTAATATAAAAGAGGAGTTACTAGTTGCGCTTATCACCCTCTTAGTCATAGGCTTTTTTTCTCTTTTTAGCTATAAAACGCTTATTAAAAATAGCGACACAAGCTCGAATGAAAAGTTTCTCTTTTTTCTTGTATCACTCCCTCTTCTTTTAGTGCAAACATTATCGGAGGAGCTTCTCTTTAGGGTATTACCTGTAAAAATCTACTCTCCTCAAAAAAAGACAATGACAAAAAAGGAGATTATTATCCTATCAATTGTGGAGGGAGTAATATTTTTACTACCCCATCTTTCAAACAAAGAGGTATTGGAGTCACAAAACAGTATTTATGCTGTAATAACCTATTTTTTATGGGGATTTGGTGCATGCTTTATATCTCTATACTACTCATCATTCGCCCATAGTTGGACAATGCACTTCGTTAATAATCTTTTTTCTTGTTCAATAATAGGTTCAGTTAATTCAACACTTGATTCTTCTCCCCTCTTTATTGATACCTCTACTAGTTATTCTCCATTAATTCTAGTTAACACAATTGTTTTATTTTTTGTTATCTTTTTCTTTAAGAAAGGAAAGAGCAAATGAAAAAGAGCATGCTTGAAAACATGGTATGGCGAGGAAACATAGCAAAAGAAGAATTGCCATTTAATGAAGTTGATTACCTTATTCTATCTGTCCTCATCTATCAAAGATTTGAAGATGTAGAATCTTACGGTGAAGGTCTAACAATCAAAGAGCTTTATCCAATTGTTTGTCCTCTCCCCCTTTCTGAAGTTAAGGGCTTTGACGTCAACAGATACAAACTATGGGCACTATGTGCATCAAGCATTCGTTTTTCAACTCTTCGCCTAGACCATTTTTCTATGTCTATATCGAGTCAAAAAGATAACGAAGAGCAGTTTGCTGCAGCAATCTTCTCTTTTGATGATAAAAACGCCATAGTTATTTTCAGAGGCACAGATGAGTCGATAACTGGATGGAAGGAAGATTTAAATCTAGGTTTTGAAGATGAAATTCCATCAGAGAAAAAGGCTTTGGAGTTTGTATTAGAACATGAAAAAGAATATTCTTCTTTAACACTTGCAGGGCACAGCAAGGGAGGTACTCTTGCTCTCTACACAGCAAGGATGGCAGACGATTTAATCTTTAATAAGATAGCGGCGATATGGTCATTTGATGCACCTGGATTACCAGATAGCCTAGCTACCGGACCAAGATGGGAGAAAATAAAAGAAGAAACAAAGAGTTTTATACCAACATCATCAATAATAGGAATGCTCTTTAATACAACACTCAATCCATATATCGTTAAGAGCGATAGCCTTGGTATTTTGCAACATGACGCTTTTAATTGGAATATAGATAGAGAGAGCTTTATTCTATCTCATGATAGATCTGCTTATAGTAAATATAGAACAAAGACTATGCAAAACTTCTTTAATAATAGTAGTAAAGAAGATAGAGAAATTCTTGTAGAAGTGTTGTATAAGGTATTATTGTCAGTAAAAGAGAACAATGTTTTTAAACTGCCTATAGCGATTGTTGAACACTTTTCTCTTTTTAATAAGGCATTAGAAAGCCTCAACGAAAAAGAACAGGATGTATTAAAACGACTAAACGCGGCTATGAGAGAAGCTCGTCTTAGTAGTATCGGCTCGATAGTGGGGAAAAACTAAGGAAAAGAAGTGGAAAAAAAGAAGAGTAAACCAACGAAAAAAAAGAAAGTATTAAAAATAGTAGGTCTCCTACTTGCTTTACTATTAATCTTTCTCGTGCTCTGTTATGTGACACCAAGTGCCACAACCCAAGATTTAAAAAAGGAAGGTGATATACCTAACCTTGAAATCCCTATCGGGCCAAATGATGAAATTGTAGTTTCACATACAGGTTATACGCTCTCTTATGACGAAGAATACGAAGTACCATATTGGGTAGCTTATTCTCTTACTAGAGAAGAAGTTTCAACGCAAGTTGTAGAACGAAATGACAACTTCAGGGAAGATAAATCTATTCCAACTGGGTCTGCAACTCTCAATGACTATAAAAAGAGTGGCTATGACAGAGGCCATATGGCTCCTGCTGCAGATTTTAGATGGTCTGAAGATGCCCTTAATGATACCTTCTACCTATCGAATATGTGTCCTCAACTTCATAGTTTTAATGCTGTCATTTGGAGTGATTTAGAGTCTGCGGTTAGGTCTATTGCATATGATGAAGGAGAAATTTACGTTGTTACTGGACCTGTACTGACAGACGGTCCATACGATACTATTGGCGAAAATAAAGTAGCAGTACCAAAGTATTTTTATAAAGTAATTCTTGATTACACAGAACCGGAGATAAAAGCTATTGGCTTTATTCTTCCCCATGAAAAATCCTCAGAACCATTAGCCTACTATGCTGTTACAGTCGATGAAGTTGAAAAGGTAACAAATATAGATTTCTTTCCACTACTACCTGACGATATAGAATCAATTGTCGAATCAACAGTAGATCCATCTCTTTGGAGTTTAAAAAACTTCTCTCTTTCAAGTGAGAAAGTCAACAAAGAAGCATTGGAATACACTTCAAACGCTACACAAAACAACTCAAAAGAGGTTCAAACTTTGTTAGAACTCTTCAATAAGACCTTTGTTTCTTTGAAAAAAGAAATATTCTCTGCACTTGGAATAACAAAAGAGGCAAGAAAACTTGGTCTACTTTAAGAGCGAGAAAGCATAATCGATAATATCTCATCGGCTTTTTCGGCACTAATATTTTCTCTATCAGCCGATGTAATAAAAAAACGGGCATCGTCTTTTGTTCGAGTAACTGTTGTTCCATCTGGTCTTTTTGAGGTCATATCAGTCCAAAGAGCTGGGTTAATATGGCCATCAAACTCACAATCAATAAATAGAGTCATAGGGCTACGATTTGTTGAGCCAGATGGGAACCAAGGACGAGATAAATACACAGATTCATCAACAACACTTTGCTCTCTTTTAAATGTGGAATATAAAGCCAATCTTCTCATCAATAAATGTTGAAGGAGCTGTAATACAGCCCTTTGCCCTTGAAATTATCTCACAACCTTGAAAAAGAGCAGATCCTGCACCAAAGATGAAATCAACACATCCACTTATGGAACAATCTTCAAAGAAAGACGAACCATAATCTATATATAGAGTGTCTTGCCAACCAACGAACGAGCATGAGCGGAAAACAGACTTTGTAGCACCAAAAGAAAGCTTTACTGCAACAGCCTGCAAGTCTCTCTTTTCTGTCTCATCATGTTCTTCATTCCACTTAAGCCCCTCTGGCCAGTTGAATGAATTGACAAAAGTAATACCAAGAGCAAAGAATGAAGGCGCTGAAATAGTAACAGTAGCACTATCTGAAGTATTATAAAGCCGACCATCTTTTTCCATTCCATGGTGATCAGAAAAGCTAATTACTGCTCCTTTCTCACTTAAAAATGTAACATTAGGACGATTAACACAGACCTTTTCATTCCATGTTCCCTCGCCAAAGACTAGCGTTACTGGTCCCTCCGGAGCAGAAGAAAGCGCTTCATTTATTGAGTCATTTGGTGTTAGTTCAATAGTTGTCATAGCGCTAATTATAATTATTTTAGACTTTTGATGCTATGGCCTTTAATTTATGCTCTTTTTTTGACATTTTTTGCCTTTTTCGCGTTACATATATAGAGGTAAAAAATGAAAGGAAAATTTTGTATTCCCAAACGAGCGATTAAAGACAGTATCTTCTCAGCTTTAGTCAAAAGAAAGAAATGGTTAAGAGAGGTATATATCTCTCTTTATCCTAGCGACAGCGATATTAGAGAAGAAGAATTAGAGATTATTACTCTCGAGAGTATATTTGTTAATGGCCTCTATAATGACATAAGCTTTAAAGTTAGAGATAAGCTAGTAGTCTTTATAGAGTGCCAA
>JBNMJW010000065.1:0-10710 GCA_050874025.1 Candidatus Ornithospirochaeta sp.
CAGATATGCTCAAAGATGGAGCTTATCCAAGAAAGACATTCTCTATCGGACACGCTAATGAAAAGCGCTACTATATGGAAGCAAGAAAGATTAAGTAATTAAAGAGTAAAGACATATGAGCCCTGTCGTAAAATGCGGTAGGGCTTTTTTGTTGCATCAACAAGCGTTGAACTCTTTGCTTCTCCCAGTATTTCTTTCTTTACAATAAAGTCAACTTTAGAACCAAAAACAGGGAGAATGTCTGAAAAATGTAGTAAAGATGGCTGTCCAGAAATATTAACAGATGTAGAGAAAATAGGTCCAGAAAGAGGAAGAAGAGAAACTAAGAATGGATCATCTGGGATTCTTACACCTACAGTTCCGCCATTTTTATCTTCGAGTATTGCGGTTAAAGCACATGGCCAAAGAGAGAGAATATCTTCAGGAACAATTAATGAAGATGAAAGCAAATCCTTCTTTGTCATAAGATTAATTAGATGTTTAGACTCTGGTCTTTCTTTTATTTCAAAGATTCTTTCACTATTAGCATCGCTAACTGTGGCACATAAGCCATAGATAGTATCACAAGGAAAAATACCAACTTCTCCTTTTTTTAATCTTTGAGCTATAAGTGGAATATTCTCCATTGAATAATCTATAATATCTGCTTTCATTTTTCCCTCCTAGAGTAGACTAAGTTTTATCTCGTTTTATGATTTTTTTGTACTACTTTCTTTTTAATAATTGGAACTAAGAGGCATATAATTAAACCATAAACAGTTGAAGATAGGAAAGCTAATAAAAAACACGTAAAGAAGCTAAATGGCTCAAAGCTTTCTATATTTGGGTTCTCTTCATCTTTTGCAGGATCAAAAATAGTATCATCGGAGAAAGAATGGATTAAAATAGCTTCTCCATTCTTTTTTCCTCCTTCTGAAGATTCACTTCTTGCTCTTAATGACGATACTTCGCTCTCTTTAATTTCGATCTCCTTTTCAATCATTTTTAGCTTTTCTTTTTCTATTTTATTTACAATAAAGCCATTATCTCCCAAAATAGAGCAAAAAATAGTCAAAAAAATAATAAAAATCAGAATAATCGATAAAACTTTAAATCTTGTAAACATAGTACTATAACGATATAATAATACAATGAATCGGCGTCGTTAACACGTCTCTGGAGGAAAAAATGGCAAGAGCCAAGAAGACATGGAAGCTCGTTTTGACAAGTGTTATACTTTCAATTCTAATTCTAGCTGCATTTACAGCAGTCTTTATTTCATTAATTGTTCCTGCTTACAAGATTACTAAAGAGCAGATTTACGGAGTACTTACTAAGGCACTTCCTATTCTTATAGGTCTTATTCTTATAGAAATTGCTCTCATATCATCACGTCGTGGAGATGATGATTACAAGGACAATATTGATAAGCTTGCGCCTAATGCCTATGATTCACCTCTTTACTCTAAGCCACTTGATGATCCTAAAAACAGTGCTTCACCTTCTGGAGATGAACTAAATCTCAATAAAGTTGAGACTGTTGTTAAAGAAGTCATTAAGGAAGTCCCTGTTGAGGTCGTAAAAGAGGTTGTTAAAGAAGTACCTGTTGAAGTAATCAGAGAAGTTCCTGTCGAAGTTGAAGTTATTAAGGAAGTCCCTGTTGAGGTAATTAAAGAAGTCGAAAAAGAGGTTCCTGTTGAAGTCGTTAAGGAAGTTCCTGTCGAAGTAATTAAAGAGATTGTTAAGGAAGTCGAGAAGGAAGTTCCTGTTGAAGTTATCAAGGAAGTTGTTAAAGAGGTACCTGTTGAGGTAATCAAAGAAGTTCCTGTTGAAATCATTAAACACGACTACACACCTATAGAGGTTGAAGTTCCAACTGCTGTTGAAAAAGAAGTTGAGGTTCCAACAGAGGAAGAAGTCTACTACTCATTTAGGGAAGCTCTTGAAGAAGAAATTACTGAAGCAAAAGCAAATTCTTACCCTCTTACTCTTGTTGCCTTCAAGGATGAAGATGAGAGTGTTGTTAATGAAGCTTTCGATGCTCCAGTCTTCAGTGAAAATGGCTTTGTTTATGCAATACTTCCTTACACAACTCTTAAGGGTGCACAGAAGAAAGCTAAGTCACTTGGTGGTAAGGTTACAGCAATGGCAAGTAACAGTACTGCTCAGTCAATGATAAAAGAAGTATCTAAATAAGATATTCTAAAATGAATATGGCATAGGAAAAAGCTACCTATGCCATTTTTTTAGTCTTTGAGTGGGATATTAAAGCTCATTCTATCTCTAGTCAGAATTGTATTAGGGAAAATCTCTGTAGCTTCGACAAGAAGCTTCTTAAGCTCTTTGTCTTGATAGCGAGGCGAATAATGTTGTAAGCACAGCAGCTTGCAATTTCCATCTCTTGCAATTGTTGCAGCGTCTGTACACGTCATATGCTTCTTTTCTTTCGCGGTCTCTTCTAATTCTTTCTCAAACATACCTTCACAAAAGAGAATATCTGAATCATGTACAAAATCTGAAATCTCTTTAAAGTATAAAGTATCTGTTATATAGCTAAATTTTCGTCCTGAGCGCTTTTCACCCATTACATCTTCACTCTTTATTACTCTTCCATCAGAGAGCGTTATTTCTTCGCCTCTCTGTAATCTTCCAAACAAGGGCCCCTTTTCTACGCCAAGGCTAAGCGCTTTTTCAGGAAAGAACTCCCCTTTCCTATCCTCTTCAACAAGTGAGTATCCATAGCATGGTTTTGTATGATCTAATGCATAGGCATTAATTGAGAAACCATTCCCTTTATACATCTCTCCATCACTTACAGGGATAAATTTTATTTCATAGTTTATATACATATCTAGAATGCGACGATTAGCGTCAATGTACTCACCTAGTTTATTTGGGCCATAGATATATAATGGTTCCTCTCTATCAACTTGACTCGATAGCATCAAAAGTCCTGGAAGCCCTGTAACGTGATCAGCATGCATATGTGAAATAAAGATAGCTGTTATCTTTTTCCACTTTAAATTGAGCATTTTTAGTGAGACTTGTGTTCCTTCACCACAATCAAATAAGAAGAGTTCTCCATCACGCCTTACAAGGCAAGATGTCAAAAACCTTCCAGGAAGTGGCATCATGCCACTTGTACCTAAAGAAAAGACTTCTAGATTCATAGTATGAGAATACAACAGAGAATAAAATTATTCTACTTACTCCTCTTTTATCTCAAAGCTTAGCTCTTCATTTCTTGTTCTATAAAGCTCTATAGAGAGTGTTATGTAAGAACAAACAAGCATCAGTGCTAGCATCAAAAATAAAGATTTGTATGGTACAGATAGAGTAAATGAAGAAATATAATATTCAACTAATTCTGGCTCTTTTTGTGCAATCAATTTTATTAAAGATGGAGAGAATTGAGAGAGTAAAACGCCAAAGATTATGCCAAGTAAAGAAGAGAAGAAAACAGAGAAAAGTGTAATAAGCCTATATATCTTTCTTACTCTTTTTTCTTCCATTCCCATTAAGCGCAAAGAAGCAATATCTTTTCTATCTTGTGATATATATACATGTGCTATATCTGCACTAAAGAAGGCAGCAAGGATTGCCACAAAGATAAGTATGACATTGAGTATCATAATCGATTGATTAACGTTAGCACAAAGGGATGAATATCTGTCTTTGTAGCTCTCTGCATAAATTCCTCTTTGCCATAGATTATTTAAAACTTCATCAATATTTGTTTTCTTATCTAAAAGAATTTCCCAGTTTGATTCATCACTTAATAGCGAAATATCTACATAAGAAAGGTACTTATCTAGTTGCGAGTACCCTGAAGAATATATCCCTTTGACTTTCATTAAAACAGGGCGTGCTCTCTCACTGTCCTTTTCATATATAAGCAATGTAAGAGATGACCCAAGAGACAACGAAAGACTTTCAGAAAGAGAAGATGAGATAATAATCTCATTCTTGTAGCTTTCGCTTATAGTAACAAGGTCTAGCGCTTCTCCTCTTTCTCCCTCAAAGTATTTCGCTAAATCAACGCCCTTAAGATGGACTAGGCTCTTACCATTCTCACTGTAGATAATTCCATCGCCCTCTTTTACTTCATCAATTCTAGCTCCTTTAATGTCACTTACATTGACAAAAACTTTAGTTCGAATACTACCAGAACCAAGAAGTACAATCATTCTATCTATAGCACTCGACATTGATGAAATAAAAATCATGACAAAAGAAAGAGTCATAACAATTAAAAAGACTATCAGTGACGGAGAATAATGAGAGAAGATATAGCTAGTCCCCATCTTTGAACCGTTTTTACGGGACATGTAGAGTTTTTCAGCGTCACTCTTCATTTAAGACCCCATTTTCAAGGCAATAACATATGTCTGCATTTTTTGCAAAAGAAGGATTATGAGTTACTAGTAATAGTCCTCGTTTTTCTTTTCTGACAGTGTCAAATAGAAGATGTTCTATTGTCTTACTTGTCTCTTCATCTAAGCTTCCTGTGGGTTCATCAGCAAAGACAATTGAAGAAGATGGAGAAAGAGCACGAGCTATTGCAACACGTTGCCTCTCACCTCCAGAAAGAAGCTTTGGTCTGTATTGCATTCTATTCTCCATACCGACCATTCTTAGATAGTATTCAGCCTTTTCTAGTGCATTCTTCCTCTTTTCACCTCTTATTAAAAGTGGCATAGCAACATTTTCTACAGCAGAAAAATCGTCTAGAAGCATTGAAGACTGGAAGACAAATCCCATATTTCTGTTTCGTAGTAGAGAAAGAGATGAGTCAGTAAAACTATCAACACTCCTTCCTGAATAATAAATTGTACCAGAAGTAGCACGAGTTAGAAGCGCCGCAATAGAAAGAAGCGTTGATTTACCAGAACCACTTTTTCCTCTTATAGATATGGCCTCACCTTCAAGAAGAGTAAGATTAATATCTTTTAAGATTTCTAGCTTTTCTTTTGAATCAGGAATAGAAAATGATTTAGTTATATTTTCAAGTTTTAATAGTTCAGCGCTCATGAATCACCTCATAGAGTTCTTTTTTCTCTCTCTTTTTATTCTCTCTTGACGTAAATATTAAAGTACAAAAAAGCAGAAATAGAGAGAAAAAGATATAGCCAGAGAAAGGAAGAGATAGCTTTAGCGTCATAATTTTATCTGTGCTAATAGAATACCTTTCAATAGCAATTAGTGATATTTCACCTAAGAAAAGAGCTAACAGAATGCCAATGAGCGTTATAATTAGAAACGAAAGGGTAAAAACACAATTAACTCTTTTTCTTTCCATTCCAAGAATAGTTAATTCCGCCATCTCTTTTCTTCTAACAGATGAAAAAAGAACAACACTAGATTTTGTGGATACTGCAATTATTACAAAAAGAAGAGATAATACTCCATACATAAGTGTCTTCTCAACTAAGAACGCACTATATAAACTCTTTTCGCTCTCTTTCCAGCTCTTTAAAACGTAGCCACTATTTATAACGTTACTTAACTCTTCTTTACTAATATTTTTTATAGCAGTAACTAAGCTTACGTTTTCGTCCATTTCAGATAAAGGCAAAAATAGATATGTGTCATCAAATTCATTGCCAAGCGATGTGTAATAGATTCCAGAAGGATTGTAATCTATACTTTTCAGTGTTGTTACACGATTACCTTTCTTTAACATAGAAAGCGTAATCTTACTCATTCCGTTACTTTTGTATAAAGAAAAAGGAATAACCAAAGAAGAAGTATCGCCAATAAAGAAGTTGAGCCCACCTGAATAAGAGGAGTCAATGTAGCGAACTAAAAAAGAACCATCTTCGCTTAATGCTTCACCTTCTCCATATACAAACACAGTTGCATTAGGAGCTAATTGTTTTATTTCCTTTGAATAGTCTCCATTGATTATGTAATCAAAAGATCTCACATCTCTTATATCATCAAAGCGAGAAGTTTGAAGAAAATCCATTATAGATATTACAACAATTACAACAGTTAAGGAGAGACTAATAGTAAGAATAATTCTAATAGATCTACTTCTTAGTGATCTTGAAGATGGGAAGGCATAACGAAAAGAAAGATTACCTATCATAAAGAATATGCCTCCTTTATTCGTTTTCCATCTAAATCATATATAAAGCGATAGCGAGGAACATTATCGATATATCTAATTTCTTCAAAGGTCCCGTCGCTATTTTCTACTCTTTCACTTATTAAGACACCATCTCTTGTATAAAATATCGTTTTGTTATCACGATAGATGTAAATTCCGTCCTCTTTTTCTTCTCTCTTTTCCTTTAAACTCCCATCTTCGTTATAAGAGTAAAGAGTGAAAAAACCATCATTTATTTCTTCAACAAGTCTGCCTAGACTATTGTAGCGCTTAGATGACATATCTGTTTTTTCAGTATATCCACCATCATTATTTTCAATTGTTATGTAATCTTCTTCTTTCTTCACTCCAGTGTAGACAGATTCTAGTTCATCACTATCATATACGTAGTAGCTATCTGTTAAGTAAACACCACCATCTTTATCGGTGTAATACAACAATCTACCATTCGATGTTGTTACATACTCAACTTTCTCTATAAGAAGACCATTTTCCGAATAGTTATAGCCAATAAGACGTGATCTAGAATATAAATAATTGTACTCCTTAGTGTTTCCACTCTCTTTAACAATTTTCCTCTCTATATTCCCATCACTATTGTATATAAGAGTTTCCTCTCTCTCTCCATTTCTTTTTATTGTTTTGCTTTCTTCTTCAACCTTTGAAGAGACAACTTGGCCATTATGGTATAGCGTCTCGTTTTTTCCATTAGTAGATAAGACCCACTCACTACCATTTACACTATCTGTAACGCCAAGCTTAAGAGCTATTGGAGATGATACATAGTAGGTAGCGAAAATAGGGAAGATTGAAAAAAGAAAAAGAAGAGCAAGAAGAACTCTTTTCAAAACTAATCCTCCAACCCAATAAGGGCATCAAGATACTCTTCTTTATTAAAAGGATGAAGATCTGTGTATTTTTCGCCAGTTCCTACAAAGAGAACAGGAAGAGAAAGTGTCTTGCCAATCTGGACGAGAGCCCCGCCTTTTGCTGCAGAATCATATTTAGTTAGAATAATGCCATCTAGCTTAACTGCTTGGTTAAACAAGAGAGCTTGGCTTAGGCCGTTTTGGCCAGTTGTCGCGTCAAGGACGAGAAACTTCTTATAGTTTTCTTCTTTAACGCCTCTTCCCTTTACAACTTTATCGATCTTCTGGAGTTCTCTCATTAAGTTCTCTTTGTTATGCATTCTTCCAGCAGTATCTACAAGAACTAAGTCATCTTTTTGGGCAATGGCAGATGTAAGTGCATCAAAAACAACAGCACCTGGATCGGAACCAGTCTTTTGCTTAACAATTCTCATATTCAATCGTTCAGCATGTATATCAAGTTGATCAACAGCAGCAGCACGAAATGTATCAGCAGCAGCAAGTAGTACTTTCTTATTTTCCTTAGTGTAAAAAGACGCCATCTTAGCAATGCTTGTCGTCTTTCCTACTCCATTTACGCCTAAAATCATAAAGACATTTAAGCCATCATTAAGCTCATATGGATAGGCATTGATATACTTAGAAAGAATATCTCTCATTAAAAGCTGTAAATCTCTAGAGTTATCTATCGACTTTGCTTTAGCTTCCTTTCTTAGTTCTGTAATAATTTCATCTGTTAATCTAGAACCCAAATCCCCTTCAATTAATGTATCTTCTAGATTTTCAAAGAATTCTTCATCTATCTTCTTTGAGGTAAAAATACTCTTTATTTTTGCACTAAATTTTGAAAAAAGACCCATTTTTTATTCCTTTATTTATAATCCTATTCTAGAACTATTATAGTAGTCATATGCACTTTGAATTAGATTAATTAATGATACAAAAGAAAGACCAGTAAAAACAACCTGTGTCACCTTTCCAATTGTTGGTGAATATAAATTT
The DNA here is from genome assembly GCA_050874025.1 of Candidatus Ornithospirochaeta sp. Taxonomy (GTDB): domain Bacteria; phylum Spirochaetota; class Spirochaetia; order Sphaerochaetales; family Sphaerochaetaceae; genus Ornithospirochaeta. The sequence continues at coordinate 7,963 of JBNMJW010000065.1, forward strand.
GATATGCTGCTAGATGCTGTATAACCACCGAAAGAGAGAAGAAGATAGAACAAATTCTTGTAAAAGTCCCCTTTTTTCTCTTCCATTAAATTTACACTATCTGTCCACAATGGCGGAAGCGTAAGAGTAATATGATCCTTTTTTTCTTTTTCTTGGTAAGATAGAGAAAGAAAACCATCTTTAACAGATGACAAAACAAATGGAGTATAGAGATTATCTAAAGTCTTGTTTTCACTCTTAATGCCATTTACAAATAATTCTGCATCATAAGGAATAGTAGAAACAAAGAGACTAAACGGCTTAATTTCTGTCATTGTTAATTCTATTCTTTCGTCTTCGCCATAAAATGATGCTGTATAAATAAGATTTTCGTATCCATATGAAGAGAGAGTAAATGTATGCTCTCCATTTTTCATTATTAAATGCTCTCCATCTCCCTCTAATGGTGAGTTATCTAAAAGTACTGTTGCATCTGATGGATATACCTCAAAGCTATACAAAGAAAAATCAGGAGAAAGAAAGAGAGATGCAAAGAATGAATAAAGAGAATCAATCTCATTTCTTTCTGCTTCTTTTAAATACCAAGATGAGTAAAGAATAGAGCCATCAATAATTAAATTGATTTTTTCTAGTCCATTTTGTTTTTCACTAGAAATATAGATAATTGCATCTAAATTATTTGTATTCTTTAAATAGTAATAAGCTGTACTGTCTAATGCTCTCAAAAAAGAGGAAAAGGAGGAGAAATCAACAGTAACAATTTCAAGAGATAAGACTTCGTCTTCGTCTTTTTTCTCTTCCGTTTTTATCTCAGTAAATATCTCTTTTTGGCTCATTTCTGTCTTTCTTTTGCTTAAAGAAATAAACTCATCCTTCGTTCTTCTCTCTTCTCTCTTTGTTTTAGCCCAAGAAGAAGAAAGAGAAGTAAAAGATGAAGCAACAGACGAAACAAGATTACAGTAATCACTGTTATCTCCAACAATTGAGAGACGAAAGCTCTCGGCAGCATATATAGGCGTCGAGAGCATTAAAAGGAAAATAAAAAGAAGAGCTATTTTAACTTTCTTTGATAAAGTGGAGATAACTTTCAATGAAATCATCAATTTCTCCATCCATGACAGCAGAGATGTTGCCTGTGCTATAATTTGTACGATGGTCTTTAACTAGAGTATATGGTTGGAAGATATAAGATCTAATTTGGCTACCCCAAGCTATATCTTGCTTAGCAATAGCATTAGCTTCCTTCTCTTTCTCTTTTTCCTTTTGGTAATACTCATAAAGCTTAGCCCTAAGCATCTTAAAAGCAACATCTTTATTCATATATTGGCTACGTTCGTTTTGGCACTGAACAACAATACCTGTAGCATAGTGCGTAATTCTTACAGCTGAGTCTGTTTTGTTGACGTGCTGTCCACCTGCGCCCCCAGCTCTATATGTATCGAGTCGATAGTCTTCAGGCTTAATATCTATTTCAATATCATCATCAACTTCCGCAGAAGCATAGACACTAGCAAAAGATGTATGTCTCCTCTTCGCAGCATCAAAAGGCGAAATTCTGACAAGTCTATGTACGCCAGCCTCTCCTTTTAAATAGCCAAAAGCGTAGTCGCCAGAGACCTTCATAGTGACAGATTTTATACCGCCTTCATTCTCTTCCATGTCTAAAACTTCACACTTAAAGCCATGGCGTTCTGTCCAACGCATATACATTCTCATGAGCATGCTTGCCCAGTCGCTAGCTTCTGTTCCGCCAGCACCTGCGTGTACAGATAAATAGAGATTATTTTTATCAAACTTTCCATCAAGAAGAGTCTTTACTTTTAGTGGTTTAAAGGCATTGTCTATATCATCAATTTGCTTCTGTAATTCTAAACGAAGATCTTCATCTTCTTCACTCTTATATAGTTCAATTAGTTCAGATAAATCATCAATCTCTTTAATAAGATTTTTCCATGGATAATAGCTATCCTTTAAAGAATTTAGTTCTTGGAATGTTTTTTCAGCTTTCTCTCTGTCTGTCCAAAAATCTGGCTTAGCAGTCTCTTCCTCTAAAGCTTTTATTTTGCCTTCAGTATTAGCCGCTTCAAAGACGCCTCCATACATTGTAGGCTTCCACTTTGATATCTTCAAATCTTGCTTTGTTTTCTATAAACATTTCTTTTTCTCCTTAATCAACTTTTTCTCCATCCTTCTTACTAGAGGATGCTCTTAATACTAATCTATAGGTTACCGACTCATCCGCTTCAACTTCAAGAGGAAAAGAGAATGTTATCTTCTTATAGAGAGTAAATTCTTCTTCGCCAAGAGCAGTATGGTGTTTTTCTTTGTTGCTCTCTTCTGTAAGCGTAAAATTCTTTGTTGACGTAATAGTTAGATAGCTATCATCAAGTCGAGAACCATACTTAACAGTCTTCGATTCAACAAAGCCCTTTGTTACTATATCCATTCTCTGTTCAGGTCCAACAATTACAGAGTCTGGTGCAGATAAGTATAGTGATAGCTTATATCGTCCCTTAATCTTCTTATTTTTATTTATAATAGTTGAATCTAAAATAAATGTATTAGATCTTAGCTTATAGCGCTTAGTAATTTGAAAAGGAAGAGAACTATCATCTTCCAAGGAAAAGAGAATCTCTGTTCTTTTCTTATCTATCGGTTCTGCTATAAAGAAGAGAGATGATGTGTCATATTCATCTTTCTCTACTTTAATAATATCTGAAAACGACTTATTTAAGCTATGTTTAATAC
>JBNMJW010000066.1:0-10626 GCA_050874025.1 Candidatus Ornithospirochaeta sp.
AAGCCAGAGCCTAAGAAGAGAGGAAGGAAGAGAACCAAGCCTCTTCCTGACCCAAGCGCATCAAAGAAAAAGAGAGGTAGACCTAGAAAGAATCCTGTTTCAGAGACTCTATAGTACAATAAATTGGGGAAGTTTTAATTATATAACTCTTCAAAATCTCCATTTAAGTCCGCATTGTTTAAAGCTTGAACATATTGTTTTTTTTGAGAAACACCGATAAAAACAGGAGGAATTCCATATCTCATTAACAATAAATTCATAAAGGCTCTAATTGTTCGTCCATTTCCATCACAAAAATGGATGAATAACCGTTAACCTATGATGCACAATAACAATTTGCTTAACAATTTCACTTTTGTTTAATTCTAAGTAATGTGCTTCCAAAAACTGAATAGTTTCGTCTAGTTTAATAAGTTCTTTCATAACATCTTGATAATCTAAAGTATTAAACTTTGCGCCGATTACCATTGTGTTTTGAACTCGCGTTCTACCTCCAAATTCAGGGTAAGGAGTGCACGAAAAAAGAATTCTATTAAGTTGCAAAACAATATATATATTTAACTTTTCTTCTTTAGGAAAATTAAATATAAAGTCATATAAAGCCGAATGTCCCGCCACTTCAGTGAAATTACTATATTGAGGAGAACAATATTTACTAGATTGCTTGTTTATACGAATATCTGTAAGTATTTCAGCAACGTCCTCTAAAGAAATACTTAGACCTTCAAGTCTAGCATCATTAAAAACATAATCATTCTTAAAAATATATGATGCGCGAGAATTAAAAGAATTATTCCAAGCATAATCCCACGAATTCAATATTTGTTCATAAAGAGAAATATCACTAAAACCTAAATCTAAACGCCTAACATTTGGATGATATTTATTTACCTGTGCTTCAATATCATATGGTAATGACTCAGGAAAAACTTGACGTATTCTATAATAACAAGAGGTAAAACTAACTCCAAAATAATCAGCAATTTGCAAAATGTTGTCTGTGGAGAGATAGCTTTTACTTATTTGTTTGGATATAACACGCTTAAGTTCTCCACGTGGCATCAATAATGAAGCAGCAAAACTCTCGGCATAACGCTCTATTTGCGTTTTTGAGCTAGCGAAACATTTTAACGGATTATATGCAGGATTCCCTATATCTTTCAAATAATGACACAACTCATGTGCGCATGAAAACCGAATTCTCTGTACAACTCTATTAGAATTGATAACAACAAAAACATCATCATCTAAATTTGAATCTGAAAAAATAAGACCATCTAGTTTATCAAGGCTTCTAAAAAGATAAGGAATGCCTAATTTTTTGAGAATTGAAAATGGATTAATAGGAAAAGTTATTACGGAGTCTTTAAAAAAGTTATTAAGAAAAAAATCAGCAAAACCTTCTGGATCAAAACGATATCTTTGTATAGTTTCTTTTGGAAAGAACACTATTTTTCTTCCCCTTTTTGTTTCATAGCAATAAGTTTTTTAAACTCAATTAAATTCAATATCTCTTCCTTATCTCTATCGGAAAGACCTTCAAAACCCCTTAAAAAAATCTCCACACTATCGCTTTTTATTTGTGTTCCCATTAGATAATCAATAGAAACACCATAGAGCTTACTAAACTTTGCTATCTCATCGGCGCTTATTCTACGTTTACCATTTTCAATTTGCACTACAGCGGTTCTAGAAATATCAAGTATTTTCGCAACATACTCTTGTGTCAAATGCAATAATTCTCGCGATTCTCTCAACTTATCTTTCGTATCCATATTAATATTCCTGTGTATAATAAATAATATAGTTCAATTAGTACCAAATATTAAACATCAAATGTTTGATTTTTGAACATTTTTTATTTTTTGATGCACAAATGAGATTATTTGTTTTAACACAATAAAATAAAAGAGAGGTGTTTAACCTCTCTACTTATTTCTATTCTAAGCAATGAATTACTTCCGGAAGAAGCTGTTTTTTTCTACTTAGGACTCCTGGCATATCATAAATACAATTATTGATTTCACTCCACTGAAGCTTTTGCCTATATTTACATTCTGTAGTAAGAAGTACACTCTTTTCTCTAAGCACATCAGTAATAAGAAGCATAGCCCAATCAAGGTTTTTCTTCTCTTTTATTGCATTTAATGAGTCTAAGTACTTCTCACTATATGATGGAAGATCAGAAAGCGTTGTTACTTCACACTGTCCTATTCCAATCTTAATATCCTTCTCTGTGTAAACTTTAAAGTCCCCCTCAATTGCAGAGATTGGTTCTCTAGAAGAAAGAGAATCAATAATAGAAAAGAGCTTTGTTCCAAATGAATAAATATCATATTCGCCACAAATAGCCGCAAGTGCCCCAGCAGCAGTCTTATCGATAGCTGTAGTTGTAGGAGAACGCAAGCATAATGTATCTGAAACAATGCCTGTCAAAAGTACCCTTGCAGTTGTCTCGCTTGGAACGATGTTGTGTCTTAAATACTGTTGATAAACAATTGTACAAGTACTACCTAATGGTTCTGCATCGATAAATATAGGAAGGCTTGTCTTTAAAGCATCAAGTCTATGATGATCGATTATCTCAACAACAGTAGCCTCTTCTATACCCTTAATGCTCTGAGCTATCTCATTATGGTCAACTAGAATAACACTATAGCTTGGCTTTTCAAGAAAGCATCTTCTTGTTACAAAGCCAACAAACTCCCCGTTTTCAAAAACAGATAGACCACGAAGATTACTGGATGTTAGGGCCTCTTTAGCATCATCGAAAAAGTCTTCGCTATCGAGTCTCTTACCCTGCTTACCAATTATTGTTGATACGCTAGGTGTCATTCTAAGTCTTCTTTCAACTTCTGCAGTTCCAAGTGGTGTAATATATACACTTCCTTCATAGTGTGAAAAATCTATATCATCGCAACTTGTAGAAGTTGTAATCATTATAGCTTTGACACCTGCACTGATAGCATATTCGATATATCTCTTTCTGTAGCCCAAAACTACAATTGTATCTTTTCTACTGTCGACAAAACGACAGAAATCTTCATAAGCAGCAGCGCCAGCTAGTATAGAAGCATTAAAGCCTTCTCTACCTCTTTTTATTACTTTGCCAGGAATAACACGCTCAATGTTATTTACAGTAAAGTCATAATGAGGAACCTCTTCTGCATTGTCCTTTAAAAACCATCCTGTAATATCATCAATACTTAATAGACCAATAAAATCTCCCTTATCATAAACAGGGAAAGCAGATGGGTGTGTTTCATTGTATGTTTTAACAAGATTATATATAGGGTCCGATGCTTCTACTTTTTCAATGGGCTTAAGCATCACATCGCTTACCTTTGGCTTAACATCCTTCATATATGGAGGAGGCTCTACGCCTAAAAGCGAAAATTGCTTCTTTACCCCATCGCTCATATGACCACATCTAACAGCATGGTAACGATTTTCTCTATCAATAATATTTTTTAATTCAGCATAACCATAGGCAGAACAGATACTATCCAAATCTGGGTTTCTGTGCCCTGTGATATAAATATCTCTCATGGCTAAAGTGTAAACTAATTTTAACAATCTTTGTACTCCAATTTTCTTTGTAAAAGATTACAATTGAAGTATGCAGAATATATTAATCGTTGTAGACATGCAAAATGATTTTCTAACAGGATCTCTCGGAAGTAAGGATGCAGAAGAAATTATTCTCCCCATGAGGGAGAGGATACTAAACTTTGTTGGCCCTGTCCTTTTTACTAGAGATACCCACTATTCAAATTATCTTGAAACAGAGGAAGGAAAAAATCTCCCAGTAAAGCATTGTATTAAAAATACAAAAGGTTGGGAGATTGTAGATAGTTTAGATGAAATTAGAAAAACAGAGCCAATCGATAAAGAAACATTTGGCTCTACTCTCTTAGGAGAGAAGCTTCTAAAAATGAATAATGAAGAAGAGATAGCATCCATTACATTAATGGGCCTATGCACAGATATATGTGTAATTTCTAATGCACTTCTCGTAAAAGCATTTCTTCCGAATGCACATATTATAGTTGATGCATCTCTTTCTCGTGGTGTAAGTAAATCTCGTCATAACATAGCTCTAGAAGCAATGAAAGCTTGTCAAATAGAGATAATAGGAGAATAAAAGAATGAAAGTTGTTGTAGCTAATGACCATGGTGCTGTTGAAAGAACACAGGAAATTTTAAGGCATTTACAGGAAAAAGGTATTGAGTATACATATTTAGGAACAGATGAAGAGAAGAGTGTTGACTATCCAGATATGGCAGAAAAGGCCGTATTGGAATATCGTAAAGGTGGTTATGATTTCGGTATTCTTCTTTGTGGTACTGGAATCGGCATCTCACTCTCTGCAAATAAGATGAAAGGTATTAGATGTGCTCTTGTTCAAAACAAATACGCAGCAGAAAAAACTAGAGAACACAATAACGCAAACTTTATTGCATTTGGTGGCAGATTTGACTATCCAGAGCCTGTTTTGGATATTCTAGATACATTTCTCTCAACTCCTTTCTCTAATGAAGAAAGACACATTAGAAGAATAAACAAGATGATGGCACTTGAAGGGAAATAAAACTAATGGTTAACCTCAAAGAGATTAGAGCAAGGTATGAGAGAGAGCTTTTAGACAACGTCCTTCCTTTTTGGCTTAAGAATGGAATAGATAAAATAAATGGTGGTATTTATACAGGACTAAGCGAAGACGGAACAGTGATAGAAACAGATAAATCTGTTTGGTTCCAAGGCCGTGCTCTTTGGGTCTTTTCTAAGGCTTATGAGCTCTTTAAGAAAGAGGAATACTTAGATGCATCTCTTGCGATCCTTCCATTTCTAGATAAATGTTTCGATAGCGATGGAAGAATGTTCTTCCGAGTTACAAAAGATGGTAGGAAGGTAATTAAGAGAGAGCGCTATTTCTTTTCTGAGACATTCGCAATAATTGGTTGGGCTCAGTATTATAAAATAAGTAGAGATGAACGCTATAAGGAAAAAGCTCTTTCTCTCTTAGAAAAGGTTGATTGTGTAAGAGAGACACCAGGAGTTCTTACTCCCAAGTTTAATCCTGAAACAGAAGCATCTATTTCTTTTGCAGAGCCAATGATTATGATTAATGTGCTCTCACAATTGCGTGCAATTGCACCTGAAAAGAAAGAATACTTCGACTCTTATATCTCATCTTTATTAACTACCATACAAAGGTCTTTTGTTAGGGATGAATATAAGTGCATGGTAGAACAAGTTGCACCAGATTCAAGTTTAATGCTAGATCATTTTGAAGGTAGAATTCTTAATCCTGGACATGCACTTGAAGCAAGTTGGTTCATTATGAAGGAAGGACTCTATAGAAATGATAAAAGCATCATCGACTTGGGGTTAAAGATTTTTTCTTGGGAATGGAAGCTTGGTTGGGATGAAGAATATGGCGGGGGAATAATACAATATAGAGATATATTGTCACTTCCACTCTCTGAATACCATCAAGATATGAAATTTTGGTGGCCACAAACAGAAGCTGTCATTTCGTCTCTTTTGTCCTACGCAATAACAAGAGATGAAAAGTATCTTACTCTTTTCTCTCTTGTTGATGATTATATCTCATCACATTTTGTCGACAAAGAGAATGGCGAATGGTATGGCTATCTACATCGCGATGGAACAATTGCCACAAGAATAAAGGGCAACATGTACAAAGGTCCATTCCACATTCCAAGAATGTATATGGAAGCAATATCAATTATTGATTCAATTACATAAAAGGAGGTCTTTCGACCTCCATTGTTTTATAGGACAACTCCATCTTTAAAGATAGATATTTCAGCATATCCATTCTCTTCATTTCTAGTATGTTTTTCACCACTAGCAACTTCAAGAATATAGCTTATGAAATCAGAGACAACCTTCTCTTTATCTTCAGAAAGAAGACGTCCTGCATTAAAATCTATCCAAGACTTCTTTTTTTCTGCAAGAGGAGTATTTGTTGCAATCTTAACTGTCGGAACAGGTGCTCCAAGTGGAGTTCCTCTACCTGTTGTAAATAAAATCATATGAGCACCACTTGCTGTCTGAACAGTTGTAGATACTATATCATTACCTGGACCAGAAAGAAGATTCAAACCCTTTGTTGATACCTTATCTCCATAGTGAAGAACACCTGTAACAGGAGCACTACCACCCTTTTGAACACAGCCAAGAGACTTATCTTCAAGCGTTGTAATACCACCACTTTTATTTCCAGGACTTGGATTTTCATAAACAACCTGACCATGAGAGACGAAATAATGCTTGAAGGCATTAATCATGTCTACAATTTTATCGTAGACCTCTCTTGATGAAGCCCTATCCATTAAAACCTGCTCAGCACCAAACATCTCAGGAACCTCTGTTAAGATAGCAGTTCCCCCAATAGAAGTAAGTGCATCTGTAAATCTACCTACAAGAGGATTAGCTGTAATTCCACTAAGTCCATCAGAACCACCACACTTCATGCCAACAACAAGACGAGATGCAGAAACAACAGTTCGTTTGTCATTCTTCATTACGCTTGCGATTTCCTGTAATAGTTCCTTACCCTTCTCTAATTCGTCATCTTCCTCCTGGCAGACCATGAACTTTATTCTTTCTTCGTCTACAGGGCCAAGAAGTGCTTTAAATGAATCCATTGTGTTATTCTCGCATCCGAGTCCAACAACAAGTACACCACCAGCATTAGGATGCTTTACAAGACCAGAAAGAATCTTACGAGTATTTTCGTGGTCGTCACCTAGCTGTGAGCATCCAAAAGGATGAGTCCAGGCCTTGACTCCATCTTCAAGGCCCAGGTTTTCATTACCCCAAGAAGCAAGCTTTTTACTTATCTCATTAACGCAACCAACAGTTGGAACAATCCAAAGCCCATTTCGAATACCAATATCACCATTCTTTCTTTCATAGGCCTTTATGCAAGGGCAACCGTCACTTAAATTACGCTTTTGTCTCTCTTCTGCCTCAATTAAATACTCTTTAGCACGCTCTTCATCATAGTGGTAATCACCACTTTCTTCGAGTTGAGTCTTTAAATTAAAGGTATGAACCCATTCACCTTTTCTAATATCTTTTTTTGCTCTACCAATTGGATAGCCATACTTTATAACAGCCTCCCCTTCCTTTATATTTTCTAGAGCAACCTTATGGCCTGGGATTATATCACCAAGTATTGTAACAGGCTCACCTTCAACGATTAGTACTTCGCCAGCACTTAATGCTTCAAGGGCAACAGCGACATTGTCTTTAGCGTTAATTTTAATAAGCTTCACTTTCCATTACTCCACAATAGAAACAAGAGCTTTAGTCATACCTAGGCTCCAAATCTTAACAAGGTCTTCTTCTACAAGCTTCTCTAAGCCTTCAACCTTTGTTAAATCTTCGCCCCACCACTCTGTCTTCTTAAGAACAGAAGAACTGAGAACAGAAGCCTTCTCCTCTACGCTCTTATACTCTTTTGAGTATAGCGAATCAAAGAAAGAAATAACATCTGGGCTATCCATAATTTTGTATTCTTCACCATTTCTAGATCCCATATAGCTACCATCTTCCTTCTTCTTTCCTTCATAGAAAGAGATAAGAGAAGCAAGAGAGAATACAAGAACAGGAGGAAGCTTTCCTTCTTTTTCAACATAACCAAGAAGTGAAGGAAGATCTCTAGTCTTGAACTTTGATGTACTATTCAAACTGATAGAGAGTAATAGATGGACAATATATGGGTTGCGGAAACGATTTAAAACATCACCAGCATATGTTGTAAGGAGATCTTTATCTCCATCCATGCTTGGAATTATTTCTTCAAATAATCCTTTATACATGAAGGATGAGATAAGAGAATCATTCATACAATCTTCAATAGTATTCTTTCCTGCTTGATATGCAGCAAGGACACTCATTGTGTGTGTTCCATTTAAAATACGAACCTTTCTAGTTCTAAAGAAGCTCATATCTTTTGTCCAAACAACATTGAGACCTGCCTTACCTGTAGGAAGTTCATCTTCATGGCTCTTTTTTGTGTATTCAATTGCCCAGAAGAGGAACTTTTCTGCTGAATCAAGAAGGTTGTCTTTGTAGCCAAGGCGCTCGCAAATGCTATCAGCTTCAGAGCGTGGGTAGCCTGGAACAATTCTATCTACAAGAGAACAACAGAAATCACAAGTCTCTTTCACCCAATCAATGAATTCCTTTTCTAGTCCCCAATCCTGAGAATGCTGTAATACATACTTCTCCAAAAAGAAACCATTCTTATCGATTAATTCACAAGGGATAAAGATTAGGCCTTTAGATTTATCTCCATTAAATGTCTTAAATCTTCTGTAGAGGAAAGCTGTTACCTTACCAGGGAATGAAGACTGAGGCTTGTCATCTTTCTTAACAGATGGATCATAAGCAATACCAGCTTCTGTTGTATTTGAGAAAACAAATCTCAAATCAGGGTTATCTGCTAGGGCAATGTATTCATCGTAATTTGTGTATGGATTAACACATTTTTCAACGCTTGTTACAACTCTATCTTCTTCAACTTCTTTGCCGTTCTCAACACCACGTAGGACTGTTGTATAAATACCATTCTGGCTATTTATCATATCGCCCATACCATTCTTAAGTGGCTGAACCATAACAACTGATCCATTGAAGTCTGTCTTTTCATTCATTACATCTATTTGGTAATCAATAAATGCTCTTAAAAAGTTTCCTTCTCCAAACTGAACAGCCTTTACAGGGCGTTTAGTCTTTTTTACTACTTCATTAATTGCTTTCATTGCTGCTCCTCTTCTCTTCTTCAAAGATTAGAATTTATCACTATATAAAGTTTAAAATTACTCTTTTCTACCGTCAATTAGGACAGATATTTCTATTCTTGCCACTTTTTGACATATTCATGCATCATGAAGAATAAAATTAAAAAAAACATCGCTATAAACAAACAAATCGCCTTTTTGAAGATGAATTATTTCTAATAGTCATTGCTTCCACGCAATTGTATACTTCTTGTGTTTTACCTACAACTAATTACCCCTCTTTTTTTACGTAAAAAATACATTGTGTTCAAGAATTGCATTTATTTAAGATAAAATGCCATTACCTTAACTGAAAAGCTATACGCAGAATTATGCTCAATTAGTGAGGAGACACTTAATAGAAAATTAAGTATTCTGAAGTGACTATGGAAAAAGATTTAGCACTAAAGTACCACGAAGAAGGAAAGAAAGGAAAAATTGAAGTAATTTCGTCCAAACCTTGCAAGAATGCAGAGGACTTATCACTCGCTTATACTCCAGGAGTTGGTAAAGTAGTCCTTGAAATTGATAAAGACCCAGCAAATGCCTATAAATACACAACAAAAGGAAATCTTGTTGGTGTTATTTCAAATGGAACAGCCATTCTTGGACTTGGAGATAGAGGACCTTTAGCTAGTAAACCTGTAATGGAAGGAAAAGCTATTCTTTTCAAACGTTTTGCAGATATCGATGTTTTCGATATCGAAATAAATGAAAAAGATCCAGATAAGTTTATTTCTATTGTTGAAGCAATTTCCCCAACATTTGGCGGAATAAATCTTGAAGATATCAAAGGCCCTGAATGTTTTTATATCGAAACAGAGCTAAAAAAGAGATGCAATATCCCAGTATTTCATGATGATCAGCATGGAACAGCTATTATTGCTTCTGCAGCTTTAATCAATGCTTCAGAAGTAGCAAATAAAAAATTTGAGGATTTAAATGTAGTACTCTCTGGAGCAGGAGCTGCTGGCATTTCAATAGCAAGAATGCTCATAAGTTTAGGAATAAAAAAAGAGAACCTTATTTTGACAGATATTGATGGCGTTATATACAAAGATCGTCCAAACTTAAACCCAATACACAAAGAATTTGCAACAACTAGAAGCGTTAGAACTCTTGCTGAAGCAATAAAAAATGCTGATGCATTTATTGGAGTATCTGCAAAAGGTGTTTTAAAAAAAGAAATGCTACTATCTATGGCAAAGAATCCGATTGTCTTTGCTTTGGCTAATCCTGACCCAGAAATAACATATGAAGAAGCAACAGGAACAAGAAGTGATGTGATTATGGGGACAGGTAGAAGCGATTACCCAAATCAAATAAATAACATACTGGGCTTCCCCTTTATTTTTAGAGGGGCCTTAGATGTTGGAGCTAGAGAAATTACAGAGAATATGAAGAAAGCTGCTACTTTAGCCTTAGTAGCATTAACAAAGGAAAAGATACCAGAAGAAGTAAGGAAAGCCTACAATGGTCAAGACTTCGCTTTTGGCAGAAACTATACTGTTCCAAAACCTTTTGATCCTAGAGTAATAGAATGGGAGGCAACTGCTGTTGCCAAACAAGCTATTCTAGACGGCGTTGCAACGAGACCTATTTCTGATTGGGATGAATATAAGCTTTCGCTTAGAGAAAGAATGAAAAAATATTGGCAGTAAAAAAGAGCATGGTAGGCGCCATGCTCTTCTTATTAGAGATATTCTCTATCTCACTTCTTCATTGCTTCCGCAACTGCAACTGCAACTGCAACACTAGCTCCAACCATTGGGTTGTTACCCATACCGATTAGACCCATCATTTCTA